>JAITQD010000043.1 GCA_031289095.1 Azoarcus sp.
TACATCGACGAGATCGACAAGATTTCGCGCAAATCCGACAACCCCTCGATTACCCGTGACGTATCGGGCGAGGGCGTGCAGCAGGCGCTCTTGAAGCTCGTCGAAGGCACCGTCGCCTCGATTCCGCCCCAGGGCGGGCGCAAGCACCCAAACCAGGATTTTATCCAGGTCGACACCACCAACGTCCTTTTCATCTGTGGCGGCGCGTTCGACGGACTGGAAAAAGTCATCCTCAGCCGAACCGAGAAAGTCGGGATCGGCTTTGGCGCCGAGGTGAAAAGCATCAAGAGCCACAGTCTCACCGAGGCGTTCAGCCGGGCTGAACCCGAGGATCTGATCAAGTTCGGCCTCATTCCAGAGCTGATCGGGCGTCTGCCGGTGGTGGCGACCCTGCACGAACTCGATGAGGACGCCCTGATCCAGATTCTGGTTGAACCCAAGAATGCGCTGATCAAGCAATACCAGAAGCTGTTCTCGATGGAAGGTGTCGAACTCGAAATCCGCCCGGCGGCGCTGCACGCTGTGGCGAAAAAGGCAATCCGGCGCAAGACCGGGGCGCGCGGGTTGCGCTCCATCCTGGAAATGGCGCTGCTCGACATCATGTACGACCTGCCCAGTCTCGAAGGCGTGACCAAGGTCGTGATCGACGAAGGCGCGGTCGAGGAAGGCGCCAAACCGCTGCTGATTTACGCCGACCAGCCGAAAGTATCGGGTTCCAACTGATCTCCCGCTGCGCATCCGTTGCCGATGCGCGGGAAGATGCTTGCTACTTGATTAAATGGAACCGTGCCCTAATATGGGTGCGGTTCTTCTTTGTGTAAGGAAAAAACAATGTCCGGCTCTGCCGATCTCCCCAACGAACAACTGGAACTGCCGCTGCTGCCGTTGCGTGACGTGGTGGTGTTTCCGCATATGGTCATCCCGCTGTTCGTGGGGCGGCCCAAGTCGATCAAGGCGCTGGAAGCGGCGATGGAGGCGGGAAAGAGCATTCTGCTTGTCGCACAGCACTCGGCGGGCAAGGACGAACCTTCTGCGGGCGATCTCTATGGCGTTGGCTGCGTCGCCAACATCCTGCAAATGCTGCGGCTGCCCGACGGCACCATCAAGGTGCTGGTCGAAGGCGTGCAGCGCGCCCGGCTCGACGCAGTGGAAGATCTGCGCCAACTGTTCATCGCCCGCGCCGTGCCGGTGCCCTCCTCCGACCGGGGCAATACCGAAGTTGAAGCGATGCGGCGCGCGATCATCGCCCAGTTCGACCAGTACGTGAAGCTCAACAAGAAGATTCCGGGCGAAATTCTTTCCTCGCTGGCCGGCATCGACGACACGGGCCGTCTGGCTGACACCATCGCCGCCCATCTGCCGCTCAAGCTCGAACAGAAACAGGAAGTCCTGGAAATGTTCAATGTCGGCGAACGGCTCGACCGGTTGCTTGCGCAGATCGAAAACGAAATCGACATCCTCCAGGTTGAAAAGCGCATCCGTGGCCGGGTCAAGCGCCAGATGGAAAAGAGCCAGCGCGAGTACTACCTCAACGAGCAGGTCAAGGCGATCCAGAAAGAACTCGGGGAAGGCGAGGAAGGTGCCGACCTTGAAGAAACGGAAAAGAAGATCAAGAACGCCGGTATGTCCAAGGAGGCACTGGCGAAGACGCAATCCGAATTCAAGAAGCTGCGGCTGATGTCGCCGATGTCCGCCGAAGCCACCGTGGTGCGCAACTACGTCGACACCATGATCGGCCTGCCGTGGAAAAAACGTTCCCGGGTGAGCAAGAACCTGTCCGAAGCGGAAAAGATTCTCGACCACGATCACTACGGGCTGGAGAAGGTCAAGGAGCGCATCCTCGAATACCTGGCCGTGCAGCAGCGCGTCGACAAGGTGAAAGCGCCGATCCTGTGCCTCGTGGGGCCGCCGGGGGTGGGCAAGACATCACTCGGGCAGTCCATCGCCAAGGCGACCAATCGCAAGTTCGTGCGCATGGCGCTCGGCGGCGTGCGCGACGAAGCCGAAGTCCGCGGCCACCGCCGCACCTACATCGGTTCGATGCCCGGCAAGATCCTCCAGAACATGACCAAGGTCGGGGTGAAGAACCCGCTTTTTCTGCTCGACGAGGTGGACAAGCTCGGCATGGACTTCCGGGGCGACCCATCCTCCGCCCTGTTGGAAGTGCTCGATCCCGAGCAGAACCACACCTTCCAGGATCATTACATCGAAGTCGATTACGACCTCTCCGACGTGATGTTCGTCGCCACCGCCAACACGCTCAACATTCCGCCGCCGCTGCTCGACCGCATGGAAGTGATTCGTCTGTCCGGATACACCGAGGACGAAAAAGTCAATATCGCCCACCGTTACCTGCTGCCCAAACAGATCAAGAACAACGGTCTCAAGGCGGGCGAACTGGCGGTGACGGACGATGCGCTGCGCGATATATGCCGTTATTACACGCGGGAAGCGGGGGTGCGCGGGCTGGAGCGCGAAGTCTCGAAAATCTGCCGCAAGGTAGTGAAATCGCTGCTGCTAAAACCGCGCACGAGCAGGGTCGTGGTCAACAACAGGAACCTCGACAAGTATCTCGGTGTGCGCCGCTACAACTTCGGCATGGCGGAAAAGCAAAACCAGATCGGGCAGGTCACCGGACTGGCCTGGACCGAGGTCGGTGGCGAGTTGCTGACGATCGAAGCCGTGGTGCTGCCGGGCAAGGGCAAGGTGATGACCACCGGCAAGCTCGGCGAGGTCATGCAGGAATCCATCCAGGCTGCGCTGTCGGTCGTGCGCCGCCGGTCGCGCTCACTGGGAATCGAGATTGATTTCTATCAAAAGAGCGACATCCATATTCACCTGCCGGAAGGCGCGATTCCCAAGGACGGCCCGTCGGCGGGCAGTGCGATCACCACGGCGCTGGTTTCGGCTCTCAGCGGCATTCCCGTGTGTTGCGACGTGGCGATGACCGGCGAAATCACCCTGCGCGGCGAAGTCCTGCCGATTGGCGGCCTGAAGGAAAAACTTCTTGCCGCCGTGCGCGGCGGCATTGCGCGCGCACTGATTCCGGAAGAAAACGTCAAGGATCTGGCCGAAATTCCGGACAACATCAAAAACGCGATTGAAATCATCCCGGTACGCTGGATTGATCAGGTTCTGGAACTTGCGCTCGAACGCAAGCCGGTGCCGCTGGCCGAGACCGAAGACGTTGTTGGGAACGATACATCGGTGGACACGTCGCAGACAGTGCGGGCGCATTGATTGTGATCATGGCGCAGATACGTTGCCCACAGCCACGGAAAGGAGGGATGCCAGCATGAACAGAAGCGAATTGATCGACGAAATCGCCGAGCGGGCGGAAATCAGCAAGGCGACGGCGGATCGGGTACTCTGCGCTGTCACCGATACCGTCGCCAAGGCGCTCAGGCACGGAGAATCCGTGACTCTGATCGGTTTCGGAACCTTTTACGTCAGCGAACGCGCCGAGCGCAACGGCCTCAATCCACGCACCGGCAAGGCGATCAGGATCGCCGCCGCCAATGTGCCGAAGTTCAGGGCTGGCAAGGGTTTGAGGGAAACTATAAAATAGCGCGTTTTCTCTTTGCGAAAGCAGCGCTTGCTTCTTTTTGCGCGGGTACTTAGCTCAGTTGGTAGAGCGTCGCCCTTACAAGACGAATGTCGGCGGTTCGAACCCGTCAGTACCCACCAGTCATCTATCTTTGAAATCCTCCGGGATGTCCGTCGTGCTGCGCCCGCCCTGATGGCCACGGCGGTTCTCGTGGTTTCCGGGCTGTTCAGATTGCGCTCGCAATGACTGACATGAAACGGTAGCTGCCTGATCGCCATCGAGCGGCTACAATGCCCGGATGAAAAAAACCGCCCAAAAATGCCGCCGCCTTTCTCCCGTCATGCTGGCCTTGGCGCTCGCCGCGCCGTTGCCGGCTTTGGCCGACGGGTTTTCCGACTGCCTCGACCGCCTGCGCGTTCAGGCCGTCAAACGCGGTGTCTCACGGGCGACTTTCGATGCGCATGCCGCCGAGCTCCAACCCGATCTCTCGGTGCTCGAACAGCTTGACGCCCAGCCCGAATTTTCCACCCCGATCTGGGACTACCTCGCGGCGCTCGTCGATGACGAAAGGGCGGATGACGGACGCGCCATGCTGGAACGCTGGCGGGACGTGCTGCAAAAGGTCGAGGCGCGCTACGGTGTCGATCCCGCGACGGTGGTCGCGGTCTGGGGAGTGGAGAGCAATTACGGTCGCAGCCTCGGTAAACGTCCGCTCCTCGTCTCGCTCGGTACGCTCGCCTGCATGGGGCGGCGGCAGGATTACTTTCGCGGCGAGTTCCTCGATACCCTGAAGATCATCGACGAAGGCCATATTCCCGCCGAACGCCTCACCGGCTCCTGGGCCGGCGCTTTCGGGCAGACGCAGTTCATGCCGTCCACCTTTTTGCGGCTCGCGGTCGATTTCGACGGCGATGGCCGGCGCGATCTGGTCGACAGCGCCCCCGACGCGCTCGCTTCCACCGCCAATTTTCTGAACAAGGGGGGCTGGAAAAACGACGAGGGCTGGGGCTTTGAAGTCAGCCTGCCGCCGGGGTTCGATACATCGGTCGCGGGTCGCCGCAACCGGCAACCGATGTCGTCGTGGATCGCGCGCGGAGTGACGCGTGCAGACGGCAACGCGCTTGCCGCCAACGGCCCGGATCGCGCCTTGCTGCTTCCCGCCGGGGTTGCAGGGCCGGCCTTTTTGGTCGGACGCAATTTCAATGTCATCTACGGCTACAACGCCTCCGAAAGCTACGCCCTCGCCATTGCCCATCTGTCGGATCGCCTGCGCGGCGGCGGTGAATTCCGTACGCCGTGGCCGACCGACGATCCCGGTCTCTCCCGGGCGGGACGGCGCGAACTCCAGCGCCTGCTGATCGCGCGCGGACACGATATCGGCGAGGCCGATGGCGCGATCGGTGCGAAGTCGCGCAAGGCGATCGCGCAGGAACAGACGGCGCTCGGGCGCAAGGCGGATGGCAGGGCCAGCCAACGTCTGCTGGAGGCGTTGCGGGAGATGAGCGGGGCCGCCGCCAGCGAATGAAGCGGGCAGTAACGGCGATCGCCGGAACGGGCGCGGCGTCTTGCCGCGCGACATTTTTGAGCAAATTGGGGCGATAGCGGTTTTTTTTATCCATATTTCTTTGTTTTCATGTGGCCGGTAGTCCATTATCTTTAGCGGGTTTTCAGATGCTTGCGTCGCCCCGGACGGGGTTTTCCGTCTATGTCCGGTCGAGAGTCCACTTCCATGCCATTGCGTCGCCCACTGATCGCGGTTTTGTGCCTTGCCGGTCTGCTGGGGCTGGGCGCATACGCATGGCGCGCCAATGGTTCCCAGGGTTCCGCGCCGCCCGCGCCCGCAGCGGCGAAAAACGCGAGCAGTTCTTCCCATGCGGGAACGCCGCAGCCAGTGCTGGTGGAAGTCGCGGCGGTGGAAGCGCGCACGCTTGTCGACGACGTTGCGGCGGTGGGGACGCTTGTTTCCAACCAGTCGGTCATCCTGCATCCGGAAGTGGCCGGACGTGTGTCGGCGATCCGCTTCCGCGACGGCAGCGCCGTACGCCGGGGGGCGGTGCTGATCGAACTCGATGCCGCCGTGCAGCGCGCCGAACTACAACAGGCAAAGGCCGAGTTGATGCTGGCCGACGCCAACGCCCGCCGCGTCGAAGACCTTTTCCGGGACAAATTCGTGAGCGGCAGTGCGCGCGATGAGGCCGCTTCCCGACTCGAAGTGGCGCGCGCCTCGGTGGCACTGGCGCAGGCGCACCTGGCGCGCACCCGTATCCGCGCGCCGTTCGATGGCATCGTCGGCATCCGCAAGGTGAGCGTCGGCGATTACGTCAAGGACAGCGACGCGCTCATCAACATCGAGGATATTGCTACCCTCAAACTCGATTTTCGCCTGCCCGAGTTGTTTCTGGGCCGTCTTGATCCAGGGCAGGCGCTGGAAGTGACCAGCGATGTGGTGCCGGGCGTGGTTTTCCCCGCCACAGTCGATGCCATTGATCCGCTGGTGGATGCCGAGGGCAGGGCGGTGTTGTTGCGCGCCCGTCTCACCAATGACCAGGGGCGCTTGCGGCCCGGTGTGTTCGCGCGTGTGAAAGTGCTCGTCGAGCGGCGCGATGACGTGCTGCTGGTGCCGGAAACGGCGCTGATTCCCGCGCCGGGTCAGGCGCAGTTTGTGTTTCGGGTCGAGGACGGGCGGGCGCGCCGGGTCGAGGTCAAGACCGGCGCTCGCCGCGCCGCCGAAGTCGAAGTGGTGCAGGGACTCGCGTCCGGCGACCGTATTGTGATTGCCGGCCAGCTCAAGCTGCGCGACGGCGCGCCGGTGACGGTGGCGCGGCCCGTGGCGGCTTCCGACTGAGCGCGCGTCGCCATGGTGCTGTCCGATATCTGCATCAGGCGTCCGGTGTTTGCGACCGTGCTGTCGCTGATGGTACTGCTGGTCGGTCTGATGTCGTACTCGCGCCTTACGGTGCGCGAATATCCCAATATTGACGAACCCGTTGTCACCGTCGACACCATTTATACCGGGGCAAGCCCCGAGATCGTCGAATCGCGCGTCACCAAGCCGCTGGAGGATTCGATTGCTGGTATCGAAGGGGTCGATGTGCTCTCGTCGATCAGCCGTTCCGAGCGCAGCCAGATCACGGTGCGCTTTCGCATCGAGCGCGACGCCGACAGCGCCGCAGCCGATGTGCGCGACCGCGTTTCCCGGGTGCGGCGACGGCTGCCCGACGACATTGACGAGCCGGTGATCGCCAAAGTCGAGGCCGACGCCAACCCGATCATCTGGCTTGCGTTTTCGTCCGACCGCCACAACCAGATGGAGATGAGCGACATCGCCAACCGCATCATCAAGCCGCGCCTGCAAACCCTGCCGGGCGCGGCGGACGCGCGCATATACGGCGAGCGCCGCTATTCGATGCGCGTCTGGCTCGATCGCGCCCGCCTCGCCGCGTTCGGCCTGACGCCGCAGGACGTCGAGGACGCCATCACGCGCCAGAACGTCGAATTGCCGGCAGGGCGGATCGAGAGCCGCGAGCGCGAATTCGAGGTCGTGGCCCATACTGATCTTGCCGAGCCGGCGCAATTCGGGGCCGTGGTCGTGCGGCAGAGCACCACACCCGACGGCTACCCGGTGCGTATCCGCGATATTGGCCGGGTCGAGGTCGGCCCCGTCGACCTGCGCAGCGAAGTGCGCTTCATGCGGCGGCCCTCAATTTCGCTGGGACTCATCAAGCAATCCACTGCCAATCCGCTCGATCTCAAGCGCGAACTGGTCAAAATGCTGCCTGCGCTCGAAGCGGAACTGCCGGACGGGATGACGATGACCGTCACCAACGATTCGACGGTGTTCATCGAACGTTCGATTGCGGCGGTGTTTTCCACCGTCTGGGAAGCGGTGCTGCTGGTGGCGGTAGTCTGCCTCTTTTTCCTGCGCAATTGGCGCGCCATGCTGGTGCCGCTGGTGACGATTCCGGTGTCGCTGGTGGGCGCGTTCGCGCTGATGTTCACGCTTGGGTTCTCGGTCAACACCCTGACCCTGCTGGCGCTGGTGCTGGCCATCGGGCTGGTGGTGGATGATGCTATTGTCATGCTTGAAAACATCTATCGTCACATCGAAGACGGCATGCCGCCGTTAGAGGCCGCGTTCCGGGGGGCGAAGGAAATCGGCTTCGCCGTGGTGGCGATGACCATCACCCTGGCCGCCGTCTATGCCCCGGTGGCGTTCATGACCGGACGCACTGGCAAACTCTTTACCGAGTTCGCGCTCACGCTTGCTGGCGCGGTGCTCGTTTCCGGGTTCGTCGCGCTGACCCTGTCGCCGATGATGTGCTCGCGGCTGCTGCGCCATGAGCGCGAACACGGCGCGCTCTACAACGCCATCGAAGGATGCCTCGCCTGGATCACCGCTGGCTATCGGCGCGCGCTCATCCGCATGCTCGGGCTGCGCTGGGTGGTGTTGGCCGCGTTCGCGGCCATTGCCGGTCTGGCCGTGTTGCTGCTCGGGCAGTTGAAGTCCGAGCTGTCGCCGGTTGAAGATCGTGGCCGCATCATGGTGCAGTTCAGCGGCCCGGAAGGCGCCACCATCGACTACATGACGCGCTACGCCGCCGAAATTGGCGACATTTTCGCCACCACCGCTGACGTCGAAGGCTACCAGGTGATGTCCGGCACCCCCACGGTGTCGCAGGGCAGGGGCTTTGTGAGTTTCATCGACTGGTCGCAGCGCCGGCGCAAGACCACCGAGATTGCCGCCGAAATGCAGCCGCGCCTGAGCGCCATCACCGGCATCAACGCCTTCACCATCCTGCCCGCCGCGTTCGGACAAAGCCCGCGCACGCGGCCCGTGAGCTTCGTCATTGCTTCCTCCGGCTCGTGGGACGAACTGGCCCGCAGCACCGAGGCCATGCTCGACGCCATGGACGAGCATCCGGGGTTCGTGTCGCCCGACACCGATCTCAAGCTCACCAAGCCGGAACTGGCAGTGTCCGTCGACCGCGACA
>JAITQD010000066.1 GCA_031289095.1 Azoarcus sp.
GACCAGACCAACCTGCTGGCGCTCAACGCGGCGATCGAAGCGGCGCGCGCGGGCGAACAGGGACGGGGTTTCGCGGTGGTGGCCGACGAAGTGAGAAAGCTTGCCGAGCGCACCGCGCAGTCGACCAGCGACATTGGCGGGATGGTGGGCAAAATCCAGGCGTCGGCGAAGGAAGCGGTCGACGAGATGGCGCGGGTGGTGAAGCAGGTCGAATCCGGACAGGCGTTGGCGCAGGATGCCGGGACGCGGATCGCGGGAATCCGCGAGAGCGCGGGAAAGGTGTCGTCGGCGGTGGCGGAAATATCGAGTGCGCTGAAAGAGCAAAGCGCGGCGAGTCAGGACATTGCGCGCCACGTGGAAAGCGTGGCGCAGATGACCGACGAGAACAGCGCGGCGGCGGCGGGAACCGCCGATGGCGCACAGCGGCTGGGGCAATTGGCGAAGGATGTGAATGAGACCGTGGAACAGTTCAAGGTCTGACAAACTTGTCAGCAACTCATGAGCGACAGTCATTCGTGCCTGTCGCTCAAAACGAACCTGGAAGGTTTGCATCGCCTCGCAGGTTGCTACAGGCGGGAGCTTATGGCTTGCCTACCGCTACGATGATCGTAACGATGCCACGGCAAAGGCGTCGCCAAAGTCCGCCAGGGCGAAATGTGGGACGCTTCAAATTGGCCGATCCTTTTGCGTTGTATGGGCGGCGGCGGGTCGCTGTCGCCCCCGGTTTTTGAATTTGCTATCATGCCGGCCCGGCCAGTATGCACACCCGGCGTCGTTGTCGACGGCGGGTTTTTATTTTTCAGGGATCGGTGTTTTGACATGACTTCGACCGTTCGTACCCGTTTTGCCCCCAGTCCGACCGGCTTCCTGCATATCGGCGGCGCGCGCACGGCGCTGTTTTCATGGGCCTATGCCCGCCATTGCGGCGGTAAGTTCGTCTTGCGCATCGAGGATACCGACCTCGCCCGCTCTACGCCGGAAGCGGTGCAGGCTATCCTCGACGGCATGGCATGGCTCGGGCTGGATTACGACGAAGGGCCGTTCTACCAGACGAAGCGCATGGATCGCTACAAGGAAGTGATCCAGCAGATGCTTGCCGCCGGGACGGCCTATTACTGCTACACCTCGAAGGAAGAACTCGACGCCTTGCGCGCCGGGCAGGAAGCGAGAAAGGAAAAGCCGCGCTACGACGGGCGCTGGCGGCCCGAGGCTGGCAAGACGTTGCCTTCGCCGCCAGCGGGCGTCGAGCCGGTAGTGCGCTTCCGGAATCCGCGCGAAGGCGCGGTGGCCTGGGACGATCTCGTCAAGGGGCGCATCGAGTTTGCCAACGCCGAACTCGACGACTTCATCATCGCTCGCGCCGACGGCACGCCAACCTACAACTTCTGCGTCGTGGTCGACGACTGGGATATGGGTATCACCCACGTCATCCGGGGCGACGATCACGTCAACAACACGCCGCGCCAGATCAACGTGCTCGCGGCGCTCGGGGCTGCCGTGCCGCGCTACGGCCATCTTTCGATGATCCTCGGCGACGACGGGGCCAAGCTCTCCAAGCGCCACGGCGCGGTGAGCGTCATGCAGTACAGGGATGACGGCTATTTGCCGGATGCGGTGGTCAACTACCTTGCCAGATTGGGCTGGAGCCACGGTGACGATGAATTGTTCAGCCGCGCCCGGTTCGTCGAATGGTTCAACCTCGACCACATCACCCCTTCCGCCGCGCAGTTCAACACCGATAAGCTGAACTGGCTCAACGCCCAGTACATCAAGGCGGCGGGCGACGCCGATCTGGCGCGCGAAGTGGGCGAGCGTCTCGACGCGCGCGGCGTTGGCCGCGAGGGTGGCCCCGGCTTGGCCGCCGTTGTGGCGCTCTACAAGGAACGTGCGGGCAATCTCAACGATTTGGCCGAGGCGGTGACGCCGTTCTACCAGCCGGGGGAAATCCCGTCCGGCCTGGCCGAAAAACATCTCGGCGCGCTCGCGCGCGCTGCGCTCGCCGGGCTTGCCGCCCGCCTGGAAGCGTTGCCCGTTTGGGAAAAGGACGCGATCAGCCGTGCGATCAAGGACGCCCTGAAAGAATACGGCCTGAAAATGCCGCAACTCGCCATCCCGTTGCGGGTGGCGCTCTTTGGCGTGGAGCATACGCCATCGGTCGACGCCGTTCTGGAAACGTTCGGGCGCGAACGCACCTTGCAAACGCTGGCGCGCCTGCGCTGAGGCTTCAGCCCGTGCTTTCCGCTTTCTCGGCGGGAATGTGCTGCCGCCGGGCTGGGTCGTAGAGTTCTATGCGATTGCGGCCCGCGGCCTTGGCTGCGTAAAGCGCCTCGTCTGCGCGGCGCAGGGGCGCTTCGCTGCCCATGTCGTCCGCCTGTAGTTCGGTGATGCCGATGCTGACCGTGACCGGGATGATGAGGTTGCCTATCCGGGCTGGATTGGCCTCGAAAGTCCGCCTCAGACGTTCCGCAAGTTCGCGCGCGCCGTGAATGCCGTCGCCGGGCAGGAGGATGGCGAATTCCTCGCCGCCCAGGCGGCCAATGGCGTCGCTGCGGCGCACGGTCTGGTGTACGGTGTGCACGAAATGGCTGAGAACGGCGTCGCCAGCGGCGTGGCCGTGGGTGTCGTTGACGTGTTTGAAGAAGTCGAGGTCGCTCATCAGGAGCGAGGCATAGCCGCCATGACGGCGTTGCCGCGCCATTTCGGCTTCCAGTTGGTCGAGAAAATGGCGGCGATTGCTCGCGCCGGTGAGCGAGTCGGTAGTGGCTAGCTGCAACAGCGCTTTCTGCCGGTTGCGCTGCTCGGTGATGTCGTGGAACACCACCACCACGCCGACCGTCCGCTCCTGTTCGTGGATTGGCGTGATGATGATCCGCGCCGGGAAGAAGCTGCCGTCGCGTCGGCACAGCCATTCCTCGCTCTCGCGTGCTTCGCCATCTGCCAGGGTTCGCATGAACGAACAGGTTTCGGTCGGGCAGGGTCTTCCGTCGGGGCGATGGTGGTGGAAAAGATGGTGCGGATTCTTGCCCATGACCTCATCGGCCCGATAGCCATGTATGGCGAGCGCGGCGCGGTTGATGAACGTGATGTTGCCAGCGGCGTCGACCCCGCAGATGCCGTCGGCGGCGGTATCGAGGAGCAGGGCGTTGCGGCGCAGGAGTTTTTCGATCGTGGCCGTGCTCTGTTTCAGGCAACGTTCCCATTGTCGGCGCAACAGGCGCAGCAACAACAGGATGCAGGTCTGGGCGAGGGCGTAGCCGCACATGGCGCCGCGAATGGCTGCTGCATGTTCACTGTCGCGCTCTCCGACAAGGGAAGTGACGTCGCGCCAGATAAGCACCGTCCCCGGCGGCTGCCCGGCTTTCACGCGGCTCAGATAGTCGTCGAGTGCGAAAGTGACGACCTGAAACTGATGTCCCTGCCAGGTGAGCAGATGACTCTGCGGCTTGCGTTTGAGCGGCGGCAGCGCGCCGGCATCGAGCCAGTCAGCGACTTCCGGGCGGGTTGTGGCGAGGATGTAGTATTGCCCGATACTGGCGATGGGGCGCTGGGCTTCCCACATGAGGCCGTCGACCCGTTCGCTATCGAGCAACAGGGCGATGTCCGCGTCGAGTTGCGCGCTCACACTGCTCAGGTGGGCGCCTATGTCATAGCCGATTTCCAGCATACCGACGAATTGCTGTTTGCCGTCGGACTGGGGGCGCGTGACCGCCGTCGCGCCGAGCATGCCGGCATATGTGTGCGCGACCACGAAACTGCCGCGTGGATCAAGGTCGCGTTCGACGTCAGCCAGCATAGGCTGGATTTCGGCCAGCGAGTCGCCAAAATGCTCCGGTGTGCGTATGCGCAGGAACGAGACGATGCCCGGTAGCAGGAAATGCAGGTGATCCACGCCGTAGCGCGTATGCAGGTCGATCCACTGTTCTGTCACGGTTTTTCGTAGCGCTTCCCGCAGCGCCGCTGCGCGCGGCCCGCCCGCGCCGCCGCCTTCGGCCCATACGGCCTTGTGGCCTTCATCGAGCAGACGTTGTATTTCGGCGTTGGCGGCCAGACTGTATGCCAACGCTTGTGTGCGCTTCGCCAGCACCTCGTTCTGGACGGCATAAACGTTGTGGAGGCGGTTGGCCTCGCCGGCGAGTTCGATGTCGATACGTCGATCGGCCTGCAAGTAGAGGTAGTAACCCACGACTGCGAAAATCGCAGCGAGCGCGGCGCTGGACAAAAGGACGACGAGCCGATAAGGCATTGTGCTGTTCGTTTGTTGGGGAAAGCCAGACCGGAGTGTATATAAAATAGGTGTTATCCGATATTGACTTTCTTCACGTCATGAACTGATGTCATCGTCGTCCGTGATCCGTTCCCTGTGTCGGCACAAAAGAAAGCGCCCACGTCGTGGCGCAGGGCTTGCTGTAGAGCAATAGAGCCACTAGTATGATCCATAGAACTGTTCTCGCGGTTCTGCGTCGCCAACGACTTGCGCAAGTTGGCTTCATGCCAATCACGCTCCTCACGGAGCGTGATTACGAGAAGGCCCCTCGCAACGGGGCCTTTTCGTTTGCCCCGCGCGATGACTATATCATCAGTGATTTCCTTTCTGGAATATCCCGGTTTGCATCGCGCATTGCTGATGGCATGGTTGCGCGACATGTTTTTCCGGCCTGGCAAGGGGGTTCGATGACCGGCATCTGGGCCTGTTCCACCGGCGCGATTCTCACCGGCTTCGTTTTGGACATGCTGTTCGGCGACCCGCCGCGTTTTCCCCATGTTGTGCGTCTGATGGGACGCCTGATCGCCGCGCTGGAAAAACACCTGCGTCCGCTTTTCCCCGCCAGTGCGCGGGGCGAGATGGCGGGGGGCGTCCTGCTGGCGGGCATCGTGTCGATGCTCTGCGCGGGGGTGCCGATGCTGCTGCTTTTTCTGGCTTACCGTGAGTGCCTGCCGCTCGGATTTCTGCTGGAGAGCTTCCTGTGCTACCAGTTGCTCGCCATGGGATCGTTGCGGGCGGAAAGCATGAAGGTCTGTCGCAGCCTGCGCCGGAACGATGTAGCTGCCGCGCGGCGGGAAGTCGCCATGATCGTCGGGCGGGACACGGCGGCGCTGGATCGGGACGGCATCACCCGCGCAGCGGTGGAGACCGTGGCCGAAAATACCGCCGACGGCAGCATCGCGCCGCTTTTCTACCTGATGCTGGGCGGCGCGGTGCTCGGCTGTTTTTACAAGGCGGTCAACACGATGGATTCGATGATCGCCTACAAAAACGAGCGTTACCTGTACTTTGGCCGCGCCGCCGCAAAGATGGACGACTTGCTCAACTATCTGCCCTCGCGGCTCTGCGCCGGGCTGATGATCGTGGCCGCCTGCCTGTCGGGCCATGACGTCGGGCGCGCCTTCCGCATCTGGCGGCGCGACCGTCGCCGTCACGCCAGCCCCAATTCGGCGCAGACGGAATCCGTCTGCGCAGGCGCGCTTGGCATCCGGCTCGCCGGCCCGGCGTCGTATTTCGGCAAAATGTGCGACAAGCCGACCCTCGGCGACGACACGCGCCCCATCGAGCCGGAAGACATCGTGCGCGCCAACCGGCTGCTGTACGTTTCCTCCCTCCTCATGCTGGGGGTCGTTCTGGCGGTGCGCATCGGTATGGGGGAGGTTCTATTTGGCACCGGATGAACACGGCGGCGACATCTACCGCCATGAAGGCGTCCGCCTGGATTTCTCGGTCAACACCCATCCGTCCGGCATGCCGGAGACCGTGCGGGCGGCGCTCGTTGCGCAAGTCGACCTTTTCGCGCGCTATCCCGACCCCCATTGCCGCGAACTGCGCGCCGCCATCGCCGCACGGGAAGGCGTGCCGCCGGACTGGGTTTTATGCGGCAACGGGGCCGTCGACCTGATCCATCGCCTGTGCCAGGCCAGCAAACCGCGCACGGCGCTGGTGTGCGCGCCGACCTTTTCGGAATACGAGCGCGCCTTGCGACAGGCCGGTTGTCGGGTGATGCGCCACCTTCTGCGGCGGGAAGACGGTTTTGCGCTCACCGCGAGCCTTGGGGAAAAACTCGCGCCCGGTCTCGATGTGCTGTTTCTCTGTCAGCCGAATAACCCGACCGGACGATTGATCGACGCGGAACTGCTGGAACAAATCGTCCGCCGCGCCGCCGGAAACCGCACACTCGTCGTGGTGGACGAATGCTTTCTGGATTTCACGTGTGGCCAGTCGGCCATCGGCTGGTTGGGCGGCATGCCGGAACTGGTCGTATTGAAGGCGTTCACCAAAACCTACGCCTTGGCGGGCTTGCGGCTCGGATACGCGCTCTCGTCCAACGCGAGGCGACTCGCCGCGATCGCCGCTGCGGCGCCCTGCTGGAATGTGTCGATGCCCGCGCAGGTAGCGGGCGTCGCGGCGCTGGCGTGCCCGCCGGCGTGGCTGGAAGACGCGCGCCGCCTGATCGTGGCGGAACGCGCTTTTCTCGCCGGGCGCTTGCGCTCGCTCGGCATCGAGGTGTTTCCCGGCGAAGCCAACTTTTTACTGTTGCGCTGCAATCGTCCGCTGCATGAACCGCTCTTGCGCCGGGGCATTCTGGTGCGTTCCTGCGCCAACTTCAGCGGGCTGGACGAAACCTTTTATCGCATCGGCATCAAAACGCATCCGCAAAACGCCGAACTGCTGCGAGCAATCGGAGAAACGCTCGATGGCTAGAACGATCATGATCCAGGGCACGATGTGCTCACGGCGGGGTTGTGTCGCGTGTTCCGGCAGGATTCTATGTATGGGTAGAGGCGGTTCGAATCGTTCAACGGACGCTTGCGCGAGGAATGTCTGAACGCCCACGTGTTCTTGTCTCTGGCCGATGCCAGGGACAAAATCGAGGCATGGCGGAGGGTCTATAAAACGGGTGGCCTCAGTGGTACAAACAGCGAATCATGAAAAACTCTGGAGACGGTTATGCGGCGTTTTGAATTCGATGATGGCAAGTCCCGTAAATTCTGGGAAATCGAGCAGGTGGGAACCGATCTCAACATCTGCTGGGGACGCATCGGTACGGCGGGGCAGCGTCAGACCAAGTGCTTCGACGATGCCGCCAAGGCCGCGACGGCCCTCGGCAAGCTGGTGAAGGAGAAGACCGGCAAGGGCTATGCCGAGGCGGGTGTCGATGCGGCGGCTACTATCGGGAATACGCCCGCGAAACCCACGCCCGCGCCCATCTCCGAGCCTGCGGCGGAAGCCGCGCCCGAAAGCCTCGACAGCCAGGTCGAGCGTGTCGTCGCCGCCGTTCGTCAGGCAATTGCCGCCGGTGGCATCAAGGCGGGCGACAGCGTGACGGAAGCACAACTGAAACGGCAATACCAGGTCAGCGAACGCGGCGCAAAGCTCGCGCACGACCGTTTGCGCGATTCGGGCATTTTCCGCTGGTATGGCAACGAGATTGCCAAGGAAGCCCAGGCGATTGCAGCGCACGCCGAAAGCAGCGTCACCGCAACGCCAACGGTCGCGCCGGAGGCGACGGCGGTCGATCCCGACGCGCCGCCCTGGCTGTCCGCCGGTACGCCGATTCGCTTGAACGGGCAGATGCGCCGCGTGGCCTACGCTTCGCGCCGCTTTCCGCAGGCGGTTCCCGAATCCCGCAACGTGAACACGGCTTGGCATAAGGTTTACCAGCTATGGGCGGGGACGAGCGAGGATCACCGTTTGGACAAGAATCTCGTCGTCGGGCAATCGGACGCCGTTTTCCGTCCGGCGCTGGAACGCCTGAAAGCGCGCCTGACGCCGGAGACGCCATCGCCCGACCCGGAAGTCGACACGCTGTTGTTTGCCTTGATGCTTGAAAACAATGAGTCGCAAAGCGCTGCGGTGGTGCATTACCTTGTCGCGCAATACGGTCTGCCGGGGGTGCTCGACATTTACCTCGGTGTGGCGAAGATGCAGGTGACTTGGGCGGGTAATCGCAGAGGCGGGCGGGTTGTTTCCGCCACGGTGCAGCGTCCGTTGAGCCATCACCCGATGACGGAAGGCGAGGAAACGCTGCGCCAATATCTCGCCGCCGCGCCCGAAGCCGAATGGCAGGCCTGCGCCGACACGCTGGAAGCGGCGCTGCCGCAGCTCGAAGCCTGCCGCCGGACGGGCGTCGCGCTGCTCTTGCCCGACCGGCCAGAAATCTCCAACCGGCTCGCCTTTGAATTGAAGGGTGAAGACTCGGCGCACTGGCTGCTGTCTACGGCGACCGATGCGCAAGCGCTCGCACTGCTCTACAAGGCTCGCGTCGACTATTGGACGTTCTGGAGCAGCGCGGCGATGACCGCCACCCTGTTGCAGGAACGTGGGCTGGAGGCCATCGCGGTGCTGGAGCGCGGCGCGGGCAATGACGAGGCGGGCGAGGCGCTGGCCGCCATTGGCACGCCCGAGGCGATCACCGCGCTGGCAAAAGTGGCGAGTACGTCGAAGGCGGCGCTGGCGCGCACGGCGTTGGCCGCCGAACGCTGGCCGCTGGCCGCCATCGTCGCGCTGTCGCGGCTGATTGCGGGCGAGGGCAAGGAAGCGGGGCTGATGACGCCGATGCTGTTGCGTTTGCTGCGTGGCCACGCCAGCCAGGTCGACGCGCTGCGTCCGTGGCTCACCGCCGCCGCACAGGGCGTGATCGACCGCCTGTTGCAACGCCTGTCCGGGCCGGGCGAAATCGCTGAAACGGCTGAACTGCCGCCGGTGCTTGCCGCGCCGCCGTGGCGGGCGGCGCAGA
Organism: Azoarcus sp.; assembly: GCA_031289095.1. Taxonomy (GTDB): domain Bacteria; phylum Pseudomonadota; class Gammaproteobacteria; order Burkholderiales; family Rhodocyclaceae; genus WRNU01. The sequence continues at coordinate 8,727 of JAITQD010000066.1, forward strand.
AGAAAAAGTCCATCGCCGCGCTGGCCGTGGTGTCGCTGCCCTTGCCGGTAACGGAGAACTGGCCGGAAGGCGCGCGGGAAAACGCGCTGTCCATCGACAATCAATGGCAGCGCAAGTCGTATGACGCCGCGCAGAAGAGCGTGGCGGAACTGGTGCATATCCTCTTTCCCGGTGGCAACAAGGACTACCTGCCGCAAAAGGAAGCGGCGATAGCGGCGATACAGGCAGGCGAGGAAAGCGGGGGAGGCGTCTTGCAGCGCCTCGGCGGAATATTCGGCGTCGGCGCAAAGGCCGAGAATCAGGCCAATGCCGATGCCTTTATCGCCGCCTGGCGCGCGGCGATCGGTTTATGGAAAAACGCGCACAGTTATGATGTTTCGATTCCGGGATTGTACGTGCCGCTGCTACCGCCCGCTGTCGCCGTATCGTTCTGGAACGCGGTTGCCGGTGAACAATCGGAGGCGCGCGATCTCGATCATCTGATGGCCCGCCTGGGCGTCGCCGCGCTGCCGGGTCTCATTGCCGAAATGCGGCGGCATCCGGCGCAGACCTGGGGGGCCGCGCTCAACTATGGCGCGGTCGAACTGGCCGAACCGATGGCGCGCGCCTTTGCCAAAACGAAATCGCTGCGCGAGGCCGGGCGCGCCTGGCTGCTGAAATACCCGGAACACGCCGCTTGCGGCCTGATTGCTCCGGCGGTGGGCAAGGCGGGTGAAGCACGCGATTGCGCCGCCATGGCCCTGCGCATGCTCGCCGCCGAGGGACATGGGAAGCTGCTCGGCGAAGCGGCGGCGCGCTATGAAAATCCCGAAGTCGCCGCCGCGCTCGACGCGGTGCTGAACGAAGATCCGCTCGATCTCTACCCGGCCAAGCGTCAGAAACTGCCGGAATTCTGGCAACCGGCGAACTGGCCGCGTCCGGTGCTTGAAAACGGCAAGGCGCTGCCCGACGGGGCGCTGGACGCGCTGGGCGAGATGCTGACCTTTCCGACGGTCGAAGGCGTCTACGCTGGCATCGGGCAGGTGAAGGCGGCTTGTACACCGGCCTCGCTCGCCGCGTTCGCCTGGGAATGTTTCAACGCCTGGTTGGAAGCGGGTGCGCCCGGCAAGGACAACTGGACGCTCGCTGCGCTGGGGTTTTTTGGCGACGACGATATTGCGCGTAAATTGACGCCGCTCATCCGCACCTGGCCGGGCGAGGCCGCGCACGCCCGCGCGGTCACGGGTCTCGGCGTGCTGGAGAGTATCGGCACCGACGTGGCGCTGATGCTGCTCAACGGCATCGCGCAAAAGCTCAAGTTCAAAGGCCTCCAGGACAAGGCGCGGGAAAAGATCGAGGCCATCGCCGAAAAGCGCGGCTTCACCCCCGAAGAACTGGAAGACCGCCTCGCCCCCGATCTGGGGCTGGACGCGCGTGGCGCGCTGATTCTCGATTTCGGGCCGCGCCGCTTCACCGTCGGTTTCGACGAAGCCCTCAAGCCTTACGTACGCGAGATGGACGGCGACCGGGCGGGGGCGCGCCTCGCCGATTTGCCCAAGCCGAAAAAGACGGATGACGCCGAACTCTCCGGCGCGGCGGTGGAGCGTTTCAAGCTGCTCAAAAAGGACG
>JAITQD010000022.1 GCA_031289095.1 Azoarcus sp.
ACGACCTCCGGGCCAGTCGGGTCAGCGTGCTCGTCCTGTCGGGCGGCGAACCGCTGCTGCGGCCCGACATTTTCGACGTCGCCCGCCGCGCCCGCGCCCTCGGGTTCTACGTCGCCCTGTCCAGCAACGGCACCCTGATCGACGACACCCACATCGCCGCCATTGCCGCGTGCGAATTCGACTACGTAGGCATCTCACTGGACGGCCTGCCCGCCACGCACGACCTTTTCCGCCAGCGCGAAGGCGCTTTCGCAGCCGCCCTGCGCGGGCTGCGCCTTTGCCGCGCGCACGGCCTCAAGACCGGCATGCGCACCACCCTGACGCGCCAGAACGCACCCGAACTGCCCGCGCTGCTGGCGCTCGCCGAACGGGAAGGCATCGAGCGCTTCTACCTCTCCCACCTCAACTACGCCGGACGTGGCGACAAAAACAAACGGGACGACGCGCAGCACCGGATGACGCGACAAGCGATGGAACAATTGTTCGAGACCGCGCTGGCCGCGCACCGGCAGGGGCAGGAGCGCGATTTCACCACCGGCAACAACGACGCGGACGGCGTGTACTTCCTGCACTGGACGCGCCGACGCTTTCCTGACGCCGCGCCACACATCGAAGCCAAACTGCGCCAGTGGGGCGGCAACGCCTCTGGCCTCAACGTCGCCAACATCGACAACCTCGGCAACGTCCATCCCGACACGATGTGGCGGCAACACACCTTCGGCAACGTCCGGGAACGCAGCTTCGGCGACCTCTGGCGCGACCTCTCCGACCCCCTGCTGGTCAAGCTGAAGCAGCATCCGCGCGCGGTGCAAGGCCGCTGCGGAACCTGCCATTACCTCGATGTGTGCAATGGCAACACGCGCATCCGCGCCCTGCAATCGTCCGGCGAACTCTGGGCCGAAGACCCCGGCTGCTACCTGACAGACGAAGAAATCTCACCCCCGGAGTTCGTTCGAGATGAATAAAAAAACAAGCGTGCTGGCGCTGCTTTGCACCGCACTGATGCTGCTTTCCGGCATCCCGCCCGCGTGGGCCGCGAACGACGACGCCACCGCGCTCTACCGGCAGCATTGCGCCCTCTGTCACGGCATCGACCGCTTGGGCGGCATCGGCCCGGCCCTGCTGCCCGACAACCTGGAGCGCCTGAAAAAAACCGCCGCCGCAGACACCGTTCGAGACGGACGGCCCGCGACGCAGATGGCGGGCTTCGCCGCCACCCTGACACCAGCGCAAATTGCGACGCTGGTCGAACTGATCTACCAACCGTCTCCCACCCCGCCCGCCTGGGGGAAAGCAGAAATCATCGCCTCCCGCATCGAACATGCGCCCGTGCAGTCCCTGCCGGCGCACCCAAAGTTTGACGCCGATCCGATGAACCTTTTCATCGTCGTCGAAAGCGGCGATCACGCCGTCTCCATTCTCGACGGCGACACCTTCATGCCGATTCACCGCTTCCCCTCGCGCTACGCCCTGCACGGCGGCCCCAAGTTCTCGCCCGACGGGCGTTTCGTCTATTTCGCCTCCCGCGACGGCTGGATCAGCAAATTCGACATCTGGAACCTGACCCTGGTCGCCGAAATCCGCGCCGGCATCAATGCCCGCAACGTAGCGGTTTCCGCCGACGGGCGCTTTGTCGCCGTCGCCAACTACCTGCCGCATACCGTCGTACTGCTCGACGACGACCTGCGCCTCATCGACGTCCTGGCCGCTGCCGACGCCAGCGGCAACACCTCGCGCGTCTCCGCCATCTACGACGCCGCGCCGCGCAAAAGCTTCGTCGCCGCCCTCAAAGACGTCCGGGAAGCCTGGGAAATCGCCTACGACCGCGCCGCAGCGGACTTCCTGAAACCGCGCCGCATCCCGCTCGACGATGTACTGGACGACTTCTTCTTCAGCCAGGATTACCGCCTGCTTTTTGGCGCATCGCGTGGCGGGCAGGACGGACGCGCCACCGGACAAGTCATCGACCTGGACACGGGCCGCAAAATCGCCAGCCTCGACCTGCCCGGCATGCCGCACCTGGGCTCGGGCATCACCTGGGCGCGCCAGGGCGGCACCGTCATGGCGACCCCCAACTTCAACAAAAATCTCATCAGCGTCATCGACATGCACGACTGGAAAACCGTGCGCGACATCCCCACCCCCGGCCCCGGCTTCTTCCTGCGCAGTCACGAAAACAGCCGTTACGCCTGGGCCGACAGCATGATGAGCCGCGACGGCAAAGACACCCTGCTGGTCATCGACAAAGAAAGTCTCGAACCCGTCGCCCGCCTGCGGCCCGCACCCGGCAAAACCCTGGCGCACGTCGAATTCACACGCAATGGCCGCTACGTACTGGCCAGCCTGTGGGAACGCCGCGCCGACGGCGGCGCCATCATCGTCTTCGACGCCGACACCTTGCAGGAAATCGAACGCATCCCCATGGACAAACCCGTCGGAAAGTACAACGTCTATAACAAACTCACCCGCTCGGAAGGCACCAGCCATTAGGGAAACGCCAACCCCATCGCAAAGGTAAAAAAACATGGCCGAACTTCACATCCTTCAAGAACCCGGGCGCGCCACGCCTGACGCCATCCCCGGCAGACCGCTCTGGCGGCTGGGCTTCAGACCGTTCTTCTTGTTTGGCGCAGGCTTTGGCCTGCTCGGGGTCGGGCTGTGGATTGCCGTCTACGCTGGCTGGCTGTCGCCCGCGCCGGAACGGGAACCGCTGGGCGGCTGGCTGGGCTGGCACCGGCACGAAATGCCATTCGGCTTCGCCTCCGCCATCGTCGCCGGTTTCCTGCTGACCGCCATCCAGAACTGGACATCCCGCCCCAGCCTTCACGGACGTCCACTGCTGGGGCTGTTTGCGCTCTGGCTGGCGGCGCGGCTGTGCTGGCTGCTGGGTGTACCCTGGCAATGGACGCTTGTGCCAGAACTCGCGTTTTTCCTCCTGCTCGCCTTTGCGGCCGGGCGGCTGCTCTGGAAAGTGCGCCAAAGCCACAACTACCTTATCCCGATCACCCTTGTCGCAATGGGGCTGGCCGACGCCGAAACGCTGGCGGGCATCGCCACCGGCAACGACGCCTGGCAATACAACGGCGCGCTGGCCGTCGTCTGGCTGATCGTGGCCCTGATGACGATGATCGGCGGGCGGGTCATCCCCTTCTTCACCCAGCGCGGCCTGGGCAGACCGCAGCCCGGAACCGGCCCGCTATGGCTGGACGTTGTGCTGATGACAGCCGCGCTGGCGGCGGCGGTGTTCGCCGCCAGCGGCCTTGACGTTGCGCCACACGGGCCGTTCGCCGTCTTCTTTGCGGCGCTGGCGGTGGGCCATGCCTTCCGCCTGGGGTGCTGGTACGACCGGGGTATCTGGAACGTTGCGCTCCTGTGGCCGCTGCACGTCGCCTGCCTGTGGCTGGTCGTCGCCTTCGCCGGGCTGGTTCTGTATCACGCCGGCACGCTGCCGTCCGCCAGTTTTGCCCTGCACGCCCTGACCGTCGGCGCAATGGGCGGTCTCATCCTGGCCATGATCGCCCGTGTCAGCCTCGGCCACACCGGACGACCCCTGCAAGCCTCGCAAGGCATAACCTGGGCGTTTGTCCTGCTCAACCTTGGCGCGCTGGCGCGAGTGTTTCTGGCCTCGTGGTTTCTCCTGCCGGGCTTGATCCTGTCCACCGTCTGCTGGGTCGTCGCGTTCGGTCTCTTTGTCGCCATCTATACCCCCGTCCTCTGCCGGGCGCGCGCGGACGGCAAACCGGGCTGAAAAGCAGGCCTGTGCAAGAAAAAGGCTTGCTGAAAACGGTGTCGTCCACCTGTTCCAGCGTCATCTGGCGCGGCGCATGCACGCAGATCGCGATTGCGCTCGATCACCACGCGCAGCAAAAAATTTGGAAGGGAAAATACTTCCCCTTCCAATTCGTTGCCGCCGGGAACAGCGTGGTTTTCCGACGCTCAACGCGGCAGAACGCTTGACCCCATCAGGAATTCATCCACCGCCCGCGCGCATTGCCGACCTTCGCGGATGGCCCACACCACCAGCGACTGACCGCGCCGCACGTCGCCCGCCGCAAAGACCTTGGCGACGTTGGTGGCATAGCCGCCTTTGGCCTCGGTCGTGGCCTTGGCGTTGCCGCGCGCGTCCTTGGCCACGCCGAAGGCGTCGAGCATGCCCGCCACCGGCTGGGTGAAACCCATCGCCAGAAACACCCTATCGGCAGGAAAGACTTCCTCCGAACCGGGAATTTCGCTCATGCGAGCGCCATTCCACTCCAGCCGCACCGTTTTCACGCCGGTCAGCTTGCCATCCTTGCCGATGAATTCCTGGGTGGCGATCGCATACTCGCGCCGCGTTTCGCCTTCGAGGTGCGAGGACGAGGTACGCAGTTTGTTCGGCCAGTACGGCCAGGTGAGCGCCTTGTTTTCCTGCTCGGGCGGACGCGGCATCAGCTCGAACTGCGTCACCGACTTCGCGCCGTGGCGATAGCTGGTGCCAACGCAGTCGGAGCCGGTGTCGCCGCCGCCGATGACCACCACGTCGCATCCCGCCGCCGGAATCGGGTTGGGCGCGTCGCCCGCCACCTGACGATTCTGCGGAATGAGAAATTCGAGCGCGAAATACACACCAGCGAGTTCCCGCCCCGGAACGGACAGGTCGCGCGGGATTTCCGAGCCGCCGGACAGAACAACAGCGTCGAACTCCGCCAGCAGTTCATCTGCGGCGATGGTTTCCTTCGCGTCGCTGGATATGCCGTGCGGCAGGTTCTGCGCACCGACGAGCGCGCCAGTGCGGAACGTCACCCCTTCGGCTTCCATCTGCGCCACCCGGCGGTCGATGAGGCTTTTGTCGAGCTTGAAATCGGGGATGCCGTAGCGCAACAGACCGCCGACGCGGTTGTTCTTCTCGAACACGGTAACGGCGTGGCCGACGCGGGCAAGCTGCTGCGCCGCCGCCAGTCCCGCCGGGCCGCCGCCGACCACCGCAACTTTTTTGCCGGTCTTCACCGTCGCGGGCTGCGGTTCCACCCAGCCTTCGGCCCAGGCTTTGTCGATGATGGCCTGCTCGATGGACTTGATCCCGACCGCCTCGGCGTTGTAGCCCAGCGTGCACGCGGCTTCACAAGGCGAGGGACAGATGCGCCCGGTGAATTCGGGAAAGTTGTTGGTCGAATGCAGCACCATCACCGCTCGCCGCCAGTCCCCACGAAAAACGAGATCGTTCCAGTCGGGAATGACGTTGTTCACCGGACAGGCGTTGTTGCAGAACGGAATGCCGCAATCCATGCAGCGCGCGCCCTGCACCTGCGCCTTGTCGTCGGCCAGCTTCAGCACGAATTCCTTGTAGTTGCCGATGCGCTCGGCCACGGGCAGGTAGTCCTGAGTCTGGCGCGGAAATTCGAGAAATCCAGTGGGCTTGCCCATTTTTACGCAACCTCCCGTTGCTGCTGGCGTCGCGCGGCAATTTCGCCCAATGCGCGCCGGTATTCGTTCGGCATTATCTTGACAAAACGGCCTCGCCACACCTCCCAGTTTTCGAGAATGTGCCGGGCGCGCTCGCTGCCCGTGAAACGCACGTGCCGTCCGATCAGCCCCTTGAGGATCACTTCGTCCTGCATCGACAAGTAGTCGATGTCGGCGCGACCCGCAGCGGAAAACCCGGCGGCGGCAGCGACGACGGCCACCTTGTCATCAGGCTCGGGCAGGGGTTCGAGCGTCACCTGCGACAGGTTGCACCGCCCCCGGAAGTCGCCGGTGGCGTCGAGCACATAGGCGACGCCCCCCGACATGCCCGCCGCGAAGTTGCGCCCGGTCTGGCCGAGCACCACCACAGTGCCGCCAGTCATGTATTCGCAGCCGTGATCGCCGACGCCTTCAACCACTGCCGTGGCGCCGGAGTTGCGCACCGCGAAACGTTCGCCCGCGACGCCCGCGAAATACGTTTCGCCCTCGGTCGCGCCGTAAAGCACGGTATTGCCAATGATGATGTTGCTGCCGCCGATGCCCCGGAAGTCGGGGTTCGGGCGAACGACGATGCGCCCGCCGGAAAGTCCCTTGCCCACGTAGTCGTTGCCTTCGCCGATGAGTTCGAGGGTGACGCCACGAGCGAGGAACGCACCGAACGATTGCCCGGCGGTGCCGGTGAGACGGATGTGGATGCTATCCTCGGGCAGCCCGGCGCGTCCGTACCGGGCGGCGACCGCGCCGGAGAGCATGGCGCCGACGCTGCGGTTGACGTTCTTCACCGGCAGGTCGATTGCGACTTTTTCACCGCGTTCGAGCGTCGGGGCGGCGCGCTTGAGGAGTTCGTTGTCGAGCGCCTTGGATAAGCCGTGGTTCTGGGTTTCGCAGTGCAGCCGCGCCACCTGGGCGGGCGCGTCGGGCCGGCAGAAAATGCGGCTGTAATCGAGACCGCTCGCCTTCCAGTGCGAGATGCCCTTTTTCATGTCGATGAGATCGGCGCGTCCGATGAGGTCGTCGAACTTGCGAATGCCAAGCTGGGCCATGAGTTCGCGCACTTCTTCGGCGACGAAGAAGAAGTAATTGACCACATGCTCGGGCTGGCCGGAAAAGCGGCGGCGCAGCGCCGGGTCTTGCGTGGCGACGCCGACCGGACAAGTGTTGAGGTGGCACTTGCGCATCATCATGCAGCCTTCGACCACCAGCGGCGCGGTGGAAAAGCCGAATTCGTCGGCGCCGAGCAGCGCGCCGATCACCACGTCGCGCCCGGTCTTGATCTGACCGTCGACCTGGAGCCGCACCCGGCCACGCAGGCGGTTGATGACCAGCGTTTGCTGGGTTTCGGCCAGCCCCAGTTCCCAGGGCGCACCGGCATGCTTGATCGACGACAGGGGCGAAGCGCCGGTGCCGCCATCGTGGCCGGAAATCACGATGTGGTCGGACTTGGCCTTCGCCACCCCGGCGGCGACGGTGCCGACGCCGACTTCGGAGACGAGTTTGACCGAGATCTCAGCGCGCGAATTGACGTTTTTCAGGTCGTGGATAAGCTGCGCCAGGTCTTCGATGGAATAGATGTCGTGGTGCGGCGGCGGCGAAATCAGAATAACCCCCGGCACCGAATGGCGCAGAAAGCCGATGTACTCAGACACCTTGTGCCCCGGCAGTTGTCCGCCCTCGCCGGGCTTCGCGCCCTGGGCCATCTTGATCTGGATCTGGTCGGCATTGACCAGATACTCGGCGGTGACGCCGAAGCGGCCCGAGGCCACCTGCTTGATCGAAGAGCGCAAGGAATCGCCGGCAGCGAGGTCGATGTCGCGCTCGATGCGCGATTCGCCGATCAACTGCGACAGCTTCATGGCGTGGGTGACGGGCTTGAAGCGGCGCGGGTCTTCGCCGCCTTCGCCGGTGTTGGAACGGCCACCGATGCGGTTCATGGCGATCGCCAGCGTGGTGTGGGCCTCGGTGGAGATCGACCCCAGCGACATGGCCCCGGTAGCGAAACGCTTGACGATTTCGCGCGCCGGCTCCACTTCGTCGAGCGAAACCGGCGCGCCGGCGGGCTTCAGTTCAAAGAGGCCGCGCAGGGTCATGTGCCGACGGCTCTGGTCGTTGATGATCTTCGCGTATTCCTTGTAGCTGTCGAACTTGCCCGCGCGGGTCGAATGCTGGAGTTTGGCGATGGCCTCCGGCGTCCACATGTGTTCGTCGCCACGGATGCGAAAAGCGTATTCGCCGCCCGGATCGAGCATGTCGGCGAGCACGGGATCGGCCCCGAACGCCCTGCGATGCAGGCGAAGGGCTTCTTCCATGACCTCGAGCAGGCCGATGCCTTCCACCTGGCTGGAAGTGCCGTTGAAATAGCGGTCGACAAAAGCCTGCTGCAAGCCGATGGCCTCGAAGATCTGCGCCCCGGTGTAGGACATGTAGGTGGAAATGCCCATTTTGGACATCACCTTGCGCAGCCCCTTGCCCACTGCCTTGACGAAGTTGTGGATGTACTCCTCGCCTTTTTCGGGGCTGTCCGCGATCTGTTGCAGGGTTTCGAGGGTGACATAGGGGTGCACCGCCTCCGCGCCAAAGCCCGCGAGCACCGCAAAGTGGTGCGTCTCGCGCACGCTGCCGGTTTCGACCACCAGCCCGGCGCGGGTGCGCAGCCCCTGCGCGACGAGGTGCTGGTGAATGGCCGACAGCGCCAGCAGGGCGGGAATCGCCACCGCGTCGGCGCTCACCTTGCGGTCGGAGACGATCAGGATGTTGTTCCCTTGCAGGACGGCGCTTTCAGCCTCGGCGCACAGCGAAGCCAGACGCGCTTCAACGCCTTCTCTGCCCCAGGCCACCGGGTAGCAGATGTCCAGTTCGGCGGAACTGAACTTGCCGTGCGTGTAATGGGCGATCTTGCGAATCTTCGCCATGTCGGCGAAATCGAGCACCGGCTGCGTCACCTCAAGCCGGAACGGCGGGTTGATCTCGTTGATTTCAAGCAGGTTGGGCTTGGGGCCGATGAAGGACACCAGCGACATCACCAGTTGTTCGCGGATCGGGTCGATCGGCGGATTGGTGACCTGCGCGAAAAGCTGGCGGAAGTAGTTATAGAGCGGTTTTTCCTTGTTCGAGAGCACCGCCAGCGGCGAATCGTTGCCCATCGAGCCGGTGCTTTCCTCGCCGCTGCGGCCCATCGGTTCGAGGATGAACTTGAGGTCTTCCTGCGTGAAGCCGAACGTCTGCTGGCGGTCGAGCAGGCTCGCGGCATGGGCGGACACCACGCGCGCCGGGGCATCCAGCCCGTCCAGCTTGATGTTGATCTTCGAGAGCCAGTCGGCGTAAGGGCGCGCTCGCGCCAGGGAATCCTTGATTTCCTTGTCGTCGATGATGCGGCCCTGGTCAAGGTCGATCAGGAACATCTTGCCCGGTTGCAGCCGCCACTTGCGGGTGATCCTGCTCTCGGGAATCGGCAGCACGCCCGCCTCGGAGGCCATCACCACAATGTCGTCGTCGGTAACGAGGTAGCGCGCCGGGCGCAGGCCGTTGCGGTCGAGGGTTGCGCCAATCTGGCGACCGTCGGTAAACGCCACGGCGGCGGGGCCGTCCCACGGCTCCATCATTGCGGCGTGATATTCGTAGAAAGCGCGGCGGCGCTCGTCCATGTGGGCGTGCGACTCCCAGGCTTCCGGAATCATCATCATCACCGCGTGCGCCATCGAATAGCCGCTCATCACCAGCAGTTCGAGTGCGTTGTCGAACGAGGCGGAATCGGACTGGCCGGGGTAGATCAGCGGCCAGATTTTGCCGAGGTCGTTACCGAGCAGCGGCGAGGAGACGCCTTTTTCGCGCGCGCGCATCCAGTTGTAATTGCCGCGCACGGTGTTGATTTCCCCGTTGTGGGCAATGTAGCGGAACGGCTGCGCCAGATCCCAGCGCGGAAAAGTATTGGTCGAAAAACGTTGATGCACGAGCGCCAGCGCCGAAATCGCGCGCGGATCGGCGAGGTCGCGGTAATAAACGCCGACCTGCGGCGCGAGCAGCAGTCCCTTGTAATCGACGGTGCGCGCCGAAAAGGAAGCCGCGTAGTACGTCTTGCCGTGCTTGAGCTTGAGCGCGCCAATGGCGTTGGCGGCACGCCGCCGCGCCACGTAGAGCTTGCGTTCCAGCGCCTCGGTCACCATCACATCCGGGCCGCGCCCGACAAAAAGCTGACGGATCACGGGTTCGGTCGCCTTCACCGCCGGCGACATGGGCATGCTGCGGTCGACCGGCACGTCGCGCCAGCCCAGGACGATCTGGCCTTCGGCGCGCACGGCGCGTTCGAGTTCTTCCTCGCAAGCCAGACGGGTAGCGGCCTCCTGCGGCAGAAACGTCATGGCGACGCCGTATTCGCCCGGCGGCGGCAGCGTCACGCCCCGAAACGCCATTTCCTCGCGGTAGAGCGCATCCGGAATCTGGATCAGGATACCGGCACCGTCGCCTTGCAGGGGGTCTGCGCCCACCGCGCCGCGATGGTCGAGATTTTCCAGAATCTCCAGACCCCGCCGGACGATGTCGTGGGATTTCCCGCCCTTGATGTGGGCGATGAAACCCACGCCACAGGCGTCATGTTCGTTCGCCGGGTCGTACAGTCCCTGCTTCTGGGGAAAGTCCATCTTGTTCGTCCTCGAAACAACTACCGGGCCACCTGCCGGTACAGTCCGCCACTCCACGGGCCCGCGCAGCGCGGGCACAAAAAAGCCGGGCACATGGAAACCCAGCCTTGTGAGCCGACATGACTCCCGGAACCACCCGAACGGAGGGGCGAATATACCCCCGATGGTCGCGTGGTTCAAGCGTTTTGCGGTGCGGTAACGCTATGACGCATCAGTGGAATTCGACACTTTCCGCACGGCTGCCCTTGTGGGGGCGGGCCACTGCGTCACGGCGGCGGGCGGAGACCACCGCCTCATCGGGTTGTGCCAGTGCGATCAACTCCGTGCGCGGGGAAGCAATTTCGACGTCCTCGCGCCATCTTCGAGCGATACTTTTCCATTAAATGGAAAGAAGTTTTCGTCAATCCTGTTATCGGATAGACGCATCTTTGAGGAAAACCCTGCATTCACAAGCACTCCATCGCTCAACCCGGTAAAGGAAATCAACGATCAGATCAAACTTCGCACCATTGGACGCAAAAGAATCGGTTTTGGAAAGGCGCTGGGCGATATACTGTTTGAGGGAAGGTCAAACGATTGAAACCTTGGCTGAAGTAAGCGAGAAAGGGCAAGGATCACCAGTGAACTTGCCGTCAAATCCAAACAAGAAATTAGCGACAGGCATTCAGCCTGTCGCTCAAAACAAACCATTACTACAATGTTTCCAATAACGTGGAGAAAATTGCCGACGCGAGCAATGTAAGCTTTTTGCAGGCTGACTATTTTTGAAGCGCCCACCTTGCTATGATAGTCATGGCCTCTCTATTTTGCTGGGTTTCGCTGTTACGGACAGGCTATTCCTCAGACATAAAGAGGTGCGTCATGAAAAAAATTACCACCGCATGTATCGCCATTGCTCTCGGCGCCGGAAGCTTTTCCGGTTGCGCCAACATGAATGAGACGCAACGTTCGGTTGGAACCGGCGCAGCCGTTGGCGCCATCGCGGGCGGGGTCGTCGGCCGCGCGACGGCTGGCAAACACAAGGGACAGAGCACGGTCACCGGCGCAGCGATTGGCGCGGCGATTGGTGCGGGCAGCGGTTACATTTGGTCGAGACATATGCAGGAGCAAAGGGATGCCATGGAACAGGCCACCCGGGGCACCGGGGTTCACGTCTCGCGGACAGCGGACAACCGGCTCAAACTGGAAATTCCGACCGACATTTCGTTCGACACCAACCGCTACAATATCAAACCCGCGCTGAAGCCGGTTCTCAACCGCTTTGCGACC
>JAITQD010000046.1 GCA_031289095.1 Azoarcus sp.
AGTCGATGGCGAAAACAGGCAGCATGGTCGGGAAACGGAGGCTCCATGAACCAAAACGCCGCCGTGCTGCTGATGCTGCTCTGCACGCTTGCCGCGTGGGCATTGACTTGGAACGTCATCGCCACGCGACGGACTGCGCGCGGGAAGCATCGCTTCATCGCGCATCTGGTCGGCGCGCTGGCGGGCAGCGGTACGGCCTTCGGTGCGTTTTGCCTGAGCGGAGCCCTGCTGATGCCGGGCGCTGGCGACGGGGCATCGATTGTGATTGGGGTGTTTGGCGTACTGGTGCTTTGCACGTATCTCGGCGCGCTACATCGACCGAAGAAAGAGGCGTTGCAAAGCGTCAAGGTCGAACCTGCCGTGCCGATGGCGGCGGCTGTCGGGACGAAGACTGACGCACCCCTTGTGTCGCATATGCCGCGCAAATCCCTCAAGGATCTGTTCCAGTCATGGTGGCAGGATGAAAAACGCAGGCAGGAGAAGTTTCTGCGGCAAGAGGAGCGAAAGCGAGTCGCGCGGGAAAAGGCGCTTGGCATGTCGTTCGGCACGTTTTTCTCGGAGCGGATGGAAGATCACTTCATGCTTTGGGGCGGTGTGCTGTTCCTCATCGTGTGTTGCCTGTTTGCTTTCGTTCCCTCGGCGGAGGATTGGCTGACCCGGCTTGTGAGTTTCATCGTCGCGTGCCTGCTGGCTGCCGTGTGTGGCGTGTTCTTGATCGTTCCGGTCATATTGCTGCTCTTGGCACTGCTGCCATTTGCTTGCATCAGCATCCTTGTGGAGGCTTGGTGGCGCATCCGCCACAACCAGCCCTACATCGCGTCACCCGTTGTCATCAACTACGACAGCATCGCCCCATCGGCCCCAACCCAGAGCACCGGCAACTGGCTCGTGCCGCTGGCCATTGGGCTGTGGATAGGAAGTGCGTGGGGCAAGGACGATTGAGGGGGTGTCCAAACTCGCCGCGAGATCAAGTGAAGCCCATGTGAGATTGCGCCAACGCTACTTCCTCATTGAACCGAGGTATTCCGACCCGGACACGTTCTGCCACTTCGTCGTTGGTAGCGACCGAGTGCGCGCCCAGCAGTTGATGCTCTTCGACTTCCTCTGAGCGTACTTCGGTCTTGCCCGCCAACAGGTCAAAATGCACGGTCTGCCTCGGCACCTTTCGGGGCTTGACGTCGATGTTTTTGGCGACGATCGGGAAGCGATACGGTCTTCTGCGCCGGGCGGATTATGAGCAATTTTTGTGTCAGACTATAAAACTTTTCCGGGTAACAGGCCGGGTGGAGAATGTTATGACTCTGGAATGGTGGCACTGGATCACTGGCGGAATCTTTCTGGTCATATTGGAGCTGGCGGTTCCCTCCTTTTTCGTGATCTGGTTCGGCCTGGGGGCGCTGCTCGTCGGACTGCTGCTGCTCGTGGCCCCTGGTTTGCCGCTTGCCGGGCAATTGCTGCTGTGGGCCATGGCCTCAGCGGCAATGACAGTATCGTGGTTCCGCTACTTCAAGCGATTCAAGGACAAAACACGCATCGGCACCGCCGCCAGCGACGTCATCGGCGAAATCGGTTTGCTGGTGCACGCCGCAGCTCCGTTTTCGCGCGGTAAAGTGCGCTTCCAGCGCCCCATCCTCGGTGCGGAGGAATGGCCGTGCGCGGCGGATGCCGAAATCGAGACCGGCGTCCGGGTGAAGCTCGTTTCTGTCGAAGGCAGTTTCGTCAAGGTCACGCGAGCCTGAACCGTTTTCCATGCGCGCCGTTGCCCGAATCGTCCTGCTCCTGCTGGAACTGTTCCTGCCTGCCGGTCGAATCGTCATCATCGCCAGAATCATCGGCCTCGCCCCGCAACTTGGCCGCCGGTTCCCGTACCGCAACGCCGCCGCCGGCCTGATCGTCGCCATTGCTTTCATCCGTCCGGATCGCGCCGGGCGATGCTTTTTCTGTTCCACTCATCCTTTTCATCACGGAGTCTTCCCATGAGTCCAAGCCTCGTCATCACCGGCGCCATCCTCGTCTTCATCCTTGTCACCGTCGCCAAGGGCGTCCGCATCGTGCCCCAGGGCGAAGAATGGATCGCCGAACGTCTCGGCAAATACCAAGGCACCCTGCGGCCCGGCCTCAATTTTCTGATTCCCTACCTGGACAAGGTGGCCTACAAACTCATCACCAAGGACATCATCCTCGACGTGCAGGAACAGGAAGTCATCACGCGCGACAACGCCGTCATCCTCACCAACGCCATCGCCTTCATCAAAGTCACCGATCCGGTGAAAGCAGTCTACGGCGTCACCGATTTCTCGGAAGCGATCCGCAACCTCATCATGACCACCCTGCGTTCCATCGTCGGCGAAATGGAACTTGACGAAGCGCTTTCCTCGCGCGACAAAATCAAGGCGCGGCTGCGCGAAAGCATCGCCGACGAAGCCGTCGACTGGGGCCTGACCGTGAAGTCGGTGGAAATCCAGGACATCAAGCCTTCGCCGTCGATGCAGCGCGCCATGGAACTGCAAGCCGCCGCCGAACGCGAACGCAAGGCCATGGTCACGCGCTCCGAAGGCGCAAAACAGTCCGCCATTCTCGAAGCCGAAGCCCGGCTCGAAGCCGCGCGCCGCGACGCCAATGCCCAGGTCACGCTGGCCGAAGCGTCCGCCGAATCCATCCGCCGCGTGACCGCCGCACTCGGCGCCGAGTCCGCCCCCATGCTTTATTTGCTCGGAGAGAAGTACATTTCCTCAGTTCAAAAGCTCGCGGCATCGGAAAATGCTAAGGTCGTGCTGCTGCCCGCTGACATACAGGAAACCATAGGCGGGCTGATCGGCAAGATCGCCCACGGCAAGCCGGTGTAATACCGGCCCGGGGAGCATACCAATCTTCACGATGGAGCGAACCATGCAAGACTTCGAGGTACAAACCCGGGCCTTTGCCGCGCAGATCGAGACCGAACTCGACGCCGGGCGTTTGAACTTTCCCACCTCGATGGACATTTCGCTGCGCATCAAGCAGCTTGCCGACGATCCGGATTCCTCCATCGACGACATCGTCACCGTCGTACGCGCCGAACCGGTGTTGAGCGCCAAGGTCATCCGCATGGCAAACGCGATGCTGCTCAACCCCTACGGCGCCCACATCACCAGCATCGGCAACGCGGTCAAACGCATCGGCCTGGCGGCGCTGCGCTGTCTCGCCTTCGCGGTGGCCGCCGAGCAACTCATCCAGGATCACCGCTCTCCCCAATTGCGCAAGATCGCCTCCCAGCTTTGGCGGCATTCCGCCGATGTCGCTTCTTGGGCCTACGCTTTCTCGCATTACCTGCGCACAGTCAATCCCGACACCGCGATGCTTGCTGGCATGATGGTCGACATCGGTCAGTTCTTCCTGTTGGCGCGGGTCTCCAACTACCCGGCGCTGGAAAACAACCTCGAACGTTTCGCCGAATTCGTGTCGGTATGGAACGATCCAATATCCCGTTCGGTGCTCGAAGCGTTCGAGCTGCCCGATGATATCGTCGATGCGCTCGACCACAGCGGCCCCTACAGCGGCGACTGGCCCCCGGAAACGCTGCACGACATCGTCCGGGTCGCCACCCTGGCCGCCAGGGAACGCAACCCGTTCGACGAATTGCGCAAAATTGCCGCCGGCACGGAAAGCGACGCCGAAGGTATCGACAAGGCGCAACTCGCCAGCCTGCTCGAAGAAACCCACGCTGGCAAGGAAGCCATGCTGGGTGCAGTAAGCGGCTGATTCAAGCCTCAACCGGGGTTCCCGCTCCTTTCTCCTGCGCACGAAACCGTCCCGGCGGTGGCGGAGGGTATTGCACTTCAGTCTAGCGTGCACCCACGCAAAACTTGCTGCGACGCGGTATGGGCTGATACGCTCAGGCGTTTTCATCGCTGGACGCTTGGAGTACATCGTGGCCGACGCCCCCGACTACCTGGAACGCATCCTCAATGCAAGGGTGTACGACGTCGCCGTCGAGACGCCGCTGGACTTGGCCGCCAACCTTTCCGCCCGCATCCATAACCGCGTCTTCCTCAAACGCGAGGACATGCAGCCGGTGTTCAGCTTCAAGCTGCGCGGGGCCTACAACAAAATGGCAAACCTGCCGGCAGCGGCGCTCAAACGCGGGGTCATCTGCGCCTCGGCGGGCAACCACGCGCAGGGTGTGGCCCTGTCGGCGCAAAGGCTCGGCGTGCGCGCGGTGATCGTCATGCCCGCCACCACGCCGCAAATCAAGGTTGACGCGGTGCGTGCGCGCGGCGGCGAAGTGGTGCTCGCGGGCGAATCCTATTCCGAAGCCCACGCTCACGCCGTGGAACTCGAAAAACGCGACAAACTCACCTTTGTCCATCCTTACGACGATCCGGACGTCATTGCCGGGCAAGGCACCATCGGCATGGAAATCCTGCGCGCCCATCCGCAGCCGATCCATGCCGTGTTCTGCGCCGTCGGCGGCGGCGGACTTGTCGCCGGCGTGGCGGCCTATATCAAGCGTCTGCGCCCCGAGACAAAAATCATCGGTGTCGAGACCACCGACGCCAACGCCATGGCGCAATCGCTGGCCGCCGGGCAACCGGTCACGCTAAAACAGGTCGGGCTCTTCGCGGACGGCACCGCCGTAAAGCGCGTCGGCGACGAAACTTTCCGCCTCTGCCAGCAGTACGTCGATGAAGTCGTCGAAGTCGACAACGACGCCATCTGCGCCTCAATCAAAGATGTGTTCGAGGACACCCGCTCGATTCTCGAACCATCGGGGGCGCTCGCCCTGGCCGGAGCCAAGGCATACGTGCAACGCCACAAGCTGCGCGACAAAAGCCTGGTCGCCGTGGCTTCGGGGGCGAACATGAATTTCGACCGCCTGCGCTTCGTCGCGGAACGCGCTGAACTCGGCGAACAGCGCGAGGCCGTGCTCGCGGTGACGATTCCCGAACAACCCGGGTCATTCCGCAAGTTCTGTCAATTGCTCGGCAATCGCAACATCACCGAATTCAACTACCGCTATGCCAATGCAAAACAGGCGCACATCTTCGTCGGCGTCACCGTCCATCATCGCGGCGAAGTCGCACACCTCACCGAATTGCTCGAACGCCACCAGCTTCCCGCCGTCGATCTTACCGACGACGAAATGGCCAAAACCCACATCCGCTACATGGTCGGCGGCCACGCGCCCCAAGCTGAAAACGAAGTGCTCTACCGGTTTGTTTTCCCCGAACGTCCCGGCGCGTTGATCGACTTTCTTTCCCGCCTGCGTTCCGACTGGAACATCAGCCTTTTCCACTATCGCAACCACGGCGCTGATTTTGGCCGCGTGCTCGCCGGCATGCAGGTGCCGCCCGGCGATCAGGCGGGCTTCGACGAATTCCTGCGCCAGCTCGGCTATGAATACATTGACGAAACGGGCAATCCCGCCTACAGGCTGTTTCTTGGATAAACAGCCGACCGACAACGTGTTGTGTTATCGTTGCAGGATTCGTGTCCTATGATTATCAGCGATTGCCACGGATCATTCTCATCGCAAGCGGGAATCGAAGCCGGGATATGGCGGGATGAATAAACCCTTTCGATACCTTACCGCCGATATCGCTTTTGGCGTTGTGCTCGTTCTGTGCTTGGCGCTGGCTGTGCTGGCGATCACGTACCGGAGCAGCGCCGAAATCCGGCAGCAGAGCGAAATCCATTCTTCCATTGCCGAGCGTAACGCAGCCAGTCTCATCCGCGATATAGGGAACCTGTTCCAGGACGTCGACTTCAAGCTCACCGCCCTGCTCAACACGCCCCCGGACAGGCGGATGCGCCCGGAAATTCTCCGTCATGTGTTGGACAACGCGCCGTATCTGCGCTCGATCTCGCTCATTGACCCGCAGGGCAAGATTCTCGCCAGCACCACGTCGGCCAACGTCGGACATGTCCTCGATTCAAAGACATGGCTGTTCCAGACCGCGATTTCCGACGACCTGCTGTCCATCGGCCCGACATATGCAGGCCAGGATTTTGCTGACAGCACGCCACTGACCGACAACGGCAAGACTACGCCCGACCTGGGTTTCATCCCGGTCGCCCGGCGCCGCGAGGGCGGCGGCGAACAAAAAGCAGTCGTCGCCACCATCGACCTGGCATATCTGCTGCGACAGACCATCGACACGCTCGAACCGCCTGGCGCGCGCATCGCCCTCCTGCGCGCCGACGGTTTGCGCCTCTACGACACCGGGCCGCCCGACGCCGGGCTGTCGGTGATTGAGCACCAGATCGGCAAACAATGGCACGACGGCGAAACCAACGCCATCCAGGAACTACAGGCGATCGACGACCGGCAATGGCTCATCGTGCACAGACTCCACCAGAAGCTGCCCCTCGGCATCATCTGGGCCGCCGACCGCGACAGCCTGACCGCAGCTTCCCGTTCTCCTGTGCGGCGCAACAACCTGACCGTGATGCTGCTGATCGCTGCCGGCATGGTGTGCGTGCTTTTCGGCTACGTATTCTTACGCCTGGCGAGCCGCCACGAACGCGAGCGCCGCCTCGAAACCGAAGCGCAGCGCAGTCTGCTGGAGGGCACGTTCAACGCCTGCACCTGCGCCATTGTCATTACCCGGCCCGACGGCGTCATCGAGTGGGCCAACCCGGCCTATACCGCGCTCACCGGCTACAGCGCCGTAGAATCCATCGGCCACACCCCGGGCGAACTGTGCAAATCCGGAATGCAGAACAGCAGCTTCTACGCCCAGATGTGGCAGACCATCACAAACGGGCGCATCTGGCGCGGCGAACTTGTCAATCGCCGCAAGGACGATTCCCTCTACGACGAAATCCTGACCATTTCCCCCGCCCCGGACAGCAACGGCGTCATCCAGCACTTCATCGCCACAAAGGAAGATTTCACCGAATACAAGGCGGCGCGCGAAGAACTTGAAGTGACGCATTCCCACCTCAACTCCGTGGTCGAGAACTTCCCCGGCGCGTTGATCATGGAAGACACCAAGGGCCGCATCATCCTGCTCAACCAGTCCGTTTTTGAACTGCTGGGCCTGCCGGGCACCAACGACTACGTGCTGGGCCACCCCATCCACCCGCTGATGGTCTTCAGCAGCCACGTCGCCGAGGCAAGCCAGACTTTCCTGGAGCGCATCGAAGAACTGCGCGCCGCAGCCCGCCCGGACTACGGCGAAGAAATCCGTTTCAAGGACGGGCGCTGGGTGGAACGCGATTTCGTCCCCATCCGCCTGCACGACGACCTGATCGGTTTCCTCTACATCTACCGCGACATCTCACAAAGAAAACGCCACGCGCGCGAACTGTGGCAACTTGCCACCTCCGACCCGCTCACCGGCATCCCCAACCGGCGAACCTTTTTCGAGCACATCGACCGCGAGCACACCCGCCTGTCCCGCTATCCGGGCGAAGCGGCCATCCTGATGATCGACATTGATTACTTCAAGCAAATCAACGATTCCTATGGCCACGCCGCTGGCGACGCCATGCTCTGCCACATCGTGCGGCAGGTGCGCAAGCTGCTACGCGAGTCCGACATCCTCGCCCGCCTCGGCGGCGAGGAATTCGCCGTTCTGCTGCCGCAAGCCAGCCGGGAAGGCGCGCTGGGCCTCGCCGAGCGGGTGCGCAAGACGCTCGAAGACAACCCGCTCATCTACAACGACACCCCGGTTCACGTCACTGCCAGTGTCGGCGTCACCATCATGACCGCGCAGGATCTCAACACCGACCAGACACTGTCGCGCGCCGACCACGCCCTGTACGAGGCCAAGCGAAAAGGCCGCAACCAAGTGGTCGCCAATTGTTGAACACGGCCTGTCACCCCCCCAGGGCGCACGGCGGGGTGCGTGATCCCGTTGGCTGGGTGGTAAATCCTGTCATCCCCAGGGACGCGCGGCGGGAAAAATACCGTCTTCGGTAATCAGCCAGTCCATGGCGCGGTCGTGTGCCTGCGGCAACACGTCGGCTTCGCGCCCCAGCTCAAAGCCGATTCCCACCGTCCGCAACCGCCGCATCGCGGCCAGGGTGCGGTCGAAATAACCGCCGCCGTAACCAAGACGGTAGCCGCGCGCATCGAAGGCGTTGAGCGGTACCAGCGCGAGATCGGGTTCGATGCTCTCCCCGTGCGGTGGAAAAGGAATGCCGTGGCGGTCGCGCACCAATTCCATCCCTGGCAGCCAGCACCGGAAAACGAGCGGCGCGTCTTTCGCCACCACCACCGGCAAGGCCGCGATGCGGGCCGCGCCGCCTGCAAGCCAGCGATCGACCCAGGGCCGCAAATCCGCCTCGGCGCGGAAAGGCCAGCAGAACGCCAGCACCCTGGGCATCAGGCGGGCGACGAGCGCGTCGAGATGCTGCGCGATGGCCTCCTCCCACACGGCACGGCGCGACGCAGGCGTCGCCTCGCGCAAGGTCAGCGCGCTCGCTCGCATAGCGGCACGTAATTTGCTTACATCATCGCTGGATGGGTACAAGAAATCGCTCCTGGAAAAATAACCCTGCGCCGCGCCCTTCGCAGACAGGCGTGAGAATTGGCCTTACCCCAGGTAAGGCATTATGCTATTTTTAGAGGTTTTGCTACCGGGATTCCACTTACGGGGGGTACTCAAAGGATGAACAAAAAGAAAGCTGTCCGCGCCGTCGTCCTGGCGTGGATCTTCGCCGCCGCCACTGCGTCCGCCCAGACGGGCGACGCCTTCGCGTCCGGCGAGGATCGTTTTCTCGCCGCGCGCGCCGCCGCACGCACGGGCGAGCACGACACGCTCGAACGGCTCGTCAACGAGGCCAACGGCCACCCGCTCGACAGTTACGTACGCTATTGGCTGCTATCCAACAGCCTGACGAGACCGATACCGCCATCACCGGATGAACTGAACCAGTTTCTCAGTGACGAAGCCGGCACCCTGCTCGCCGAACGCCTGCGCGCCGACTGGCTGCGGAAGCTGGCAAAAAATGGCGAAGCGGAACGCTTTCTCCAAATTTACCCCGGTCTGCAAAACCCGGACGGCGAACTGCGCTGCCTTGCCTGGAACAGCCGCCTGGCAAGCGGCGACGGCAAGGTTCTCAACGAAATCGCCGCCAACTGGCCGTCGCTGACCTACGCCCACGCATCCTGCGCGCCAGTGCTGCGCGCCGCAGCGGATCGCGGCAAAGTGAGTGGCGAGGAAGTCTGGGGGCTTTTCCGCCGCCGGGTCGATACCCGCTCGCCCTCGCGCGCGCGCGGCATCTTGGCCTGGCTCGCCAACGATAAACAGATCAAGACGTTCGACCAGGTCATCCGCGGGCCGAAACGCTATCTCGACCGACTGCCCGCCAAGTTCGCCGCCAGCCGGCCGGGGCGCGAACTGGCGCTGGCAGCGATCACCCGCCTGGCGCGCGACGACGTCGACACCGCCCACGTCCGCTTTCTGCGTATCTCGAAACGGCTGACCGCCAGCGAGCGCGACTACGCCTGGGGGGTATTGGCGATGCGCGCCGCCCAGATGCAGAAACCGGAAGCGGCCACCTGGTACCGCAACGCAGGCAACACGCCGATGAGCGCCCCACAGCGCGCCTGGCGCGTACGCGCGTCCTTGCGCAACGGCAACTGGCCGGCGGTGCTCGCGGCCATTGACGGCCTGAACGCAGAGGAGCGCGCCTTGCCCGAATGGGTTTACTGGCGTGGACGCGCCCTGAAGGCCGCGCAACGGACGGACGAAGCGAACAAGGCGTTCAATCGCATCGCCGGCATGCCGGATTTCTATGGCATCCTCGCCAATGAGGAACTCGGTCACCCGTTCGACCCGCGTGCGGCGCACGTCGCGCCCGTCGCCGCCCCCGGCGAACCCGCCGCAAGCGACGGCGGCGCGGAGGAAAACGGCAACGACGCAGTGCAGGACAACGGCGACGCAAGCGAAGCCGGCGGCAGCGAGGCGGAGAGCTTCCCGCCCGCCGCGCCGGACGCGCCCCTCGTCGCCACAGGGCCAGACATCGACAAACACCCTGGTCTGCAACGCGCGCTCGCTCTTTTCCAGCTCGACCTGCGGCTGGAAGCCGTGCGCGAATGGAACTGGGCACTGCGTGGCCGCGACGAGACTTTTCGCCTTGCCGCCGCCCGGCTGGCGCTGAACAACCATCTCTATGACCGCGCCATCACTTCCGCCGAACTCGCAAACCCCGCGGGCGCATGGGATTTGCGCTACATCACCCCGTTCCGCGAACTCATCGAACCACACACGATCAACAAAAACCTCGACATAAGTTGGGTATATGGTGTGATGCGCCAGGAAAGCCGCTTCATCATTCCTTCCCGCTCCGCGACCGGGGCGCAGGGGCTGATGCAGGTCATGCCGGCCACCGGCAAGTACGTCGCCCGCAAACTGGGGCTTTATTACCATCCCGGCCTGCTGCGCGATCCCGAAACCAACGTCGAACTCGGCACTGGGTACATGCGCATCATCCTCGACGAACTCGAAGACGACGCCGTGCTGGCGGCCGCTGGCTACAACGCCGGGCCGGGCCGGGCGCGGCGCTGGCGCGACAGCCGCCCGCTCGAAGGCGCAATCTACGTCGAAACCATCCCTTTCGACGAAACCCGCGATTACGTCAAGCACGTCATGGCCAATACAGTGGTCTACGCCGCCCTGCTCGAAGGCAAACCACAATCGCTCAAGACGCGGCTCGGTACGATCCTGCCGAAGCTGGACTGAAGGCCATGCGCGTTTACGTCGTCGGTGGCGCGGTACGCGATGCTCTGCTCGGCCTGCCGGTCAAGGATCGGGATTGGGTCGTGGTCGGAGAGACGCCCGAGACCATGCGCGCGCACGGTTTTCGCCCGGTGGGACGGGATTTTCCGGTCTTCCTGCATCCTGAAACGCACGAGGAATACGCCCTCGCCCGCACCGAGCGCAAGAACGGACACGGCTACACCGGCTTCGTTTGCCACGCCTCGCCCGAAGTCACTATCGAGGAAGACCTGCTGCGGCGCGACCTGACGATCAACGCCATCGCCCGCGATGGAGATGGCGTCATCATCGACCCGCATGGCGGCGTGCGCGATCTTGAAGCCAGGATTTTCCGTCACGTCGGCCCGGCTTTCATCGAAGATCCACTGCGCGTCCTGCGCGTGGCGCGCTTCGCCGCGCGCTTGCCCGATTTCACCGTCGCCCCGGCAACGCTCGCCCTCATGCGGAAGATGAGCGCCAGTGGCGAACTCGACCACCTCGTGCCCGAACGGGTATGGAAGGAGCTGGCGCGCGGCCTCATGGAAACCCGGCCCGCGCGGATGTTCCACGTTCTGCGCGACTGCGGCGCGCTCGCTGCCGTCCTTCCCGAACTGGATCGGCTGTTCGGCGTGCCGCAGCCGCCGCAATACCACCCCGAGATCGACAGCGGCGAGCACACGATGCGGGTCATCGACCACGCCGCCCGCGCCGGTCATCCGATCGAGGTGCGCTGGGCCTGCCTGCTGCACGATCTCGGCAAGGGCGAGACGCCCGCCGACGTCCTGCCGCACCATCACGACCATGAATCCCGCAGCGCGCGGCTCGCCGAACAGATCTCGATGCGGCTGCGCGTCCCTGCTCACTACCGGGAATTCGCCACTCTCTTCGCCCGCGAACATGGAAACCTTGGCCGTATCGCCGGCATGCGCCCCGGCACCGTGGCCGGTATCATGGAACGTTGCGATGCAGCACGCCGGCCGGAACGTTTTAACGCTTTACTGGCCGCTTCGGCTTGCGATTATTTTGGCCGTGCGGGAGACTGGGCCGTTCCCTGGCCAGCCGCCGCGCCATGGGCGCGCGCACTGGAAGCCTTTCTGGGCGTGGATGCTGGCGCGCTGGCGCGCGCCACTGCAGAGCGCGAGCGAATTCCCGCTCTCCTTCACGCCGCACGGGCCAACGCCATACGCACGCGCCTACAGAGCACGACGGTCAGCGCGCCCCAAATTACCCCAACCCCTTTCACCCACGAAAACCAACAAAAATGAATGCAGCAACCTCAACCGCGACCTTCTCCACCTCCCTCGAAGTCATCAGCTACCCGGCTGTCGCCAACGTACACCGCACGCCGATCCTGTTCGTCCACGGCGCTTATATTGCCGCCTGGTGCTGGGAAGAACACTTCCTGCCCTGGTTCGCCAAACACGGCTGGAACGTACACGCGCTCTCGCTCACCGGCCATGGCCGCAGCCGGGGCCGCGTCGACCTCGATTACCTGACCATCGACAACTACGTGACCGACGTGGCCGAAATCGTCGCAGCCCTGCCCTCGCCACCAGTACTTGTCGGCCATTCGATGGGCGGCATGGTGGTGCAGAAATACCTCGAAAAGGCGGCCCCCAGCGCCGCCGTACTGATGGCCTCGGTACCGCCGCAAGGACTGATCAGTTCGGCGCTCGGCATGCTGTTTTCCACCCCGCACCTGCTTTTCGACCTCAATCAAGTCATGGGCGGCGGCGAACCCAGCGTCGACAGTCTGCGCGAGGCGCTTTTCCACCAGCCGGTCTCCGCCGAAAAGCTCCAGCAATACTGGAAACTGTCCCAACCCGAATCCCATCGCGCGCTCTGGGACATGACGCTCTACAACCTGCCCCATCTCGACAAGGCTTACAAAGCGCCAATGCTGGTGCTTGGCGCTGAATACGACCGCCTGGTGCCGCCCAACCAGGTTTACATGACCGCGAACACCTACGGCGTGAGGCCGGAAATCTTCGCTGGCATGGGACACGGCATGATGCTCGAACGCGACTGGGAAAAAGTCGCTACCCGCATCGACGAATGGCTGTGCGCGCAAGGACTTTGAACCGTTCCGCAACCCTGTTCATGTGCTGCCTGAAACTGGGCGCACAAAACAAAAGGGAGCGAACCCTCGCTCCCTTTTGCTGTTTCAGGAACGGACGCCAGCGCCCGCCCTGATTTTTACTTGCCCGTCGATATCCGTTGTACGACGCTGTCGAGCGCCGCCTTGGCGGCCTTGCGACCGGCCCAGACTTCGGCCAGTTCCTCGTCGATGAGGCGGCGCGTGCTTTCACGCTCGATCAGGGGCTGCACCACCGAATTGGCCGTCGTCGGCCTGCCGGCAAGCTCGCCGATAGCGACCCGGATATTTTCGAGTTCGTCGCCGAGCAGATTGCTTTCCGAGGCAAAAATCCCGGCCCGGCTCAGGGGCAGATAGCCCGCTTCGCGCTGCCAGGCCACTTGGTTGTCGGGTTGCAGCCAGAAACTGACGAACTTCGCCACACCCTTGTATTCGGATGCTTTCTTGCCTGCCGCCGCCCACAGCGCCGCACCGTCGGCCAGGGTGTTCTGCGGCGCACCCGGGGTGTCTTCCTGGTACGGCAGACGAGTCACGCCGACGTCGAGACCGTTCTGTCCGCGAAAATCGACCCAGCTATCGGACGGCGCTACGAGCATCGCGCATTCACCCGCAGCGAAACGCCGATCGGCCTCGGCACGATCCTGGTAAACGTGGAGCAGATTGGCACGATGCCAGCTCGCCATCAACGCCAGATACTTGACGTGGAACAGGTCATTGAAGATCGCCTGTTTGCCCCTGAGTAGCGGCACGTTGTTCCAAGCCGATTCGTTTTCGATCAGCACCCGCGCCGGCTCGGCGAG
>JAITQD010000061.1 GCA_031289095.1 Azoarcus sp.
CAGCCCAACGCCTTCGCCACCGGGCGCAACCCGGAACACGCCGCAGTCGCCGCCACCTCCGGTATCCTGCGCCTGCTCTCCGAACGCGAACTGCGCGGCGTCATGGCGCACGAACTTGCCCACGTCCAGCACCGCGACATCCTGATTTCCACCATTGCCGCCACCGTGGCGGGCGCGATTTCCGCCCTGGCGCAATTCGGCATGTTTTTCGGCGGACGCGGCAGCGGCGAACATCGCCCCCACCCGGCCATGCAACTCCTGGTTGTGTTCCTCGCGCCGCTGGCGGCGATGCTGATCCAGATGGCGATCAGCCGCACGCGCGAATTCGGGGCCGACCGCGGCGGCGCGGAAATCAGCGGTGACCCCGGTGCGCTGGCCAGTGCGCTTCTCAAGCTCGAAAACCATGTGAAGGGGATTCCGCTGCCCGCTGCCGAGGAACACCCGGCCACTGCGCAGATGATGATCCTGAATCCGCTTCTCGGCGGCGGCCTGCGCAAACTGTTTTCGACCCATCCTTCCACGCAGGAACGGGTTGCGCGCCTGCACGCGATGCAGGCGCCGTGAGGCGCGGACGCCGCGCAAATCGGAAATCCTGTGTCAATTTGCTTGACAAACAAGGTCTTGGTCGATTTAATCACGGGTTCGACCTTTCTTTATTGATACAGGCCTCCGGATCATGAAACGCACTTACCAACCCTCCGTCGTTCGCCGCAAGCGCACCCATGGTTTTCTCGTTCGCATGAAGACCCGTGGCGGTCGCGCAGTGATTCGCGCTCGCCGCGCCAAAGGGCGTCATCGCCTCGCCGTCTGACGCGATGGTTCCGGCGAGCGCCGATCTCGGTTTTCGCCGCGTTCACAAATTGCAAAAAACGGATGAGTTTTCATCCGTTTTTGCTTTCCGGCGGGTTCTGCGCGGGCGCTATTACACGCTGCACTATCGCCCGAGCGGACTCGACACCGCTCGCCTGGGGGTTGTGGTGGCCAAGAAACTGGTCAAGCGCGCCAACGGGCGCAACCTGGTAAAACGCATCGCGCGCGAAGTCTTCCGTCTCCGGCGTGAGTCCTTGCCGGCCTGTGATCTCATCGTCCGCCTGCACGCCCCGACGGGCAATGCCAGCCGCGCCGAACTCCATCAGGATTTGCGGCAGTTGTTGAGCCGTCTTTCCGCCATCCCGGGAAACACCGCTCTCCACGCCTGAAAACAGGGCGGCGCTCCGTGTTTTTTCGGAGCATGTCGCCATCCGCGGGTATCATTGCCGCTTTTACCTTTGCTGCCTTTGTGCAATTTTCCGATGGATCAACGCCGCCTCATTCCCTTCGTTATTTTCGTCCTGTCGCTCGTCATGCTGTGGAGCCACTGGATCGAATACAACCGGCCAGCACCTGTCGCCAGTACGCTGGCGAACGCTGCCATCCCTTCTTCCGCCACCGTCCCGGCGGCGCGCGCTGACGATACGGTGCCGACCCCCGTCAGCGCCACTGTGCCCCAGGCGACAGCAGCATCGACGCCAACATCCCAGGCGGCGCGGATAACGGTCGTCACTGACGTGATACGAGCGGAGATTTCCGCCGAAGGCGGCAACATCGTGCGCCTCGAACTCGTCGAACATAAATCGACCGCCAGTCCGGAACATGGGTTTGTCATTTTCGACGATGGTCGTGAGCACACTTATGAAGCCGAATCCGGCTTGTTGGGCGCGAATCTGCCAAACCATCGCACGCTTTTCACCTTGCCTGCTGACGACCAGGCACTCGCCGAAGGCCAGGATAAACTGGTATTGAAGCTGGAGACCCCCGCTGTCGATGGCGTGATCGTCACCAAGGTGATGACCTTCACCCGTGGCAGCTATCTGGTCGACATCGACTACGAGATTCGCAACGAGCGCAGCGAGCCGCTTGTCGCACAGGCTTACTTCCAGTTTCTGCGCGACGACAAGCCCGCCGAACAGGCCAGCCGCTTCGGCGTCCAGACTTTTACCGGCCCGGCTTTCTATACGGAAGAAAGCAAGTTTCAGAAGGTATCGTTCAGTGACATCGCCGAGAGCAAGGCGAAATTTCCCGCCAGCGCCAATGATGGCTGGGTGGCGATAGTGCAGCATTATTTCGTCGGAGCCTGGCTGCCGCCGCAGGGCATTGGCCGCGACTACTTCACCAAAAAGACTAACGGCGGCAATTACGCGGCGGGCGCGATTCTTGCTCCGTTTACGATCGAACCCGGTGCGCTGGGAAATGCCAGAGCCAGTCTCTACGTCGGGCCACAGGATCAGAACAAGCTCGAAGGCCTCGCGCCCGGACTGAAGTTGGTCGTCGATTACGGCTGGCTGACGGTGATCGCCGCACCGCTTTTCTGGTTATTGTCGCTGCTGCATTCCCTGACGGGCAATTGGGGCTGGGCCATCATCCTCGTGACGGTGGTCATCAAGGCCGCCTTTTTTCCGCTCTCGGCGACGAGTTACAAATCCATGGCCAAGATGCGCCTGCTCGCGCCCCGCCTGCAACGGCTGAAAGAACTGTACGGCAACGATAAGGCCAAGATGCAGCAGGAGATGATGAATCTTTATCGCACCGAGAAAATCAACCCGCTCGGCGGCTGTCTGCCCATTCTCGTGCAAATTCCAGTATTCCTCGCCCTGTACTGGGTGCTGCTCGGCAGCGTCGAGATGCGGCAGGCGCCATGGCTGGGCTGGATTCAGGATTTGTCGGCGCGAGATCCCTATTTCATTCTGCCGATCATCATGGGTGCTTCCATGCTGATCCAGACGAAGCTCAACCCGAATCCGCCTGACCCGATGCAGGCCAAGATCATGATGGCGATGCCTATTGTCTTCACCTTCATGTTCCTGTGGTTCCCCTCCGGGCTGGTGCTGTACTGGGTGGTCAACAATATCCTCTCCATTGCCCAACAGTGGCAAATCACCCGCATGATCGAGAGCGGCAGCAAAAAGCCCGCCAAGGCCGCCAACGACCCCCGGGCCTGATCCCGGGGCATTCCGAAAACCGCCGTGAGGCTTAACAGCTTTCGGCGGTTTTCCATATCCAGGCATGCTTCACCGTTCAGTTCATCTGGACGGACTGATATGATAGATTCCTGCCCGATTTCGGGCGTGCGGAAAGGTGCTTTCATGAACAAGCGTTTCCATGCCCTCCTTTTCCTGTGGATGATCGGTCTTGCCGTGCTGCTTACCGGGTGTGGGCGGGAATTGCAGCAGCGGCACGCCTTTATCGGTTTTCTGCAAAAAGAAGTCATTCCGCGCAATAGCGGTCTCATCATCCCCACCAAAACGATGCGCAAGAAGTTCGGTGAATACGCCGTGCACTACGACGTCATCGTCGACTTCAACACCACCATGCACGAAGAAGTGGGCAGGCCACTGGACAAGCTGCAACGTGAATTCGCGGAAGCCATGAAGCCTGAAGCCGAAGTCAAAGAGCGCAAGGCCGCCACTATCCGATACAGGAAATCTCTCTCCGAAATCGCGCAGAAGCTTGATGCGGAGCTTGCCCGTACTGAGGAAAGAATCGCTGCCTTACAACAGCCCGGCGACCTGGAAATCGTTTTCACCCAGGCAGTCGACAAGCATGTTCGCCTTCCGGCTCATACGCTCAAGACCATGATTCCAGCAACGAGTGAAATGCTGAACAAGAACCTGGTGCTGCTCGATTTTGTCGTTGCCAATAAAGGCAAGATTCTCATTAAAGATGGCATGATCCAGGTCAGGGATCAATCGACATTGACTGAACTCAACCAGATGCAGGCCGATATTGCCAGAACGGCGCAGGCCATCCAGGCGCAACACAACGAATTCACCCAGCAGTCGTCCAGAAAATGAAGCAATGCTGTCCGAAGAATGTTTCACGTGAAACCACCCGTACAACAGAGTATAGGCATTGCCTTTTTCGCTCGTGGTGACTTTGCCGTCATTGTCGCTACGGGGAAATCCGCTTTCGGATGTTTCACGTGAAACACCTTTCTCGAAAAATCATCAACCCTCATGAAGCCGTCCCGTCTTATCCTGCCGCAGCTTCTGCCGGATAGTCTGGCGCATGCTCTGTTGCACGCGGCGCACCTGGTCGCAGCCGTAATCGAGGGTGGTAATCTCACTGTGCGTTACGAATCCTTGGTGCGGGAAAACCCGTCTTGGCCGGATGGCGTTCGAGGCGCGATTCGGGATTTGGCATGGAATACGTTGCGCGACTATGGCCGCGGCGATGTCGTGCTCGCCCATTTTCTGAGCAAGCCGCTTCCCATTCCCGTTCATGCCCTGCTGCTGGTGGCGATCCACCGGCTCGAACGGCGTCCGGCGCAAGCGTATACCTTGGTGGATCAGGCCGTGGAGGCAGCAGCCCGCTTGGCTGCGGGACTCAAGGGCGTGGTCAATGCCGTTCTGCGTAATATCCTGCGCCACGGCGCAGCGGTGCCAGGATGGCTGGCAGCGAGTCCGGTCTCGCGTTACGCATATCCGGCATGGTGGGTCGAACGCATTCGCCGCCAATACAGCGGTGATTGGGAAGCTATATTGGCGGCGGGCAACATTCATCCGCCCATGAGCTTGCGGGTTAACCGTCGACGCGCCACGGTCGAGGACTACCTTGCCGAATTGGCTGCTACCGGCATCAGTGCTCGACGCCTCGCCAACGATGCCCTGTTGCTCGAACATCCATTGCCGGTATCACGGCTGCCCGGTTTCAGCGAGGGTAGGGTGTCAGTGCAGGATGCGGGCGCGCAATGGGCCGCGCCCTGTCTGGGGGCGCGCGCCGGCGAACGGGTGCTCGACGCCTGCGCCGCTCCTGGCGGCAAAAGCGCGCATCTCCTGGAACTCGCCGATATTGCGCTGACCGCCCTGGAACTCGATTCCGGGCGTGCCGGACGAATCCGCGCCAATCTGGATCGCCTTGGTCTCGAAGCCACGATAAAAGTTATCGATTGTTGCGATCTCGGCGCTTGGTGGGATGGGCAACCGTTCGATCGCATCCTTGCCGACGTTCCGTGTTCGGCTTCCGGCGTCGTTCGCCGTCATCCTGATATCAAGTGGCTGCGGCGCGAAAGCGATGTGGCTGCGTTTGTTGCGCAACAGAAGAGCATCATAAACACGCTTTGGCAGACCCTGGCGCTTGGTGGCACAATGCTTTATGTCACCTGCTCGGTTTTTGAAGACGAGAATCGCCTCCAGATCGAGCGCTTCCTTGCCTGCCATCCGGATGCCGAACTGTCCGGGCCTTCAACTCATCGGATACGCGCCATATTACCGACGACTGACCATGACGGCTTCTACTACACATGCCTGCGCAAGAAAACCAGGCATGGCTGAGGCTCTGCGCCGCCTGTTGCTCGTCGCATTCCTTGTTGTCACTCCTGCGCATGCCGATGACGACAGCCGTATCGCCTATGCCGAAATCGTCCCCGCCGAGGACGGTTACGTCCTCAATGCCGATGTCGCCTTCGACCTTAACCAGAAGCTGACCGACGCCTTGGCGCATGGGCTGGCGCTGCATTTCGTCGCCGAATTGCGGGTCGAGCGTCCTCGTTGGTACTGGTTCGACGAAACGGCTGCCCGCCGTCGCATCGAATACCGCCTTGCCTATCACGCCATCACCCGCCGCTACCGGCTCACCATCGGTAGCCTGCATTGGAGTTTCGATCTCCTGGAAGATGCTGTACACACCATGCAGCGCATCCGCAACTGGCACGTCGCATCCACGGCCACCTTTACGCCCGGCGTCCGCCATGAGGCCGAACTACGCTTCTTCCACGATACCTCCCAGCTTCCAAAACTGTTCCAACTCTCCGTTGTGGGTAATGGCAACTGGGAAGTCGATACCGGGTGGATGAAATGGATATTCCTGCCAGGGATGGCCGCATCGCAATGAAGAACGTCGCCGTCGCCATCGTCGCCGTTCTGGTGGCTGTCTCGCTTTATCTACTGGCTTCCGCCAGCGCCAATACCGATCTGTTCAGCAGTTCCTACCCTTACCTGCTCGCGGTAAATGGCGTATTCGCTGTGGCGTTGACGGCAACGGTCGTC
Source organism: Azoarcus sp. (assembly GCA_031289095.1). GTDB lineage: Bacteria > Pseudomonadota > Gammaproteobacteria > Burkholderiales > Rhodocyclaceae > WRNU01. Next base: position 6,024 of record JAITQD010000061.1, read on the forward strand.
TACCAGTTGATTCGCCTGCGGCGCGAATACCGCGCCCGCCGCTTCGGATCGCGTCTCAAATTCCGCATGGTCACGATGTTCGCATTGATGGCACTGCTGCCAGGGTTGGTAGTGTACGCAGTATCGCTGCAATTCGTCGTACGCAGCATCGAATCCTGGTTTGACGTGCGCGTCGATTCCGCGCTCGAAGGCGGTCTTGCCCTCGGTCAGAACGCGCTCGATTACCTCGTCGGCCAGGTGAAGGACAAGGCTGCCGCCATGGTTCTGGACATCGACGGCAGGGATGGCATATCTCCGCCACAGATTAACCGCCTGCGCGAGTGGGGCGGCGTTGGCAGTGTCACCGTGCTCGGGATGAATGGTCAGGTACTGGCCAGCGCGACCGACGATGGCGCCGCCCGTCTGCTGCCGGATACTCCGCCGCTCCAGCAATTGCGGCAGGCTTACCAGAATCGCGGCCTCAGCATGGTCGAAAGCGACGCCGATGGGAGGTTGGTCATTCGTGTCCTGGCGCCGATCGAGGGGCGTAACCTGGCCGACGAACCTCGTCTGCTGCAACTGATTCAGCCCGTTCCCGGCAATTTCGGCAAACACGCCGAAGCGGTGCAGGAAGCTTACCGCGACTACCAGCAACTCACCTTGGGCCGCAGCAATCTCAAGCGCATCTATACCCTTACCCTCACCCTTGCCATGCTGCTGGCGCTGCTGACCGCCATTGCGGCGGCGTTCATCCTCGCCCGCCGTCTTGCCGCGCCGCTGCGCATCCTCGCTGAAGGCACCCAGGCCGTCGCACAGGGCGACTTCAGCCCGCGGCGCGCGCTGCCCGCCCGCGACGAACTTGGTGTATTGACGCAATCCTTCAACCAGATGACCCGCCAGCTCGAAGAAGCGCGCGCGCAAACCGACGCCAGCCGCGCCGAGGTCGAGTCCGCCCGCGCCTATCTCGAAAGCGTGCTTGCCAACCTGTCGACTGGCGTCCTGGCCTTCACACCCGATGGCGCTCTGCGTGCCGCCAACCGTGGCGCGCTCGACATCCTCGGCGACGAACTCGCCGGTTTCGAGGAGATTGTGCTGGACGACTGGCCGCGCCACGCGACTCTGCGCGACGCGCTGGTGGCGGGATTTGCTGCCCACGAAAGCGACTGGCACACCGAAGTTGAAATCCTGCATGCCGACCATACGCCGCTCACCCTGCTCGTCCACGGCTCGCGTTTGCCCGAAGGTTCCGGCGGCGGACTGGTGGTGGTGTTCGACGACATTTCCCGTCTCATCGAGGCGCAACGCACCGCTGCCTGGGCCGAGGTCGCCCGGCGTCTCGCGCACGAAGTCAAGAATCCCCTGACGCCGATACAGCTTTCCGCCGAACGGATCGCTGTCAAGCTCTCCAGTCAGCTCGACGAACCCGGCAGGCAGATGCTCGAACGCTCCACCACGACCATCGTCAACCAGGTGGAAGCGGTCAAAAACCTGGTCAATGCTTTCCGTGACTATGCCCGTCCGGTCTTGCCCAGTTTTGCGCCGCTCGACCTGGGCGGACTCATGCGCGAAATCCTCGTGCTCTACGAAGGCTCGCCGGCGCGGATCGAGTTGCGGCTTCCCGGCGATCTGCCGCAGGTGCTCGGCGACGCCTCCCAGATCCGGCAAGTTATCCACAACATGTTGCAGAATGCGCAAGATGCGCTGGACGGACGCGACGACGGCAAAATCGTGCTCGCCGCTCGCGCAGAAGGCGATGGCGTGCTATTGTCATGCGTCGATAACGGCCCCGCTTTCCCACTGGAAGTGTTGGCGCATGCTTTTGAGCCTTATTTCACGACCAAGGCCAAAGGCACTGGCCTGGGTTTAGCCATAATCAAGAAAATTGTCACCGAACACGGCGGCGAGGTGAAAATAGCCAACCGCGCTAGCGGTGGCGCGGAATTGCGCATCCGCCTGCGCATTGTCACGACACAGACGGTAAACACAAAAGATGGCAAAGTTACTCATTGTTGACGACGAAATCGGCATCCGCGAGTTGCTCTCCGAAATCTTGCGCGATGAAGGGCACGACGTGATTCTGGCCGAAGACGCCTCCGCTGCACGTGCGGCGCGCAACGTGTCCTGTCCGGACATGGTGTTGCTCGACATCTGGATGCCGGATACCGATGGCATAACACTGCTCAGGGAATGGGCTGCATCCGGGCAACTCACCATGCCGGTGGTGATGATGTCCGGGCACGGCACCATCGACACCGCAGTGGAAGCCACCCGTGTCGGTGCCATTGATTACCTCGAAAAGCCCATAGCGCTCCAAAAACTGCTCTCCGCAGTCAAGCGCGGCCTGCAACGTACGCCGTCCGTGCCCGCGCCGATGCCGCTCACTCTGACGGCCTTTCCCGATTCACCTCCGCTGCGCGAACTGCACCGCCGCTTGCGCCAGGCAGCCAGCCAGTCGCGTTTGATTTTGCTTCGAGTAGGGGCGGATCACCTGGCCGAGTTTGCCGCCCGCAGCCTGCAAACGCCGGGTGCGCCCTGGCTTGACCTTGGCGTGCTCAACGGCGCGATCGACCCCGCGCAACTGATGTCGTTCCAGGGTGGGCAAATCTACCTCGCTGGCCTGGAGCACCTGACGCGCACGCACCAAAAGAACCTCGCCTACATCGTCGACCGGCTGGAGCGTCACGACCTCAGGCTGCTTGTCGCCAGCGCCGCCGGGCGCGAAGACCTGCTGGCGGCGGGATGGGACGCCGCCCTTGTCGAGCGCCTGTTCGCCCACGTCCTGACATCGCCTGCGCTCGCCGACATCCGGGCGGATCTGCCCGAGCTTGTCCGCCGCATCCTGCGCCACCTTGTCGAAAGCAATGAAGTGCCGCCGCGCCACTTCTCTCTGGCGGCGCTGGCGCAACTGCACCGCCGCGACTGGCACGGCGGCTACGGCGAGCTACAGGCAGCGATTCGCGGGCTGGCCCTCGCCTCGACCGAGGAAGAAATCACCGTGTCCGCAAACGGCCTGCTGGGCGGCACCGAACCCTCGGCGACGGTTTCCTTCGACCAGCCCTTGCGCGATGCGCGGGAGACCTTCGAGCGCCTGTACTTCGAGCACCACTTGCGTCTCGAAAAAGGCAACATGACCCGGCTGGCGCAGAAGACCGGCCTCGAACGCACCCACCTCTACCGCAAGCTCAGACAACTTGGTCTGCACGGTGGGCGGCGGCACGAGGAAAGCTGAGAGGGCCGCAGGCGGGCCGTCGTCGGCGCGCAGGATTTATCGCACTGCAACATTTTGTTTCACCTTCACCGGCCATGCGCGTAGAATCGGCCTTCTTGTTTTTTTCATGGCTGCCCCGATGAAGGTCATTGTTCTGGGCGCTGGTCAGGTTGGGGCGTCCGTCGCGGAAAGCCTCGTTTCGGAAGCCAACGACATCACGCTTGTCGATACCAATCCGGACAACCTGGCCGAGCTGCGCAACCGCTTCGAGGTGCGCACCGTTTGTGGCAATGCCGCATCGCCTTCGGTGCTGCGCGAGGCGGGCGCTGAAAACGCCGACCTGCTGATCGCTGTCACTCAGTCGGATCAAACCAACCTCTGTGCCTGCAAGATTGCCCGGACGTTGTTCAACCTGCCCACCCGCATCGCCCGTCTGCGCTCGACTGATTACGTCGATCACCCCGAGCTGCTCGACAACAGCAATTTCGCGGTGGATTTTTCCATCTGCCCGGAGCAGATCGTCACCGATTACGTCCGCCGCCTGATCGACTTTCCAGAGGCGCTTCAGGTGCTCGATTTCGCCGACGGACTGGTTAACCTCACCAGCGTCATCGCGCGCGAAGGCAATCCCCTGGTCGGGCATCCGATTGCCGACCTGCGCACCAAGCTGCCGGATGTCGATGCACACATCGCGGCGATTTACCGCAAGGGCAATCCCATCCTTCCCACCGGCGATACCGTCATCATGCCGGGCGACGAAGTGTTCTGTCTTGCCGCCACGTCCTATATCCGCGCGGCGATGCGGGGATTGTGCGGTGCCACCGAGCCGATGCGGCGGATCATGATCGCAGGCGGCGGCAACATCGGCCTGCGGCTGGCGACCGCGCTCGATGCGGACTACAACGTCAAGATTCTCGAAGTCGATTCCCATCGCGCAGAAAAACTCGCCACCAGCCTGCACAACACCCTGGTGCTGCACGGTAATACCACTGACGAGAAGCTGCTCGAAAACGAGGGCATCGACGAAACCGACCTGTTTGTCGCACTCACCAACGACGAAGAGGACAACATCATGTCCGCGACGCTGGCCAAGCGCATGGGAGCACGCCACACGCTGGCGCTGGTCAACCGCAAGAGCTACGTCAGTCTGGTCGAAGGCGGCCCCATCGACATCGTCATCTCGCCGGCGCAGGCTTCGATCGGCGTCCTGCTCGCCCATGTGCGGCGGGGCGACGTCGTCGCCGTACACAGCCTGCGCCGAGGCGCGGCTGAGGCGCTCGAAATCATCGCCCACGGCGCCCAGGGCAGTTCCAAGGTGGTCGGGCGTGCGGTTGGCGAAATCTCCCTCCCCGAAGGCGTCACGATCAACGCCATCGTGCGCGGCACCCCCGATCCGTCCGAAGACCCCAGAGTGCTCATTCCGGGCCGCGACACGGTGATCGAGAGCGAAGACCACATCATCCTGTTCTGCCCGCACAAGAACATGGTGAAAAAGGTTGAAAGGCTCTTCCAGGTCGGCTTCACCTTTCTCTGATGCGTACCCCGTTCCGCGCCTACGGCGCGCCGCTCAATGCTCTCGGCCTGATCGTCGCCATCTTTGGGCTACTGATGCTGTTTCCGCTCGCGGTCTCGCAATACCTGGACGACGGCGCAGTCAAGGCTTACGACATGGCCTTCCTGGTCACGTTTTCCAGCGGTGTGGCCCTGTTCGCCTGCACCCGCCGCTACCGCCGCGACCTGCGGGTGCATGACGGCTTCTTCCTCGTGGCGACGACCTGGGTGCTGCTGCCCGTTTTTGGGGCCTTGCCGCTCTTGAACCACCTGCCCGGCCTCACGCCGGTCAAAGCTTATTTTGAAGCCGCCTCGGGGCTTACCGCCACCGGCGCCACGGTGCTGACCGGCCTCGACAACCTGCCGGTGTCGATCAACCTGTGGCGCACTTTTCTGCACTGGATCGGCGGCATGGGCATCATCGTGCTGGTGGTGGCCATCCTGCCGCTGCTGGGCATCGGGGGTCGCCAGCTTTTCAAGGTAGAGACGCCCACCCCGATGAAGGAAAGCAGTCTCACCCCGCGCATCGCCGAAACCGCCAAGGGGCTGTGGTTCACCTACATCCTGCTCACCCTGGGCTGCGCCCTTTGCCTGTGGCTGGCCGGGCTTGACGGCTGGGATGCGATCATCATGACCTTTTCAGTCACGGGGCTGGGCGGCTTCGCCAACCATGATGCCTCGCTCGCCTGGTACAACAGCGCCCTGGTCGAAGGCGTGGTGATGGTGTTCGCACTCGCCTCGGCGCTCAATTTCGCCACCCATTACCTCGCGCTGTCACGGCGCTCACTCAAACCCTATCTGAGCGACCCGGAAATTCCGTTCTTCTTTTGCGTACTGGCATGCAGCATCACGCTCCTGATCGTCTACCTGATGCAGAGCGACATTGGCGCCGATCTTTCCACCACTGCGCGCGACGTGAGTTTCCAGGTCGTCTCGATGTCGACCTCGCTTGGACTCGTCACCCACGACTACGCCCAATGGCCGATGTTCGCCCAACTCTGGCTCCTGTTCCTCGGCAGCTTTGTCGCCTGTTCCGGTTCGGCGGGCGGAGGCATCAAGATGATGCGCGCCATCATCCTCTACAAGCAGGTGCTGCGCGAATTCATCCGCTCGCTGCATCCCAACGCCGTGCACCCGGTACGCCTGTCCGGTCGGCCGGTCGGCGAAAACGTGCTTCATGCCGTACTCGGTTTCAGTTTCATGTACATGGTGAGCATCGTCACGCTCACCCTCGTCCTGTCCGCGAGCGGTCTTGATCTCGTCACCGCCGTCTCCGCCGTAATCGCCTGTCTCAACAACACAGGCCCCGGCCTCGCCAACATCGGCCCGGCCTTCAACTACCAGGCACTGGGCGACTTCCAGGCCACCGTGCTCGCCTTCACAATGATCCTGGGACGACTGGAAATCTTCACCCTGCTGGTCGTACTCACCCCGGCGTTCTGGCGGCGTTGAGCCGCATATGGGGGAAGCATCGCGACTGTCCGGCCAGCCGTCGGCAACGCGCTTGCCGCCAGATGGCCGCGACAGGCGATAATGGTCGCCTTGACCCCGCCCCCAAGGAACAGACGTGAGCCGTCTCGACAACGACATCTTCCTGCGCGCCCTGCTGCGCGAGCCGACGCCCCATACTCCCGTCTGGCTGATGCGCCAGGCGGGCCGTTATTTGCCGGAATACTGCGAAACCCGCAAACGCGCCGGCAGCTTCCTCGCCCTGTGCAAAAGCCCGGCGCTCGCCTGTGAAGTTACGCTGCAACCGTTGGCGAGATTCGATCTCGACGCAGCCATTCTTTTTTCCGACATCCTCACCGTGCCGGACGCCATGGGGTTGGGCCTGTATTTTGCTGAAGGCGAAGGCCCGAAGTTCGAGCGTCCGCTCCGTGAGGAATGGGAAATACGCAATCTCGCCGCGCCCGATCCCCACCTTGAACTGCGCTATGTCACGGACGCGGTGGCCGAAATCCGCCGCGCCCTCAATGGCAGCGTGCCGCTGATCGGCTTCGCTGGCAGCCCATGGACGCTCGCCTGCTACATGGTCGAAGGCGGTTCGAGTGCCGATTACCGCAGGGTCAAGACGCTCGCCTACACCCGGCCAGATCTCATGCACCACATCCTCGACGTCACCACGCAGGCGGTGGTGGCCTACCTCAACGCCCAGATCGAAGCCGGCGCCCAGGCGGTCATGGTGTTCGACTCCTGGGGCGGCGCGCTCTCCGAAGCGGCCTGGCGCGAGTTCTCGCTTGCCTACCTGGCGCGGATCGCCGCCGGCCTCACACGCGAACGGGAAGGGCGGCGCGTGCCCAGCATCGTTTTCACCAAGGGCGGCGGCCTGTGGCTGGAGTCGCTTGCCGATAGCGGATTCGATGCGGTCGGCCTCGACTGGACGATGGACATTGGCCGCGCCCGCGCCCTCGTCGGCAACCGTGTCGCGATTCAGGGCAACCTCGACCCCGCCGTGCTGTTCGCCACCCCGGAAGTCGTTGCCGCCGAGGCAGGCCGTGTCCTCGACGCCTTCGGCCCCCATCCTGGTCACGTATTCAACCTTGGGCACGGCATCTCCCAATACACCCCGCCCGAGAACGTCGCTGCCTTGGTCAAAGCCGTACACAGGCACCGGGAAAAAGACGTGTGAGTATTCTTTTGACATCTTAAAGCCCGGTTTCTGGCGCGGGCTTTGCGTTTGCCCGATTTGACTTGTGCACATGAATCTTCACAGGGATGCGAAAAGGGAAGGAAATTCAAATTTTGCACATACGAAAGCAACGCGTTGATTAATAAAGGATATTTTTTGCCTTATGATCGGGCAAACTGTGGAATTTGTCACAACCGCGCCGGTTCCAGGGCGCTGTACCCGAATTGCCCACAAAGTTATCCACATCTTTTGTGAGCAACCCCAAGACGCCTTGCCGCAGCAGGTGTTTACCCGGTTTTCCGAGAACCGGTCTCAAGTTGTTCCGCTAACTCATTGAAGGAACGGCGTACCTCAAGAACCAGCTTGCAGTCTCCGCGGCAAACCCTTGAATTTCCGTTCCCCCGTTCCCCGTCCAGTCCGCAATGCCTGTCGTTCGTGTAGCGCTCCCCATTCCCCTGCCGCAACTTTTCGATTATCTGGCCAGCGACGCCACGCCAGCGGACGTTGGCCGTTGCGTGCGCGTCCCCTTCGGGCGCGGCGAAAAAAGCGGCCTGATCCTGGCCTTGCCCGAAACCGCCGGCGTCGACCCCGCCCAACTGAAACTGGTCGCCTACATCCAGCGCGACGTACCGGCGCTGCCGCCAGACTGGATCGAACTGGTCGAATTCACCGCCCGTTACTATCACGCGCCGACTGGCGAAGTCGTCGCGCTCGCCCTGCCGCCGGGACTGCGCCGGGCCGATAGCGTCAGCGGCGACGAAACCGATCCGCAGCTTGTCCTCACCGACGCCGGACGCGCGGCGCTCTCCGGGCGCCGCCGCGACAGCCGGGCGCTGGCCCTCGTGCGCGAGCTTGCCGCACAAAACGACCCCACCCCTTTGCGCCGCAGCGCCATCCGCCAATTCGCCGCTGGCGCCGCCGTAGGCGATGCCCTCGCCCGCGGCTGGCTGACACCACACGCTGGCGACAGCGCATGCCGCCATGTCGGCGGCATTCTTCCCGAGCTCACCGCCGGACAGGCCGAAGTCCTCGCCGCCTGCCGCGCCGCCACTGCCGGCTTTACGCCGTGGCTGCTTGCTGGCGTGACTGGTAGCGGCAAGACCGAGGTATACCTGCGTCTGGCCGCCGACGCACTTGCCGCCGGGCGGCAGGTGTTGATGCTGGTGCCTGAAATCGCCCTGACCCCGCAACTGGAAAACCGGGTGAACGCACGCTTTCCCGCCGCTCGCGTGGTCAGCCTGCATTCGGCGCTCGCCGCCGGGGCGCGGGCGCGCGGCTTCGTGCAGGCGCTCGACGGGCGCGCCGACATCGTGCTCGGCACCCGCCTTGCGGTGTTCACACCGATGCCGCGCCTCGGACTGATCCTGATCGACGAAGAACACGACGCCTCCTACAAACAACAGGAAAACATCCGCTATTCGGCGCGCGATCTCGCGGTCTGGCGGGCGCGGCAGCGTGGTATTCCGGTGCTGCTTGGCTCGGCCACCCCTTCGCTGGAAAGCTGGCGTCATGTGCAACGCGGCCAATACCGTCTGCTGCGGCTCACGGCGCGAGCCGTGGCGGCGGCGTTACCGGCAGTGAAAATCCTCGATACCCGGCGCGACCGTCTCGACGAAGGCTTCAGCCCGGCCTTGCGGCAGGCCATCGCCGTGCGGCTCGAACGCGGCGAGCAAAGTCTCGTCTTCCTCAACCGGCGTGGCTACGCCCCGGTGCTGTCCTGCCCGGCCTGTGGCTGGGTAAGCCAATGTCCGCACTGTTCGGCCAACCGCGTCGTCCATCTCGCCGACCGCCGCCTGCGCTGCCACCACTGCGGCGCGGAAGCGCCCATCCCCCGCGCCTGCCCGGTCTGCGGCAATCAGGACATCAGCCCCTTCGGGCGCGGCACGCAAAGAATCGAAGCGCACCTTGCCGGGATCTTCCCTGCTGCGCGGGTGTTGCGGATCGACCGCGATGCCGCCCGCACCCGGGCGCAGTGGGAAATGTTGCTGGCGACCATTGCCGCCGGAGAAGCCGACATCCTCGTCGGCACCCAGATGATGGCCAAGGGACACGACTTTCCCCGCCTCACCCTGGTCGGCGTCCTCGGTGCCGATGCCTCCCTGCATGCTGCCGACTTTCGCGCCCCCGAGCGCCTGTTCCAGCAGTTGATGCAGGTCGGCGGTCGCGCCGGCCGCGCCGCGCTGCCCGGCGAAGTGCTCATCCAGACCGAATACCCGGAACACCCGCTCTACCGCTGCCTTGTCCGGCACGATTTCGACGCCTTCGCTGCTCTGGAACTCGACAACCGCCGCGCCGCCGCTTTTCCGCCGTTTTCGTACCATGCCATGCTGAAAGCCGACGCGCCGGATTTAGCCGTGTCGGTGGATTTTTTGCGTCAGGCGCGCGAACTGGCCGCGCCGCTCGTTGCCCCGGAAGTTCGTCTTTTCGACCCCGTGCCGATGCGTCTCACCCGCCTCGCACGCCGCGAGCGCGCCCAATTGCTGGTCGAAGCCGATCGTCGTGGGGTCTTGCAGGATTTTCTCGGGCGCTGGCTGGAACGCATACGCGCCGCGCGCGCGCCACGCGAATTGCGTTGGCAAATAGATGTGGATCCGCTGGATATATGACAATAGTGTAATTTTTAGGGCGCCTTTCGCAGCCGGTAACACGACCAGGAGACCAGGGAGACAATTTCTGAGCGGCTTACGCAGCCGACAACCTGCGAGTGGCCAGGGCGGCTGCTTCGAGGCAGCACCCTGTCGGTGGGCACCCTCCAACTGAGCAGCGGGCAGGACGCGCTTGAGGAGCACGTTGCGCTTGTTGCATCTTGACAGGTACAATTTAACTTTACGCAAAGTGCATTGAACGATGACCCGGCTCTCCTACTCCCCCCGCAACGATGCGATGTTCA
>JAITQD010000078.1 GCA_031289095.1 Azoarcus sp.
GTCGTGCAATAATTCGCTCAGAAGGAAAGCGGTCTTTGGCGTATGCCAGCAATCTGTAGTTGCTAAACCCGCGCATGAAAACAAAATCTTCCTCGCACGCCATCAGAACAGCACAGCCCCTGGCGCCAGCGCGGTCGAAAAGCTGGGGCAAGAGACGAATTGCCCACGCCTCATACTGTTTACGCAAATTTTTGTCTGCACGAACTTGCTCGAATCGGCGCTCAAGTTCTGAACTTTTTTTGACTCCCTCGCAATCCCAGTAAAATGTTTCATGATACGAAGGATTACGAAATGGGCTAATTTCATTATAGATAACTTTTATTCCTTTATTTTGCGCCGCCTTGTTCAATGACGCACAATCGCGCCACGCAAAAATGCCCTCTATGTGAGCTTTTCTCCCGATATTTTCTATCTCTTTTTCAATCCATTTTACCAGATCTTGAAAGACATTGCTCTGAAGAAGATTATATAAGACTATCTCAGAAGGATGGTTTTGCCGGAGTCCGTTCAGGAGAGCGTCCGGGAAGATACTTTTTTGGAATCTGTCGATTTCTTCTTGTGTTGGGTAGGGGTGTTTGAATTGTTTTTGTAGCCAGGGTTGTCGAATATGGTGTGTTTCCGGGAAGCGTGTGTGTTCGGTGAAGTAATATTGAGGTGCGATAATATGTAGATTTTTGTGTGTCATGCACCCCATCTGCCGGTATAGTTGATGCGACAGTTGAGAATGGCTTACAAATGTGGGTAAAAAAAAGCTGATAAACATTATGCGACTTTAATATGTTTGTTCAGTAGTTCATGATACAAGGCGATATATTCCTTGACCATGCAGTCAACTGTTGGCGGGGGCGTAATACAATTGCGCATTTTCGTAAGATGTGTTCTGTCTTGTAGTAGTGCGAGGATTTTGTCTCTGAGGTCGTGTGGGTTTCCCATTTCAAAATGTAAGCCATCTACGCCATCTGTTACCATCTCTGCCATTCCGCCTATATTTGAACAAATAACTGGACATTTGCAAGCAAAAGCTTCTTGAATGACGCAGGGTGTAACTTCCCACCAAATAGAAGGAATCAGCAAGCAGTCTATTTTTTGCAGAAGTTTTGGTAAGTCTTCGTTTGTGAATGATCCATGCAGCGTTACATTGTCTTTAAGCGGACGTAGGAGAGAAAATACCTGCTGCACATATTCCGAAGATAATGCGTTATAAAAAGTAGGTGAATCATTCTCGTCCAAAGGGCCAAAAATGGAAAGGTGGATTTTCCCTTCAACCCGAATTTCGTGTGGCAATAATAATAGTGCGGAAAGAAGGATGTTCAGCCCCTTGATGCTTGAGTTACGGCCTATGTATCCCAGTTGCAGTACGCCGTCTTCTTCTCGTGGATTTGTTATTGCGGATGATATTTGCGTTCCATTACGGATAATGCGGATTTTTCCTGCATCGACGCCGGCTGAGGTGTAGAGTTTTTTTGCGAACACTCCGGGGGTGGTCAGCATGTCCAACTGCTCAAGATTTTCCAGGACGAGACGCCGGTGATTTTTGAATACGTCTTGTGCCGAGTCGGGAAAACAGCGTGTGCATTGTGATGCGTCTATCGAGTCACAGGGCGTCCCATCATCTGTGTGAATGCACATGTCATTGGCGCAGAGCGGGGTGTAGTTGTGTAGTGTGAGTACCCGCTTGTTTCGGCGGCTGGCGAGGCTGTTGATGAACTCCAGGCCGTAAGGCATGATGGTGTGAAAGTGGAGAATGTCGGGGGAAAATTCATGGATGAGCGCATCCAGTTGAGTGTAAAGAATGCGCCACCCTAACCCCGTCCTCGAAAAAATATCCGGCGTATGTATATCCATAAGATATTCTGTTAAGACGCCGCTGGATATTTTTTCAAAAATCATGGCATTTGGATTGCTCTGTTTTCTTCCCCCAATAAGAACGGTCTTGATACCATTGTCCGCCAGGTTTTTAGCGTGAAGGGAAGCGCAGAGAATTGTGCCATCAATGTCTTCCTGAGGGTGCATGTGAGAGAAGATCATTACCCTCATGGTTGGAAGGCCTCTGTGGTCTTTTGATAGGCTTTACTTAAAGGGATGAGTGCTTTGCGCCATTGAAAATGTGCATGCACATATTTGATCAATGTTTCATTTCGACTTTTTCCCAGATTTGCTTCGATGGCATCAATGAGTGATTTTTCATCTACCGGGTTGAAGTAAGTAACCATGTCTTTGAAATATTCCCGAGTAGAGCCTACCTCGGTAATTACGAGCGGCGCGCCTTGTGAGGCTGCTTCGAGATTGGCTCCTCCGGGTGTTTCCATGAGGCCGGGGCCGATAAAAAGATCACAGGCGGCCATTGCGGAACGTAGTAGAGGGTCTTCATGAAGAAGCGGCCCCAAATAGACGATTTGAGATCCTCCCTCTGCAAAGCATTTGTTTGCATAGGCTTGATCTCGGATATGCCCTATAAGTACGATGGAATAATCCGGGAAGGCTTTCATTGCCCTGATGAGTGTTAATTGATTTTTTCTTTTTTCAATCGTGCCGACATTCAGAACAAATTTTCCAAGCCATTTATTACGACTCCTGAAAAGAGATGGCGTCGATTGATTGAGGAAAATATCATCAATGCCACAATACATGGTTAGGAATTTTTCTTTTGGTAAACTGAGTATACGGGAAAAATTTTCGGACTCCATATCGGAATTACAAATGATGCAATCTGCAAGACTCAACTGCTCACGGAGAGGCTGGAGCGATATTTGTGTCGATACTGTGTCGTCCAGCCACATATTTGGAGAAACAAACAGCGGAATGTTTCGCTTCCGCACATGCTCACAAAAAGCAAAAGAGCCGGGCATCACGGAAAAAAAATGAACGATGTCACAAATATCCAGGCTTGGATTCCATATGTCGTATAAGATTGTTTTTATATTAAGATGTGCCAACTCCCGATGAATGGAAAGTAGCTGAACCTCCCCGCCGCCAACAACGTCAAATGCGAAAGGATAGGTATTTAAAATAACTGTCGGTTTTTTGTTCGATAAGTCTGGTTGTTTTATAAAGGATTCTCCGGTTTTTTCCGGTTTTCCTTTTTTGACAGGATATGTGTCCATATAACGTTGCAAACCTTAAACGGTTTCAATGTGGGGTTTTATGTTGCCTGGCATAATCGTCTCAAGCATTTTTTCCGTTCTTGTTCGCCAGGTATTGTCTGCGATCATGTTTGATACTTCTTTAGCAAAAAATCTGCCTCGCTGTATCTGCCTTTCTACTGCATTAATCATTTCTTCTGCCGTTTGCGCGATTTCCAGCCCCGCCCGATGCGTTTGGGTGAATTCAAGCGGTGTCGATACGACGGGTAAGCCAGCGGCGAGATATTCAAAATATTTCATTGGAAACATCGACCGGGTGTAGTCGTTTATCAAGCTGGGCAGGATGCCGACTTGTATTCCGCGCAAGTAGTCTGGAAGTGTTTCGTAGCTGCGGTGACCCATAAGGTGCACATTCGGCAATTCGGCTAGTTGGGCCAGTAGTCCGCTTTTTTGGCCTTCTCGTTCTTCGCCGATTAAAATCCAGTGCCAATCGGGCCGTAATTGCGCTGCTTTCCGGAGCAGGGCGAAGTCTACTTTGAAGTCGGAGAGTACGCCGTGATACACGAGGCGCGGTTCGGGAATCGCCGCCAGGTCGTCCGGGATGGGGCCGGGTTCCAGGGCGCGGCCAAAGTGGTCGGCATCCGCCACGTTGGGCAGAAAGTGCGTGTTTGGGTTGAGGTGCGCGCAGTGTTCGGCCAATGGTTTCGAGGTGGCGAAAACGGCATCGGCTTTTTCCAGGAGTTTTTGTTCCGCTTGCCGGAATGCTTCTGCATCGACGCCGGGCACGGCAGCCAGGTCGTCCACGCAGTGGTACAGCAAGGTGCGCGGTTCGATTGCTGCAATGGCGTCGAGCATGTATGGGTGATATGTCCAGATGAGCGGCTTGGCGAATTGCTGTGTTTCGATGAAGCGCCGCAACATGCCTTGCAGCAGGGTACGGTTCAGCCAGCCGACAAAAGGCCGGTGGTGTTGGGCGGGAATGGCGAGCGGTGAGAGTACCCAGATGTTTTTGCGCCGCTGGCGCGCGCCGAAGATCAGTGTGTGGAGACCGGCCTTGAGCCGCCGCCACAGGCGCTTCCAGTTGCGGCGGCTGGCCATGCCGGGTGAGCGCAGGCCGACGCTTTCGACGTAGAGCACGCGCCAGCCTTGACGGGCAAGTTCGCTCGCGGTGTGCTGTTTGTTCGTCCAGTAAGGTTCGTCCCAGTCGGCGGTGGCGAACAGGATGCAGTGCTTCATGTACGAGAACGGGGCGCTTGCAACTTCATGGGGCTTTATCCACAGAATTCTCCGCACGTTTTTCCCTGCAACAGGGCGACGATCCGTTCGGAGGCATGACCGTCGCCGTAGGGGTTGGCGCGATGTTTCAGATCCGCTCGGCGTTCGGGGTGCAGAAGCCAGCCGTCGACCGCCGCTTCGATGCTTTCCGGCGCTTGCCCGGCAAGGGTGGCGAACCCCGCCGCGACGCCTTCCGGGCGTTCTGTGTGGTTGCGCATGACCACAACCGGCGCACCGAAGGCGGGGGCTTCTTCCTGGATGCCGCCGGAGTCGGAGAGGATCAGACTGGAACGGGCGATCAGCGCCAGGCTGGTCAGGTAATCGAGCGGATTGAGCAGGCGCAGGTTGGGAACGGCGGCGAGGATGCGCCGCACGGGTTCCTGGACGTTCGGGTTGAGGTGCACCGGGAACACCCAGTAAAAACCGGCATGGCGTTCGCACAGGCGCTTCAGGAGGCGGCAGATGTTTTCCAGCACGCCGCCGAAGTTTTCGCGGCGGTGGCAGGTGACGAGCACCAGCGGTTTGCCTTGTGCTGCAGCCAGGATGGCGTCGAGCGTCGGTAGACGGCCCGCCGTTTGCGCCGCTTCGGTCAGGCTGCGCGCTTTTTCCAGGGCGTCGATGCCGGTGTTTCCGGTGACATGGATGGCGTTTTCGGGGATGCCTTCCGCCAGTAGCGCCTGCCGGTTGCGCCGGGTCGGCGCGAAGTGCAATGTGGCGATTCTGGCGAGCAGGCTGCGGTTGGCTTCTTCCGGGAACGGGCTGGAGAGTTCTCCGGTGCGTAATCCGGCTTCGACGTGGCCGACGCGGATGCCGCGATGGAACGCGGCCAGACCGCCGCAAAATGCGGTGGTAGTGTCACCCTGCACCAGTACCCAGTCCGGTTGTTCATGATCAAGAACGGCGTCCATGTCCGTGAGCAGACGGGCGGCGAGGCGGTTGAGCGTTTGTCCCGGCGTCATCGCGGCAAGGGAGATATGCGGCTGGATGGAGAAAACCCGAAGCGCCTGTTCGAGCATTTCACGATGTTGGCCGGTGGCGCAGACGATTGTGGAGATGGCTGCCGCATTCAGGGCGTCCACAACTGGCGCCAGTTTGATTGTTTCGGGACGGGTTCCCAGTATTACTACGACTTTCATCGTAAAACCGGCATGAATGCCTGTCGCTAATGGGTTGGGGTTGCGGGAAACTCTTTGCCCGTGATGTTGGCGTCTGCGTATTCCACGATTGGCGCGAGCTTGTTTTCGCTGTCGGGTATGCGCAGTGTGAATAGGCCTTCAACTTCGTTTTCCAATACTTCGCATTCGGATTTGAGACGCAGGAAATCCAGGGCGTCGTTCTCGGAAAGGAACAGGGTATCCGGTGCGTTGCGGCGAATGTAGGCGACGAAATCCCGGTGCGCGGCAATTCGTGCGGCTTCGTCGCGCCAGCCGTACTGGTAGCGAGCCGAAAACGGATGGTCGAGGTAGCCGAAGAGCGTGCGTGTTTCTTTTGCCCGCTCGAATGCGGACTTGAATATGGCAATCGGGTCGTCTGCGGCAAGCATGCAGTCGCCGTGCAGCATACATTGTTGGCTGTGCCCGATGAAGCCGTCCGGCAGGCCGGCAGGGACGCCGCCGCGTGCGAGGAGGAATTCGGGATCGTTGCGGATGATGCCGCCGATGCAACCGTCGTAGCCCGCGTCCGCCAGCGCCGCGAGTGCGTAGGGGGGCGACTGGTGAAAGGGCGAGACAGCGTAGCGGATTGGCTGGCCGGTTATGGTTTTCAGCCGTTGGGCCGAGCTTTTTGCCTCGAACAGGGCGGTTTCGTAGTTGCCGCCCCAGTTGGGCGCGTGCGTCGCGGTATGGGAAAGGATTGCTTCGCCTGCCTGCGCCATTTCTTTCAGGAGTGCGTGGTGACGTGTGTCGTCCAGGTTCGCCGTGTGTACGGCGAGCGAGAAGGGCACATTCATTTCCCGGTAAACGGCGCGCAGCATCCGGGCGGATTCGACGTCCTCGTCGCAATCGAGGCGCATGGTGACAGCGGCGTCATACCCTTGGGGGATTTCCTGCAAGACCGGCTGGCAAGGGAGGGTGTCGTGGCGCCACGCGGACAGGAAGCGCTCCACGAGACGCCATTCAAAGGAATCTATCGGCCCAACCGGGCGGTTGAACCAGAGGATTGCCGCGTTGTCCCGATTGAAGATCGCGGCATAGCTTGCGATGTTTTGCCCGTCAAGGAGCACGTTGGCGAGGGTGTTTTCCGGCGCGGCAAATATCGGCGCCGCCAATGCCCAGATGGAGGCGTCGGCACGGATGGCGCTGTAGCCGAGGTTGTTCCATTCGTCGGCGAAGTCGAACCGCTCCAGTGCGCGTTGCCAGTGCGATGCTGAAAACGCTGCGGCTTGCGGTGTGTAATGGACGACCGCCGCGCTTTGCGCGCTGGCATGGGGCTGGGCCGCCGGGCTGCGGCTCCATTGCCCGGGGTTGTCCGGCCAGTGGGTTTCACGCAGGCCCAGACGGCGGTGCAGTATGGGCGGGAGGCGGCCAAACAGCATGAGTTTGCAGGGGTGTTTTTCCATGCGGTCGAGCAATGCAGTTGCTTGCGCTTCGTCCGGTTCAATGGCGGCGAGAATGCGCGCGGTGGAGCGCGACAGCAACGGATGGGCTATCCGGCGCACCGATGTTCTGCTCACGGAGCGTTTGAGTGCCGCCAGCATCAGCGGTGCGGCGGCGTGATCGACTCGTCCGGAGAGGAGTTCGATCATGCCGCTACCACATGGCGGAATTTGGCGCGATGGCCGACGCGAACCAGCGCGTCGTGGCCGGCGTATTCGATTGTGAATGCGCCAGGCCAGTAAGATTCCAGCCTGGCGGTGATGTTTGCCGGGTCGGCCTGCGGTTCCGGGACGATTCTTAAAACGGGGGGCGAAACGCGTAGATCTATCTGGAATTCCTGGATGCCGCCCACCCGGTGATCGAGTATGTCCATGATGTGATGGGTGGGGTGCGGGATGCCGTTGATGGGCACGACGTCATGGATGCGCCCGACAACTTCTGTGAGCACGAAAGCGTTTTCCGTTTGCTGCACTTTGGCCTTGTCGCCGGTGGCAAGGCGGATCAGCGGCATCAGGCGGTTGCGGAATCCGGTCAGCACCAGTTCATCGCCGCCGTCGCTGGTTCGCCGGTCTTCCGGCCATGCTTCGGATTCCAGCACCTGCAAGCCGCCCTGTTCGCCATTGAGTTCGTAGGCCATTACGCCCAGTTCGGCGAGGCCGTAGCGATCGACGATGCGGCAACACAGGACGCGGGTGATTTTTTCGCGCATGTAAGGCTGCAATAGTTCGCCGCTGGATTCAAAAACTTCAAAAGCTTTGCCGGCGCCGTATTGCCGTTCGATGTAGCAGGCCAGGGCGTAGATCGTGGAGGGGTGTTCATGCACCAGATATGGACGACGGCGCTTCAGCGTGCGCCACATGGTTTCCAGGCCGATGTCGTCGATGCGGTCGAAGAAAATATTGCTGCGGTTCATTGCAAGGCAATGCCAGTCCTCGCGGCTCGGCCATTGCGGTGGGATGGGGTCTGGAAACCGGCAGGCGCAATGTAGTTCGGGCTTGTACTTTTTTTTGCCGATGCGTTCGCGGGCATAGAGTGTGACGGCGGCAGAGTGATCGGCGGCTTCCTGATCGTAGTAGATTACGCAGGAAACGCCGGTCGAGCCGCCTGTTTTGCAGGCATGATGGCGCACTTCCGCCAGCGGGCGAGAGAGTAGCCGTTCTCCTTGTTCTCGAATGATGTCCTTGGTGAGATAGGGCAATTCGGCGAGCCAACCGGGATCGCTGCGCGCTTTTTCGGGATCGAAGCGCGTCGCGGTAAACAGGTCGCGGTAATAGGGTACGGATTGCCCGGCGAAGACCAGGGTTTGATAGAGTTTTTCGCGTGCGATGGACAGGCGTTTTTCAAAAGGCAGTTTGTAATGCCGCCGCAATTCGTTCAGTTTGGGGCGAATGACCCGTTTTTCGCGTCTCTCGGCTACCGGATAGGCGATATATGCGCTCAGGCATCCTTTGAGAAGCCGAAAAGGCTGTTGGGCGAATATGGCTTCGCCCATTCGGAGAACGGGGTGGTCGGCGCGTATCATGTTTCGATTGCAGTCTCGGTGTCTGTGTCATGCACGACGGGTTCATCCGACAGAATGCGCCCGTGTTCCATGTGGATCTTGCGTGTGCAGATGCGATCGACGAGCGCGAGATCATGGGATGCGATCACGAGGATGGAGGCTTTGTCGACCAAGGCGTCGAGTCTTGTCGCGGCCTTGGCCCTGAAATCGGCGTCGCCAACGCTCAACCATTCGTCCATGACAAGAATATCGGCTTCGACATTGGTTGAAATTGCAAACGCCAGACGTACCATCATGCCGCTGGAGTATGTGCGCACAGGCAGGTTGAGATATTCGCCAAGTTCGGTGAAATTGGCAATTTCGTCTATTTTGCCGCGAATCCGGGCGGGCCTCATTCCGTCCATGATGCCGCGCAGGTAGATGTTTTCAAAGCCGGTGGCGTCGGGATCGAGTCCCATGGAAACATCCAGCAACGAGACGATTTTCCCCTGGATGCGAAGATCCCCTCTGATGGGCGTGTAAACGCCGGAAAGCATCCTTAAAAGAGTTGTTTTGCCCGACCCGTTATGTCCGACCAGTCCTACCCGTTCACCGTGGCGGAAGTCGAAACTCAGGTTATCCAGCGCCCTGACGATGGGAAGTTTGCCCGCAGCATTTCCGATGCGTCCGCCCGTCGTCAGGTTGATGGCTCTCTGTTTGAGAGAACGGTGCGAATTTTCATAAATTGGAAATTCCACCGTGGCGTTTTTGACTGATATGTATGCTTCCATTGTCTGCATTATAGCCAGTATGGCACACGATCCCGGCACCGTTTCATCAGATATTGCACCAGTAACATACCCGCCAAAAGTAAGCCGGTTGCCCACAGCCAGGACAGAATTTCAGGCGGTTTCCCGATGATGGGGCCGCGAACGATTTCAATCAGATGATATAATGGATTGAATTCTGCAATCCAGGCTCGTTCTTTAAGTAAATCTACTGTCCACATGATTGGCGTGAAAAAAAAGGCGACCTGAAGCAGGTTTCCAATGATGGGCTGCACATCTCGATAACGTGTGCAGAGTATCCCCAAAACGATTCCGATCCAGATACAATTGGCAGAGAGTAGTAATAAACCCGGCAGCAGCAGCACTATTTCCGGCCCTGGAACATATCCGAAGCACAAGGTCAGGATGATGAGGATCGGCAGACTGTGCGCCAGGATGATAAAATTTCTCCAGACCATGCGCATTACATATATCGTCAACGGCATGCGGATTTGCTTGATCAACTGGCTCGACCCGATAAATACGAGACAGCCTTCATTGATACAGGCGCTCAAGTATTGCCAAACGACCATGCCAATGCCAAGGTAAGGCAGGTAATGGGTGATTTCCTGGTGCAGAAAGGTCGAGTAGAGCGCCCCCAGGACGCTTACCAGAATGAGGGTACTGAGCGTAAACCAGAAAGGGCCGAGCACCGAGCGGCGATAGCGTTGCCGGATGTCGTGCCAGCCCAATGCCAACCATACGTGCGTGGCGGATATTCCAGTGAAGGTATCATTGCCGCCTTTATGATTACACCATGTGTCGATAACGGTATCGTTATCCCTTGCCCGGTGTAATCCTAATGTTTGATCAGACGTGTTCATTAATTTTTGTAAGCAATATGTGGAATGTGCGTAAAAAGCGTTCAGGCACGCTACCGCCCTGCCGTTTTACGATCGGCAAGCGCGCTCAGAGCCGGTAGAACCAATGCTTATCCAAGCCGGATAAAGGGTGAAATTTTAGTCGATGGCAGAGTCGGCAGGCAACAATTATCATATCTGTAATGACAGTTTAAAAAACCGTTATACCACTATATAATTGTTTTTATTATATTTTTATGGTTTTAAGCTCGTGGCGCGATGCCGCTATACTTCGGCCTGGCGTGCGGCTGCGGCGATCAGCAGCCGTGCGCCAGCCGATGTTTCAAGACGGTTGTTTCTCACCATGCTGCCCATCATTGTTTGATACAATGAAAACACTATTTTTGTATGGAATCATGCGCATGCCAAAGGCGTCGTGAAGTGCTCGCCCAGAAGGCGAGGTAGCCGACGCGCTGCGTAAAATAAAAAACACACTGCATGAAGAACGTTCTCGTTGTTTCCTACTCGCAGAGCGGGCAATTGGCCGATATTGTCTCGGCCCTGACGCGACCGTTGCGGGAAGCCGGGGTCAGCGTCCAGCATGAAGTGTTATGCCCCGAGCCGGCTTTTCCGTTTCCGTGGTCATTTTTTGGGTTTTTCGATGTTTTTCCGGAATCGGTGCGGCTCGATCCGCGGCCCAACTGTCCGCTCACGCTCGCGCCCGATGCGGCGTTTGACTTGGTGATTCTGGCGTGGCCGGTGTGGTTTCTTTCGCCGGCGCAGCCGATGACGGCTTTTCTGCAAAGTGACGAAGGCAGGCGGTTGCTTGCCGGGCGGCCCGTGGTGAGCGTGGTGGCCTGTCGCAATATGTGGCTGACTGCGTTCGATACGCTGAAAACGCTGGTGGCGGAGGCGGGCGGACGGCTCGTCGACCACGTGGCTTTTACGGACAGGGCGTCGGCGCTGGCAACCTTCATCACGACGCCGCGCTGGATGCTCACCGGACGGCGCAACGGGTTTTTCGGTCTGCCGCCTGCCGGGGTGGATGCGCGCCAGGTTGCGGGCGCGGCGCGTTTTGGCGAGGCCTTGGCCGAAGCGCTCGGGCGTGACGAGGAACAGGACGGCCAGCCCATGCTCGCCGGTCTGTGCGCGGTGAAGGTCGTTCCCCATCTGGTGCTTTCCGAGCGCGCCGGACAGCGTGCTTTCCGGTTCTGGTCGGGGCTTGTCCGCCGTTGCGGTCGCGCCGGGCAATGGCGGCGGTTGCCGGCGCTCGTGCTGTTCGTGCTTTATCTCGTCACGATGATCGTCACTGTGGTGCCGCTCAATCTCGTCGTGCAGCGTTTGGCCGCACCTTTTCTCGCCCGGCGCGTCGCGGTGCTTACGCGCCGTTACGAACAACCTTCCGGCGCGAGCGATGCGCGCATGGCTATCTATGACTGAGGCTTTCATTACCGCCACGGCGGTCGCGCTGCCCAATGCGCCGGTGGATAACGACGCCATTGAGGACGTGCTCGGCAGAATCGGCGGACGGTCGTCGCGGGCGCGCCGCGTCGTGCTGCGCCAAAACGGTATCAAGCGCCGCTATTACGCGATAGACCCGGCCACCGGCGCGGCCACGCATTCCAATGCCGGGTTGACCGCCGCCGCTATTCGCGCGCTTGGCGAGTGCGGTTTCGATGTCGGGGAGATTCGTTGCCTTGTCACCGGCACGTCCTTGCCGGATTTGTTGATGCCCAATCATGGGGTGATGGTGCATGGCGAACTGGGCAACCCCGCTTGCGAGGTGGTGTCGACCGCCGGGATTTGCCTGTCGGGATTGAGCGCGCTCAAGTACGCCTGGCTCGCGGTGGGGGCGGGGGAAGCGGCAAACGCGGTGGCGACGGGTTCCGAGGTTTCGTCCGCAATTCTTCGGGCCGCGCATTTTTTCGCCGAGAGCGACGCCCATGTTGAAGCGCTGGAGGCGCGTCCCTGGCTCGCGTTCGAGAAGGATTTTCTGCGCTGGATGCTTTCCGACGGCGCAGGGGCGTTTCTGCTTGAACCGCAACCGCGCGCGGGGCAGCTCAACCTGCGCATCGACTGGATAGACCTGTCTTCCGCCGCCGACCGCCTGCCGGTGTGCATGTACGCTGGCGGCGAACGCGAACCCGGCGGCGAACTGCGGGGCTGGGCGCGGTTCGCGCCCCGGCAATGGCTGGACAAGTCGGTTTTTGCGGTCAAGCAGGATGTGAAGCTGCTCGACCGCAATATTGTGGAAGCGACCCTCGAAATTCCCTTGCGCACGACGATTGCGCGGCGCGGTCTCGCGGCGGACGCGATCGACTGGTTTTTGCCGCACATGTCGTCGTATTACTTTCGCCAGCCGATCGCCGACGCTCTGGTGCGCGCCGGTTTGCCCATCCCGTTCGAGCGTTGGTTCACCAACCTGGAAACGTGTGGCAATACGGGGTCGGCTTCGATTTACATCATGATCGACGAATTGCGCCGTAGTGGCCGCCTTGCGCCGGGGGAACGGCTGCTTTGCTTTGTGCCGGAAAGCGGCCGGTTTTCGAGCGGCTTCATGCACCTGACGGTAATGTAAAAATGGATGCCGCCGACGTTCCCCAGGAAGGCAACGCAACCCACGAAGGCCAGCGCCGGGCCGTTTATGCGCGCGATGCCGAAGGGCATCTCGGGCTTGTGTTGTCGCGCGGCTGGCAGGTGGAGGAAATCGTCACCCGGCAGGCGGTGGAAACGTTCGATGAACTGGCCGCCGCAGCGCTGGTCGGGGTGCGAACGGGCGAGCGTTCGCCGCTCGAATATCACATGTACCGCGCCCGCATGGATGTGTCCCTGTTGGCCCAGGCCACCGGACTGTGGCGCTGGCGGGTGCGCCGGCATTTGCGCCCGGCGGTGTTTGCACGCCTTTCTCCGGTGCTGCGCGCGCGTTACGCGGCAGCGCTCGACATGGACGCGGCCCGTTTGAGCGAGGCCGGTTGAGATGGCGGCGAGCGCGAGCGCGGCCAGTTTCGCGCACCGTCAGGCGTCCCACTGCGAAAGCGGGGTGATGAGCGCTATGGTGTGCCACCATGGTTTGCCGCTGTCCGAACCGATGGCTTTCGGTCTCGGTTCGGCGCTCGCTTTTGCCTACCTGCCGTTCATCAAGCTCTCCGGGTTGCCGCTGGTGTCTTACCGCATGCCGCCCGGCGCGATCATCCGGGGCTTGCAGAAGCCGTTGCACTTTTCAATGCGCACCGAGACGTTCCGCCGTTCCGAGGCGGGTGTGGCGCGGCTCGACGAGCTGCTCGATGCAGGGCGCGTGGTGGGTTTGCAGGTTTCGGTGTTCTGGCTGCCGTTCATGCCGCCGGATTTCCGTTTTCACTTCAACGCCCATAACCTGATCGCCTACGGGCGTGACGAAACGAGCGGCGATTACCTGCTTTCCGATCCCGTGCTGGAAGCGCCGGTGCGTTGCGCCTCCGCCGATCTGGCGAAAGCGCGTTTCGCCCGTGGCGTGCTCGCGCCCAAGGGGCTGATCTATTACCCGGCCAGCCCGCCGCGCGAGCCGGACTGGAAGAAGGCGCTGCCCGCCGCGATCAAGAAAACAGTGCGGATCATGATCCACACGCCGCTGCCGATCATCGGCGTCAGGGGCATCGAACGGGTGGCGCGCGCTTTCGAGCGTCTGCCGGTTGCCGATCCGGCAGCGGCGAAGCGTTACATCGGGCATCTGGTGCGGATGCAGGAAGAAATCGGCACCGGGGGCGGCGGTTTCCGCTTCATGTACGCAGCCTTTCTCGAAGAGGCTGCGCCGCTCGCGGGCCGCCCGGCGCTGGCCGAACTGGCGGCGGAACTGGTCGATATTGGCGACGGCTGGCGCGAATTCGCCCTGGCCACGGCGCGGATGATCCGCGACCGCGACCCGCTCGAACCCGGACGGCTCGCGGCCCTGCTGCGCGCGCAGGCGGGGCGCGAAAAAACGTTCTTCGCCGCGCTGGGCAAGGCCGTGAAGTAGCAGCGCCTCGACGGCACCCATGATCCGTATCGACCGCCTTCGTTACCGCTACCGCGCCGCGCAGCCGCTGGCGCTCGACGGGGTGTCGCTCGACATTGAACGTGGCGGCATCTACGGTCTGCTTGGCCCCAACGGCGCGGGCAAGACCACGCTGATTTCGCTGCTGGCCGGGCTGCTTGCGCCCCAGGACGGCGGCATCACCATCGACGGCGAGCCGCTCGCCGTCTGGCGCGCTGTGCATCCTGCCGCCATCGCGCTGGTGCCCCAGGATTATGCGTTTTACCCGATGCTGACCGTGGCCGAAAATCTCGCTTTCTTTGCCGGGGTGCAGGGTCTCCCGCGCCGCCAGCGGCAAGAAAATTGCGCCGAAGCCATGGCGTTCGCCTGCCTCGAAGCGGTGGCCGGGCGGCGGGCAGGCGAACTTTCCGGGGGGCTGCGGCGGCGGCTGAATCTGGCGATCGGTCTCACCGGCGCGCCCGAAGTGCTGTTGCTCGACGAGCCGACGGTGGGTGTCGATCCCCAGTCGCGCCGCTTCATGCTTGATGCAGTAAAACGCTTCGCCGCCGCCGGGCGCACCGTCCTCTACACATCGCATTACATGGATGAGGTGGAAGCGGTATGCGCCGACGTGGCGATTATCGACCATGGCAAGGTGTTGACGGCGGGGACGCTTGCCGACGTCCGGCGCGGTGGCGCGTCGGCGCTGCGGCTGACGCTTGTCCGGCCTTTGCCGGAGGCGCTCGCGGCGGATTGGCGGGCGCGTTTTCCGGCGATGACGGCAACGGACAACCGGGTAGATTTTCCCGGACTGGCTTCCGATGGACTCGCGCCCCTGCTCACCGAACTCGCTGCTGCCGGTGTTGCCGTGGAGCACGTGGCGTATGGCGCGCCGAACCTGGAACAGGTATTCATGCGCCTCACCCACCATTCGTTGCGGGACTGAGCGTCCCCGGCAAGGAGAACGAACTGCGCGGCCTGACCTGCCTTCTCGCCCTGTGGAAAAAGGAGTTGCTGGCGCTCGTGCGCGACTGGCACGGTCTGGCGGCGCTTTTCATCATGCCAGCGGTCTTCATCCTGGTGATGTCGCTCGCGCTCGCGGAATCCCTGTCGGCGCGGCAGGGAATCGCCATCGGCTACGCCGTGCTCGACCTCGATGCGAGCCCCGTTTCCCGGACGCTCGACGAACAACTCGGCCAGACCGATGTGTTCACAAAACACGCCCCGCCGTCCGGCGAGACGGACGCCCGTCGCCGGGTGGAGGCCGGGGAAATCGCTTTCGTCCTGGTGATTCCGCAAGGCTTTGCCCGCCAGATCGGCGCGAACAAAACGCCGACGTTGCGCTTTCTGCTCGATCCCGCCGTGCCGCGCGCATTGCGAGAAGGTTTTCGCCAGCAGGCCGAAGCGGCGACGATCAGGGTGTGGCTCACGCACGTGCTCGAACGGCTGGGGCAAAGCATGATGCTCCCGGAACTGCGCCGGGTGACGGAGCGCGTCGGCGCGCCGGAAATCGTGAGCGAGGCGGTGGGACTCGACGGTGGCGGCGAGGTGCTCGCGCCGCCGTCCTCGGTGCAGCAGAACGTACCGGCCTGGCTGATTTTTTCGATGTTTTTTGTCGTTGTCCCCATTTCGGCGGTCTTCATCGGCGAGCGGCAGCGCGGCACCCTGCAACGGCTTTTCACGCAACGGGTGTCCTTCGGCTTCGTGCTGGCGGGCAAGTTCGCGCCTTTCCTGCTCGTCAATCAGCTACAGGCAGTGGTCATGGTGGCAATCGGGCGCTGGCTCGTGCCGCTGTGCGGCGGCGAGGCGCTTGTTTTACCGGGCGGCGCGTCGGCGCTCGCGGCCTTGTGGCTGCTCAGTCTGGCGGTGGGCGTGGCGGCGGTGGGCTGGGCGCTGTTCATCGCCAGCATCGCGCACAGCAGCGAACAGGCGACCGTGCTCGGCGGCGCAGGCAACATCGTCATGGGGGCCATCGGCGGCATCATGGTGCCCCGTTTCGTGATGCCGCCCGCGATGCAGCCCTGGACGCGCCTGTCGCCGATGGATTGGGCGCTCGAAGGCTTCCACCACGTCATGCTGCGCCATGGCGGCCTCTCCGACGCGCTGCCGGTGGTAGCAGCGCTGGTATGCTTTGGACTTTGCGCGCTGCTCGCGGCCATCCTGCTGGGCCGTCGAGCGCGGGACTGAATGCCATGACCGATCTGAAACTCGCCCTCAAAACCCTGATCGTGGAGACCTGCGGCAAGGACTGCGACCCCGCCGCCATTGCCGACGACGAAATCCTGTTCGGCAGGGGAACGAAGCTCGCGCTCGATTCGCTCGACGCGCTGCAATTGTCGATTGCGCTGCAAAAACGGTTCGGCGTGCGCCTGACCGACAGCAAGGAAACCCGCCGCGTGCTCGCCAGCGTCG
>JAITQD010000081.1 GCA_031289095.1 Azoarcus sp.
CTCGCACCAAACCCGCCTGGAACAACAGCTCGACCGTCTCTTTGAAGGTCGGGAGCATCCCGGCGTGGTGTGAGGCGAAACCCGCCTGCGCGGCATCGAGAAAGCCGGCATAGCCCACCACCGCCAAGTCCTCGGCCGGCAGCGCCAGCGCCGCGCACACTGCCGCGCAAGCGTTTCGCGCGCGCCTCGCCGCCCTGCGCACACGTCATGCCGGACTGCCGCGCGTGCGCACGTTCTATCAGGTGTGGGATCAACCCCTGTTTACGGTCAGCGATCATCACCTGATCGGCGCGGTCATCCGCCTGTGCGGCGGCGAAAACGTCTTCGGCACGCTCGCCCCGCTTACCCCGACGGTCTCGGTCGAAGCCGTGCTTGCCGCCGACCCCGAAGCCATCGTCGCCAGCGGCATGGATGAAGCGCGCCCGGAATGGCTCGACCAGTGGCGGCGCTGGCCTCGGCTGTCGGCAGCGAAAGCGGACAACCTCTTTTTTATCCCCCCCGACATCATCCAGCGCCACACCCCCAGGCTGCTCGACGGCGCGGCCCGCCTGTGCGAACAACTGGAGCAGGCGCGCACGCGCCGCGCCAGCGCGGCGGAAAAACCCTGAACGGAAGCAAATCAGGAAAGGCTCTGTTCCGGCGCCAAAGGCGAAACATCGTCACAGAAGCGCGTCGCATCTTCGAGATCGGCGCCGGTGGCCGCATGGTTGATGGCGCGTACGAACTTCAGCCACATCCGGCCCTGCTCGCCGGTGTTGTCGAGAACACGCAGCATGATGACGCGATCGCTGTGCTTGCCCCGGCGCAGGATTTCCACGGGCAAGGTACAGTGCTCATGTTCGCCCAGGTCGACTTCCGCCTCGCCCTGCGCCCCGACCTGCAATGGGTATTCACAGTGGGCGCAGAAAATCGTCTCCGAGCACTCATAGACGGTCAGCGCCACGGAATGGCCCACCTTGGGATCACTGATGCGCAACCATGCCGGGCACCTGACCGGAAAGCGGCGGTGAGTGCTATCAGGCTCTTTTTCGCGCTGTACAATCGCGGGCAACAGCGGCAGATACTGCTTGTATTCGGGCAAATCGTAAAGCGTATGCAGCAATTGTATTTCCCGTGAAGCCAAACCGGAAAACAATTTCGTACGCTGGCGGAAAAAATAATCAATCAATCCTGGTGTCATCACCGGATCGGTCGTAGTATGAAAACGCCGGTGCGGAAACTGGCAATTGGGCAATGAAGCAGCAGTGAAATAGTGATAAAGATTTTTGTCAGCCGATAAATTGCCATACTTTTGGTAAAAAGTTTCCTTAGCCTGCACCAGATCGAGATGCGCACCAACTGCCGGCGCTCCATTTACAAAATCATAATGCTTCACCCGATGCGGGGACAAACGCTTGAAGCATAATAAACATTCATAAAACCCCATATCCCGTGGATGCGTGACAATGACCAGATGCCGGGTATCGAAACGATATTCCGCATATTCATACAAGAATTTCAGCATCGGCATCAGGATTCTTTTTTTGTGCGCGCGATACTGTTTGCTGATCGCCAACCCCGACACCTCGGCCACATTACCGCCCATTTTGAAAACTTCGCCCAGATCAAAGGCGTGCTGCATGGGAAAACCCAGTTTGTTTTCACGAATCAGCGAAACCGTCCCGACCACGGTCGATTCATAGCAGCACATCAGAACAGAAGTCGTCGGCAAGGCATGGTGCAGCGTCACCCGCAAGCCGGAAGGATCGGGCTGCGTGAAACCGGCCTCAACATATTCATCGTGCAGCAGCCGGAAACAACCTTCCAATTCTTCTTTGGTCTGGGCGAGCTTGAGAACGAACTTTTTCGACAATCCCCGGTCGAGGCACAGACCTTGCCCGTGTACCCGCGCGCGCAGATTCACCGGCAGCAAGTCAATGACCTGGCCAGCAAAACTTCCGCTCATGGTTTGTAGTATTTTATTCATTGCAATTCCGGCGCGCATTCGCGCACACACTGAAATCCATCGTCAGAATAGTGCGCCAATCCTGCTCAGGCGTGGCAATACGTCATGTTCCCGATGCGCCCGCCACCCGTTCAGCGCCGATGACCGTGCCCATGTGCGCGCCTGGCATCCTGGTAGATGACCTGCCAGTTCGGACGGACGTCCCGCCACCAGGCGCGATCGAACACCCAGGCCAAGGTCAGCAGCAATGGCGCAAAGTAATGCGTCGCCGCCGACGGCAGCGCCTCGGGAGTGCGCGGCAACGCCCGCAACGCGCTCAGGCGCTCCCTGGTCGTCGGATGCAGGGATTGCGGCGGTTCAGCGCCGCCAGCAAGCACGTCGGCAGCGGTCACCGCCGTGCGCAGGAAACCAGCCGACATCCCCAAGCCAAGATCGCGGTACGGACGCACCAGCGGCTTCGACCGCACCTGGCTCTGGGCCAGCACACGCGGCCAATAGTCCTGAAGCAGAAACTGCTCCCGGAGTGAGACTTCAATCAGGGTTTCGCCGAGCACATCGTCGTCGACCAGCCGCGTCGCCAGGGCGTCAGCCTCGAATTCCTCAATGCGCGCCAAGCGCACCATGTTGCCATAAAAGCGGCTCAACCAGCGGTCGGCCTGCGCGCCCAGGAAAGGAAACACGTCGCTGATCCTGTCGAGCACCCTCAGCCACCATGCCCGCAGCAGGGCGCCGTATTTGCCAAAGCCCTTGCGCTGCACGGCAAGGTGGGCGAATTCATGCGCCAGCACCGCCACCAGTTGCGGGCACGTCACACTGTGCGCCAACGGCAGACCCACCAGGAGATGCGTCTCGATCCGTCCGAAATAGCCCCACCGGGGCCGTTGCAGCACCGCCGCATTCATGTAAGGCGTCACCCACACATGATCGATACGGTCGGCTTCGAGCACCCAGGCCATGCCCTCAAGCAGACGATAAAAGTCACTCGCGTCTTCTGGCGCC
Source organism: Azoarcus sp. (assembly GCA_031289095.1). Lineage (GTDB taxonomy): Bacteria > Pseudomonadota > Gammaproteobacteria > Burkholderiales > Rhodocyclaceae > WRNU01. The sequence goes on from JAITQD010000081.1 coordinate 2,945, forward strand.
ATCCGGACGCCTTCCGGCCCCGGCAAAGGCACGAGCAGCACAGACAGCAGCCGTACCGCCACGTATCCGCCACCCGCCGCGAGCAGCGCGCCCACACAAACCGACACCAGCAACGGCCATTGCCCCCCCAGCCCTTTCCAGACGCAGAGCGCGCCCGCCAGACCGACCCCAAACACCAGGGCTGCCAGCACCGGTATCAACAGCAGCCCCGCTATTGCGGTCAGGGCGAGGCGCATCGCCAGCCGCCCGCGCAAGACGAACAACCGGGGATGAGGCGCATGGAAGGGAAATGCGGAGCTTTTCAAAGGTTCGGCAATTCACGAAGGAACACGAAAACAGGGCCTATGACACACACACACCCGGGACAGCCCCACACTTCACTTCAACAACCCGCCCGAAGGCACTGCACCAAAGTATTACCAAGCCGCAGCCGCGTTAATAGCATTATTTTCCCTTACACGCCAGTCTTTGTTTCCCGATACCGAAGCTCGCACATAATTTGTCTGACGCCGCCGCTCCCCGCAAGCCTGCCTCGACAATCGCCGTACGCGGCGCGGCCTGCCGGAAAAGCGCGGATGGCCCCGTGCGATGCGCCCAACGGGCCAGACCACGCCAGCGACCGGCGCCAGCCATACGGCTCGCACTCATAGGGGATTGTCTGGATTCCATTTTGTATGGAACATCTCCAACCTTGCAGAACACTCATGTAAGGAGCCCCGACCAATGGCCGAAAACGAAGTGCTCGACGAAGAACCGATCGACGAACACCTGGAGAGCACCGAGGAAGTCGTCACCCACGGACACAGCATCACCCTGCGCGACCTCGCCATTCTGGTGGCCGATCTCATCGTCGTCTGGGCAATGTACAAGTATCTCCCCTACGAACCCCAGACCAACGCAGGGCTGGCGATTCTCGTCTTCGCTGGCGTTCTGTGGCTCACCGAGGCCGTCCACGTCACCATCACCGCGCTGCTCGTGCCGGTGCTGGCCGTACTTTTCGGGCTGATGAACGTCACCAAATCGTTGCAGACTTTCGCCGATCCCACGATTTTCCTGTTCTTCGGCGGCTTTGCGCTCGCCACGGCCCTGCACGTACAGGGCATCGACCGGTTGATCGCCCATCGCCTGCTGCAACTGGCGCGCGGGCATTTCGGCGCGGCGGCGATCATGCTCTTTCTGGCAACGGCGGGGCTGTCGATGTGGATCAGCAACACCGCCACCGCCGCGATGATGCTGCCACTGGCGATGGGCATCCTGGGCAACCTGGACATCGAGAAGGAGCGCAACACGTTCGTGTTCGTGCTGCTGGGCGTCGCCTACGCGGCCAGCATCGGCGGTCTGGGCACGATTGTCGGCAGCCCGCCAAACGCCATCGCCGCCGGCTATCTGCGCCAGCAAGGGATGGAATTCGGCTTCACGGACTGGATGAAGTACGGCCTGCCGGCAGTGGCCGTCATGCTGCCCATCATGGTGGGCGTGCTGTATTTCGTGTTCCGGCCCAAACTCAATCACCGCGTGGAGGTGAAAGCGTTGCGTTTCCACTGGACGCGCGCCCGGATCATTACCCTCCTCATCTTCCTGATCGCCGCATGCAGCTGGATTTTCAGCGACAAGCTGCGCGTACTCATCGGGGGCGAGAAGCAGTTCGATTCCCTCGTCGCCGTGGGCGCAGCGGTGCTGATCGGCATTTCGGGCGTCGCCACCTGGAAGCAGATCCAGGAAAACACCGAGTGGGGCGTGCTGTACCTGTTCGGCGGCGGTCTGACGCTTTCCGCCGTGCTGAAGGATTCCGGCGCGAGCCTGGTACTGGCGCAAGGCATCGGCGACGTGCTCGGCGCCGGACACGGGTTTGTCGCCCTGCTCGCCGTGGCGGCCTTCATCATCTGTCTGACCGAACTGTCCAGCAACACCGCCGCCGCCGCATTGCTGGTGCCGCTGTTCGGCCCGGTAGGCGAGGGATTGGGCATGCCGCAGCATCTGTTGCCGATCGTGATCGGCATCGGCGCTTCGCTCGCCTTCATGCTGCCGGTCGCCACGCCGCCAAACGCCATCGTATTCGGCACCGGCCATATCCAGCAAAAGGAGATGATCAGAGCCGGTTTCTGGCTGGTCATCCTCTCCATTGTCGTGCTGGCTATTTTCGGCTGGTTCTTCTGGTGGTGACGGCGCGCTGAAACACGCCACCGCTTCCGTTGCGCCTCGCCCAAGCCTGTTTCAGCGGCTTGGGCGTCGGCACGGAGGCGCTTGTCTCATGGCTTTCAGGCACTTATGAAAGCCGTCACCGCTTCGCATCGACCCACGCTTTCACGGCGGCCAGCGCCCCCGCCAGTTTTCCGGGTTCCGCCCCTCCCGCCTGCGCCATATCCGGCCTGCCGCCGCCTTTTCCGCCAACCTGCTGCGCAACGAAGTTCACCAGCTCTCCCGCTTTGATCTTGCTCGTCAAATCCGCTGTTACCCCCGCAATCAGGCTCACCTTCTCATCCTTGACGGTCGCCAGCACAATGGCGGCAGATTTGAGTTTGTCTTTCAGTTTGTCGAGCGTTTCGCGCAGCGTCG
>JAITQD010000049.1 GCA_031289095.1 Azoarcus sp.
GCCGACCGCGCCCGGGCCTGCGGATTGGGGCGTGTGGCGCCGGCCGCAACGGGCCGGCGCAACACACGGAAAATCGCCGTTTGCCGGCTTGCGCGGCGACGGCGGATGACGAATTTAGCAGGCAATTTGTATTCAGGAGTGTTCCATGGCTGTACAGCAGAACAAGAAATCCCCGTCCAAGCGCGGCATGCATCGCGCCCACGACTTTTTGACCGCGCCGGCGCTGGCTGTCGAGCCGACCACGGGTGAGGTGCACTTGCGGCACCACGTCAGCCCGAGCGGTGTCTATCGCGGAAAGAAAGTCGTCAAGGGTAAGGACGAGTAATATCGCGTCCTGTCGTAAAGGGCGGCGTGGGGCGCGATGCGTCCGCGCCGCTTCGCTTTTTTCTCCCCGTTTTCGTTGAGTACGCAAAAACCGATGAGTGTCACCATCGCAGTCGACTGCATGGGGGGCGATCATGGCCCGTCCGTGACCGTACCGGCCGCGCTTGCCTTCCTGCGCGGCCATCCTGACGCCCATGTTGTTCTTGTTGGGCGCGAGGAGATGTTGAAGCCGCTGGTGGGCGAAGCGCTCGCCGGACTGGGCGCGCGCCTGCGTATCCATCCCGCCTCCCAGGTCGTGGGGATGGACGAGCCGCCCAAAAGCGCGATCCGCGCCAAGAAAGATTCTTCGATGCGCGTGGCGGTCGACCTTGTCAAGGCGGGCGCGGCGCAGGCGGCGATATCGGCGGGCAACACCGGGGCGCTGATGGCGATTGCGCGCTTCGTGCTCAAGATGCTGCCCGGCATTGACCGGCCTGCGATCTGTTTTGCGCTTCCCACAATCAAAGGGGGGCGCACTTATGCGCTCGACCTCGGAGCCAACGTCGACTGTACCGCCGAACACCTGCTTCAGTTCGGTATCATGGGGGCGATGCTGGCGTCGGCGCTCGACCATGTCGAACGCCCGACGGTGGGCCTGCTCAACGTCGGCGTGGAAGAAATCAAGGGCAACGAACTCACCAAGCAGGCCGCCGAGTTGCTGCGGGCGAGTTCGCTCAACTACCATGGCTACGTCGAGGGCGACGACCTTTACAAGGGCACGACCGACATCGTGGTCTGTGACGGGTTTGTCGGCAACGTGGCGCTGAAAACCACCGAGGGCCTGGCCAAGATGCTGGCGACTTTCCTGCGCGAGGAGCTTACGCGCGGGCCGCTGTCGAAGCTGGCGGCGCTGGTGGCCATGCCGGTGCTCAACCGCTTCAAGCACCGGGCCAATCCGGATCGCTACAATGGCGCGGTGTTGCTGGGGCTTCGCGGCGTGGTGGTCAAGAGCCACGGCTCGGCGGACGCCTTTGCTTTCGAGCAGGCGCTCATCCGGGCGGCGGATGCTGTCACCAACCGGCTGATCGAGCGCATCAGCGAAAAAATGGCGACAGCCGCGAACGGGGTACACGCATGATCCATGCAAGAATCGCCGGCACTGGCGGTTATCTGCCGGGCGAAGCGGTCACGAACGACGATCTGCTCAAGCGCGGCATCGACACATCGGACGAGTGGATTGCGGCGCGCACCGGCATCCGCGCCCGCCACTTCGCCGCGCCTGGCGTCACGGCAAGCGAACTGGCGCTGGTCGCGGCGCGGCGGGCGATCGAGGCGGCGGACTGCGCGCCCGACGACATCGACATTCTCATCGTCGCAACATCAACGCCGGACTACATTTTTCCGAGCACGGCCACCCTGGTGCAGAACGGACTCGGCATCCGCAACGGCGGCGCGGCCTTCGACATACAGGCGGTGTGCTGCGGCTTCGTCTATGGGTTGGCGATGGCGGAAAAATTCATCGCCTCGGGCAGCCACCGCCGGGCGCTGGTGATCGGGGCGGAAGTCTTCTCGCGCATCCTGGACTGGTCGGATCGCGGCACCTGTGTGCTGTTCGGCGACGGCGCGGGCGCGGTGGTGCTGGAAGCATCCTCCGTCCCCGGCGTACGCGCCACGGCGCTCCATGCCGATGGCAGCAACCATTCGATCCTGTGCGTGCCCGGTAACGTCGCCAGCGGTAAAGTGACGGGCGATCCCTTCCTGCGCATGGACGGGCAGGCGGTGTTCAAGTTCGCGGTCAAGGTGCTCGGCGAAGTTGCGCAGGAAGTTGTCGACCGCGCTGGCGTGTCGCACGACAGCATCGACTGGCTCGTGCCGCACCAGGCCAATATCCGTATCATCCAGTCCACGGCCAAACGGTTGAAATTGCCGATGGACAAAGTGGTGACGACCGTCGATCGTCACGGCAACACCTCGGCGGCGTCGATTCCGCTTGCGCTCGATTGCGCCGTGCGTGACGGGCGCATCCGCGCCGGGCAACGGGTGGTGATCGAAGGCGTCGGCGGCGGTTTCACCTGGGGGGCGGCGCTGATCGACTTCTGATCGACGGCGTCCGGTTCCTGTTCAAACGGAGGAGAGATGGCTTTCGCATTGGTATTTCCCGGCCAGGGTTCACAATCCGTCGGTATGATGTCTGGCTATGGTGACTCCCCGGTCATCCGCGAAACCTTCGCCGAGGCCTCGGACGCCTTGGGCGAGGATCTGTGGCAAATGGTGGCCGACGGGCCCGCCGAACGTCTCGCGCTTACCGTCAACACCCAACCCTTGATGCTGACCGCCGGCGTGGCGGCCTACCGCGCCTGGCTGGCAGCGGGCGGCCCGGAACCGGCATTGGTGGCCGGACACAGCCTGGGCGAATATTCGGCGCTGGTGGCGGCGGGCGCGTTGGCGTTTGCTGACGCCGTGCCGTTGGTGAGATTCCGCGCCCAGGCAATGCAGGAAGCCGTGCCGGCGGGTGAGGGCGCCATGGCGGCGCTCATGGGGCTGGAAGTCGATGAGGTTTGCGCCGCCTGTGCCGAGGCCGCGCAGGGCGAAGTTGTGGAGGCCGCCAACCTCAACGCGCCGGGCCAGATCGTGATCGCCGGGGCCAAGGCTGCGGTGGAACGCGCCATAACAGCCGCCACTGCGAGGGGCGCCAAACGCGCCGTTCTGTTGCCGGTATCGGCCCCGTTTCATTGTGCCCTGATGAAACCGGCGGCGACCCGTCTGGGCGAGCGTCTGGCGATGGTGCAAATTTCCCGTCCGGGCCTCGACGTGCTCAACAACGTCGATGTCGCTGTCTATGACGATCCCGAGCAAATCCGTGACGCTCTCGTGCGGCAAGCGTTTTCGCCGGTGCGCTGGATCGAGTCGGTCACGACGATGGCCGCGCGCGGCCTGACCCACGTCATCGAATGCGGCCCTGGCAAAGTGCTCGCCGGCATGACCAAACGCATCAGCAAAGAAATCAGCGGCGGCTCGGCGCACGATGCGGCGAGCCTCGAACAGGCCATTGCGGCGGTGAGGATGATATGAATCGTTCGCTTGAAGGACAGATCGCGCTGGTGACAGGCGCAATGCGCGGCATTGGTCGCGCGGTGGCATTTGAACTCGGACGCCAGGGCGCGACCGTGATCGGCACGGCGACGACGGACGAAACCGCAGCCGAACTGACGCAAGCCTTGCACAGTGCCGGCATAAAGGGCGTCGCCAAGGTGCTCGACGTGACCGATGGCCCGGCCTGCGAAGCGGCGCTGGTCGACATCGAAAAAGAATTCGGTACCATCGGCATCCTGGTCAACAACGCAGGCATTACCCGCGACAACCTCGCCATGCGGATGAAGGACGAGGAATGGGACGCCGTCATCGACGTCAACCTCAAGGCAGTGTTCCGCATGTCGCGGCTGGTCATGCGCGGCATGATGAAAGCGCGCGCGGGCCGCATCATCAACATCACCTCGGTGGTCGGCAGCACCGGCAACCCGGGGCAGGCCAACTACGCCGCCTCCAAGGCCGGCGTGGCGGGCATGAGCCGTTCGCTCGCGCGCGAACTGGGCAGCCGCAACATCACGGTCAATTGCGTGGCGCCGGGATTCATCGACACTCCGATGACCCAGGGCCTGCCGGACGCAGTGCGTACGGCCATGCTGAGCAACATTGTGTTGGGCCGTCTCGGCAAACCGGAGGAGATCGCCAGCGCGGTGGCTTTCCTCGCTTCGCCAGCGGCGTCCTACATCACCGGCACGACCCTGCATGTCAACGGCGGCATGTATACGACATAGCCGCGCATAACGATGGTGTTGGCGCGCATTTCTGGTAAAATGCGGCAGTTTTTTCATACCCCACATGGGAAGGAGTCCGTTCATGAGCGACATCGAACAGCGCGTCAGGAAGATCGTAGCTGAGCAGCTTGGTGCAAACGAGGCAGAGATCAAAAACGAATCGTCATTCGTTGACGATCTGGGCGCGGATTCGTTGGACACCGTGGAACTGGTCATGGCGTTGGAAGAAGAGTTCGAATGCGAAATCCCGGACGAAGAAGCCGAGAAGATCACCACTGTCCAGCAGGCGATCGACTACGTTACCGCCCACCTCAAGAAATAATTTCCTGCTCTTTTCTGACCTTTCCGCTGGTTGCCTGGGCAGCCGGCGGAGTGTTTGTCTTTCGGAGTAACTCGTGTCGCGTCGCAGAGTCGTCGTCACCGGTCTGGGCGTCATCTCGCCGGTAGGCAATACCGTTCCCGAAGCCTGGGAGAACCTGATCGCCGGCAAAAGCGGCATCGGCCCGATTACCCGTTTTGACGCCAGCACGTTCGCTTCGCGCGTGGCCGGTGAAGTCAAGAATTTCAACATCGCCGACTGGTCAGACTGGTTGTCGGTGAAAGATGCGCGCCGGATGGATTTCTTCGTCCATTACGGCATCGCGGCGGGCATCCAGGCGTTCCGCGATTCCGGCCTTGAAGTCACCGAAGCCAATGCCGAACGCATTGGCGTGAATATCGGTTCGGGCATGGGCGGTCTGCCGTGGATCGAAAAAACGCACGACGATTTTCTCGCGGGTGGCGCACGCAAGATTTCGCCGTTTTTCGTACCCGGCAGCATCATCAACATCATTTCGGGCAACCTGTCGATCCTTCTCGGATTGCAGGGGCCGAATCTCGCCGTGGTGACGGCTTGCAGCACGGGTCTGCACGCCATCGGACAGGGCGCGCGCATGATCGTCTACGGCGACGCGGATGTCATGCTCTGCGGCGGCGCGGAATCGACGGTGACGCCGTTGGCGATAGGCGGTTTCGGCTCGGCCAAGGCGCTGACGACCCGCAACGACGACCCGACGACCGCAAGCCGTCCGTGGGACATCAACCGCGACGGTTTCGTGCTCGGCGAAGGTTCCGGCGTGCTGGTGCTCGAAGAATACGAACACGCCACAAAACGCGGCGCAAAAATCTACGCCGAACTGACCGGTTTTGGCATGAGCGGCGACGCCCACCACATCACCGCTCCGAACACCGACGGGCCGCGCCGCAGCATGATCAACGCTCTGAAGGATGCCGGGATCAATCCCGACGGGGTGCAATACCTCAACGCACATGGCACCTCCACACCGCTCGGCGACAAGAACGAGACCGAGGCGGTCAAGCTCGCCTTCGGTCTCGACAATGCCCAAAAACTCGTGATCAATTCCACCAAGTCGATGACCGGTCATCTTCTCGGCGGTGCGGGTGGGCTGGAATCGGTGTTTACCGTGCTTGCCGTCCATCACCAGATTTCCCCGCCGACGATCAACATCTTCGAGCAAGACCCGGAGTGCGATCTCGATTACTGCGCCAACGTTGCACGCGAGATGAAAATCGAAGTCGCCATGAAAAACAACTTCGGCTTCGGCGGCACGAACGGCACCCTGATCTTCCGTCGCATCTGAAAAATCCGCGATGGCGGGCGAGCCGCATCCGCTTACGATACGGCTCAAGCCCAGCCCCGTCCTGCTGACATCGGTTCTGGCCGCGCATTTCGCGGTTGCGTTGGCGCTTTTTCTCATGGACTTGCCGCTGGCGGTTACGGTGTTGCTGTGGACGCTGGTCGCGGCGTCCGCCGTGTTGGCGCTACGGGCGCATGCGCGCAAGCGTGGCGTCGTGCTCGTCTTGACCTCTGACGGCGTTCTGCGGATAGGCCATGAAGGCGGCGAAGCGTGTGCGCGGGTATTACCTGGTGCGGTGCTGTTCCCTGTTGCGCTGTGGTTTACGCTGGTCTGGACAGATTCGGATGGGCGCGTGCGCCGTCTCTGCCTGATGCTGACCGCCGCCGAAGTGGAAAGGGAAAACAGTGAGGATGGCGGCCATGGGCAATGGCGGCGGTTGCGCACCTGGCTGCGCCACTGCGCCTTGCAGACGATTACCGCGACGACCGATGCCTGAAGCGCGGCGGCGTCAGCACCGTGTCACGCGCCCGTGGCAGGGGGGCGGGATAGTCGCGCGAATAGTGCAATCCCCGGCTTTCATGACGCCGCAGTGCGCAGTTCACGATCAGTTCGGCGGTGGCGACGAGATTGCGCAGTTCGATCAGATCGTTGGAAACGCGGAAGTTCGAGTAGAACTCGTCGATTTCGCGCGCGAGGAGCCGGATGCGGTTGCGGGCGCGTTGCAGGCGCTTGTTGGTGCGCACGATGCCGACGTAGTCCCACATCGCCTGTCGCAGTTCCGCCCAGTTGTGGGCGAGCACCACTTCCTCGTCGGCGTCCGTCACTTGGCTCTCGTCCCAGGGGGGCAAGGCCGGTGGTGGGACTTGCGGGCTGGAAAGGATGTCCCGCGCCGCAGCCTCGCCGAAAACAAGGCATTCGAGCAGCGAGTTGGACGCCAGCCGGTTGGCCCCGTGCAGACCGGTGCTGGCCGATTCGCCGATCGCGTAAAGGTGAGATACGTCGGTGCGCGCGGCAAGATCGGTGACGATGCCGCCGCAGGAATAGTGCGCCGCCGGCACCACCGGGATGGGCTGGTGTGCGATGTCGATTCCCAGTTCCAGACAGCGCGCGTGGATATTGGGAAAATGCCCGCGCAACCAGTCTGCCGGCTTGTGGCTGATGTCGAGATGAACGCAGTCGAGGCCGTGCTTTTTCATCTCGAAGTCGATGGCGCGCGCCACGACATCCCTGGGCGCAAGCTCGGCGCGCTCGTCGTGAGCGGGCATGAAGCGGATGCTGCCGGGGAGTTTCAGCAGGCCGCCTTCGCCCCGCACCGCTTCGGAGATCAGGAAGGACTTGGCCTGTGGGTGATAGAGGCAGGTGGGGTGAAACTGGATGAATTCCATGTTGCGCACCCGGCAGCCCGCTCGCCACGCCATCGCCACGCCATCGCCGGTGGCGACGTCGGGATTGGTGGTGAACAGGTAGACCTTGCCGACACCGCCAGTGGCCAGCACCGTGCTGCGGGCGGCAAAAGTCACGACGCGGTTGTTTTTGATGTCAAGCGCGTAAGCGCCGACGCAGCCGAGTTCGGGTCGACCGACCCGTTCGCCGAGGATGAGGTCGATGGCGATGTGTTGCTCGTAGATGTCGATGTTCGGATGCGCGAGCACATTCTCGCTCAGAACGGTCTGCACCGCCGCGCCGGTGGCGTCGGCGGCATGAATGATGCGCCGGTGCGAATGGCCGCCCTCGCGGGTGAGATGGAAACCCAGTTCCGGATCATCGCCGCGCGTGAAAGGCACGCCGCGCGCAATCAGCCAGGCGATGGCCTCGCGCCCATGTTCGACCACGAAACGGGTGGCGTCGGGGTCGCAGAGTCCGGCGCCGGCGGTAAAGGTGTCGCGGATGTGGGCTTCGACGCTGTCGGCGGTATCGAGCACTGCGGCGATACCTCCTTGCGCCAGCGAACTCGCGCTATCGGCGAGACCGCGTTTGGTCACGAGTGCGACGCGCAGGTGGCTGGCGAGAAGAAGGGCCAGCGACTGGCCCGCCGCACCGCTGCCGAGAATCAGCGCGTCATACTGGTATTGGTTGGGCACGGAGGCAAGAGCAGGGAAGGAAACGCGAAATATAACACAAGGGTAAGTCGTATTTGGGGTTAACCCGTAATGTTCACGCTGAACTAAGCAATGACCACGTTGTCTGTGGGACTATAGAATGCCTTTTGAGAAGGATTTTAGTGGAATGAATTGTCGCTTATACTGCGCGGCTTGAATACACGCAGAATAACGGACACTCAATGAGCGATCGTGAAGTCGATCAACGGTTGGTGGAGCGCGTTCAAGGTGGAGACAAGCAGGCGTTTGGCTTACTGGTGTCGAAATACCAGCGCAAGCTGCACCGGCTGCTCGCACGCTTGGTGCGCGACCCCGGCGAAGTCGAGGATCTGGCCCAGGAGACGTTCATCAAGGCGTATCGCGCCTTGGGATCGTTTCGTGGAGAGAGCGCCTTTTACACTTGGCTATACCGAATTGGTATCAACACAGCGAAGAACTACCTCGCAGCCCAAGGACGGCGGGTGCCCGCGTCGACCGGCATGGATTCGTCCGAGGTGGAAAATTTCGAGGGCGGCGAGCGCCTGCGCGACCTCGACACGCCCGAGAGACAGTTGATGGCGCGCCAGATCGCACGGACGGTGGATGAGGCGATGGCCGGCTTGCCGGCTGAACTGCGCGAGGCCATCACCCTGCGCGAACTGGAAGGGTTGGGCTACGAGGATATTGCTAACGTCATGAATTGTCCGGTCGGCACGGTGCGCTCGCGGATTTTCCGCGCCCGCGAAGCGATTGCCGCCCGCCTGCGTCCGCTCCTCGGTACGCGCGTGGACGAGCGTTGGTGAGGTTTGCAAGACAAAGGAATGAATGATGCTTGAAATGGAAGAAAAACTTTCGGCGATGTTCGATGGCGACGTCGACGAGTCCACTGCCCGCGCGCTTTTTATCCGGCTGAAGCGCGACACGGCCTTCCGCGACGAATGGGACGCCTACTGCCTGCTGAGCGACGTGATCCGGGGCGGCGTCCAACCGGAAATGAGCGGTTTCGCCGCCAGGGTGATGTCCCGGATCGAGGACGAACCCACGATACTCGCGCCGCATCGCAAGGAGGCCAGGAAAGAAAACGAGCCGCATCGTTCCATGCGGACTCACCTGCTGCTGCCGGTGGCGGCTTCGGTGATGGGTGTATTGGCCGTGGGCGGCATGGTGGCGACCCTGTACGGCGGCGGGGGTGGAAAAGCGCCCGCCCAAGTGACGGCGGCGCGGGTCGACAACGCCGCGCCCGCCGCCTACCGCATGGATGACGGCACGCGCCGCGATTATCTGGTGGCGCATCAGGCGATGGCGGGCGGCCCCGTGCCCGCCGCGATGCAATACATCCGTACCGTATCGGTTCCAGCGGAGGAATAACACTAATGATAGCGACGAAGCCATGGCTCGTCCTCCTCTGGCTGGGTGTTTTGTGCAGCCCTGTCGCTGGCCAGACGCCAGTGGTCACCGATGCGCCGTCCGGCGTCCTTGCCGAACCGGCGCCCGCCAACCCTGGCGGTTCGACGGCGGAGCCGTTTGCCTGGATCGAACGCATCGCGGCGGCCAGTCAGCGTTTGAATTACGTTGGCACTTTCAGTTACCAGACGGGAAGGCGCTTCGAGACTTCGCGCATCGCGCACCGTTACGCTGGCGGCGAGGAAAGCGAGCGTCTGGAAGTGCTCGACGGCAGTCCGCGGGAAGTCGTCCGCCGGGGCAACACAGTGTACTGCCTGCTGCCCGCGCAACGGACGGAAATCATCAGCCGGGCCGGGGTTCGCAGCGGTTTTCCGGGTCGATTGCAAAGCGATGCCGAACTGCCCGGCAGCTACGACGTGCGTCTGGGCGAAATGGGACGCATCGCCGGTTACGAAGCCCGGAAAGTGGTGTTTGAACCGCACGACGGTCTGCGTTTTGGTCATGTCCTGTGGGCCGAGACGCAGAGCGGTTTGCTGCTCAAGTCTCAGGTGGTCGACGCCAACGGTGCGGTGGTCGAACAGTTCGCTTTCAGCGACGTGCATATCGGCGGTGAGGTCAGCGACGATCTGCTCGTGGCCCACGCCCAGCCCCAGCCGGACTGGCGCGTGATTGAGGTGGGAAGCGACGATGCCGGGCAGACGAAGGAGCGCTGGCGCTTCCGTAAGCCTCCTTTGCCGGGTTTCGTGCTGGTATCGAAGGTCAGCCATCACAAGGGCGGCATCGTGCAGATGGTGTTCAGCGATGGTCTGGCGGCGATTTCGGTCTTCATCGAACCAGCGGAGGCAGGGATCGAATCGCGCGGCGGTTTTCCCGGCGGCGGGGCGGTCAACGCCTTTGAGCGCATCGTCGATGGGCAGCGGATAACGGTTCTCGGCGAAGTGCCGCCGCGCGCCGTGCAACAGGCCGCCGAGGCTATCGAGGCGGTGCAGGAATGATCGAGGCCAGGGCGGTCGTCGTTCGCACCGAAGCAGGCAAAGCCTGGGCGCGCCTGCTCGAACATCAGGGCGGTTGCGGACATTGCGATGAACCTGGCGGCTGCCACGCGCCACGCTTCGCGGAAATGTTCAAGGGGGGCGCTTCCCCCGTTTTTGCCGTGGATGTGGACGATGCGCTTGGCCTGAGCGTCGGAGACCGGGTGAGGGTGGTGGTCGACGACGGACTGCCTTTACGGGCGGCGTTGTCGAGCTACGGACTGGGTACGGCGCTGGTACTGATCGGCGCGGCGTCCGGCACTTTCTTTGCTGCTTCGGCGTGGGCCGACGCGGGGGCGGGGGCGGGGGCGGCGCTCGGGGTGATGGTCACGGTATTTGTTCTGCGGCATCGCGCCCGCCGCCGGGATGCGGCTTGGCGCTTGCGCCTGGAACGCGATGGCGGCGACGCCGCTGGCTGCATGAGGCAGGGCGCTTGAGTGCGCGCGTTTTCACGGTATTGAGCCGACAATGGTGCCATCTGTGCCATGAAATGATTGCGGCGCTGTCGCCGGTCGCGGCCCGTTACGGCTGGCGGATAGAGGTGGTCGACATTGATGAAGACCCGACGCTGGAGGCGCGCTGGAACGAACTGGCCCCGGTCTTGCTCGTCGATGGGCGTGAAATTTGCCATCATCGCCTCGATGCGGAAGCCGTATCCGCATTTTGCGAGACTTTTCCGCTAGAATCGAACGCTTTGCCCGACTAGTCCGCCCTTGCCTGGGCGAGGCGATCGCCAAGCCGCAAGCATGCGCCACATTCGCAATTTTTCCATCATCGCCCACATCGACCACGGTAAATCCACGCTCGCAGATCGCCTCATTCACTATTGCGGCGGGCTTTCCGAACGCGAGATGGAGGAACAGGTGCTCGATTCGATGGATATCGAGCGCGAGCGCGGTATCACCATCAAGGCGCAGACGGCGGCGCTGCAATACCGCGCCCGCGACGGGCAAACCTATCGCCTCAACCTGATCGACACGCCGGGACACGTCGACTTTTCCTATGAAGTCAGCCGTTCGCTTTCGGCCTGCGAAGGGGCTTTGCTGGTGGTGGACGCTTCGCAAGGTGTCGAGGCGCAGACGGTGGCCAACTGCTACACCGCGCTCGATCTGGACGTGGAAGTGGTGCCGGTGCTCAACAAGATCGACCTTCCCGCTGCCGATCCCGAGAATGCGCGAGCTGAAATCGAGGACGTGATCGGTGTCGACGCCTCGGCGGCGGTGGAATGTTCGGCCAAGACCGGTTTTGGCATCGAGGAGGTGCTGGAAGCCATCGTCGCCCGCGTGCCGCCGCCGCGCGGCAATCCGGACGGGCCGCTGAAGGCGCTCATCATCGACTCGTGGTTCGACAATTACGTTGGCGTTGTCATGCTGGTCAGGGTGGTCGATGGCGTGCTGCGAGTGAAAGATCGTATTTTGCTGATGTCGACGGAGGCGCAGTACCCGTGCGACCAGCTTGGAGTGTTTACGCCGCACGCACTCGCACGCGAAGAACTCGCCGCCGGCGAGGTGGGTTTTGTCATTGCCGGTATCAAGGAACTGGAAGCGGCGCGGGTGGGCGACACGCTGACGCTGGCGACGCGCCCCGCCACCGGGCCTCTGCCGGGCTTCAAGGAAATCAAGCCGCAGGTTTTCGCCGGTCTTTACCCGGTGGAATCCTCCGAGTACGACCAGTTGCGCGATTCGCTCGAAAAACTGCGCCTGAACGATGCCTCGCTGCATTTCGAGCCCGAGGTGTCGCAGGCGCTCGGGTTCGGCTTCCGCTGCGGTTTTCTGGGGCTTTTGCACATGGATATCGTGCAGGAACGCCTGGAGCGCGAGTTCGACATGGAACTCATCACCACCGCGCCGACGGTGGTCTATGAGGTCGTGCTCAACAACGGCGAAATCCTCCACATCGAGAACCCGGCCAAACTGCCGGAAGCCGGCAAATACCAGGACATCCGCGAGCCGATCATTACCGCCACCATCTTCATGCCGCAGGAGTATGTCGGCCCGGTGCTCACGCTGTGCAACCAGAAGCGCGGCGCGCAGGTCGACATGCGCTACCACGGTCGTCAGGTGCAGCTCATCTACGAGTTGCCGATGAACGAAGTGGTGATGGATTTTTTCGACAAACTGAAATCGGTGTCGCGCGGCTACGCCTCGCTCGATTACGAATTCAAGGAATACCGCTCCGCCGACCTGGTCAAGCTCGACATGATGGTGGGAGGCGAGAAGGTCGATGCGCTCTCGGTGATCGTGCATCGCGCCAACGCCCCGTATCGCGGGCGCGAACTCGCGGCCAGGTTGCGCGGTCTGATTCCGCGCCAGATGTTCGACGTTGCGGTGCAGGCGGCAATCGGATCACATATCATCGCGCGTGAGACGATCAAGGCCCTGCGCAAGAACGTGCTTGCCAAGTGCTACGGCGGCGACATTACCCGCAAGAAAAAACTGCTCGAAAAACAAAAAGAAGGCAAAAAGCGCATGAAGCAGGTGGGCAACGTCGAAATCCCGCAGGAAGCTTTCTTGGCCGTGCTGCGGACGGACGAAGGCAAGTGAGCCGCGTCTGCCATTGAAACGATAGGAGTCGAAGTGGATTTTTCCAGCATCAATCTCGCCCAGGCCTTATTTGTGTTACTGCTCATTACCGGGGCATTGTGGGCGGCGGATCGCTTTTATGCCCGGGCGCGGCGCGACCCGGAGGCGCCGCCGCCGGGGTGGGTGGAGTGGGGCGCCGCCTTTTTCCCGGTGGTGCTGGTCGTGTTCGTTTTGCGCTCTTTTATCGTCGAGCCGTTCAAGATTCCGTCCGGTTCGATGATTCCGACCTTGCTGGAAGGCGATTTTATTCTGGTGAATAAATTCATCTACGGCATCCGCCTGCCGGTGGTCGACATCAAGATCATCGACGTCCAAAACCCCAGGCGCGGCGAGATCATGGTTTTCCGTTATCCCCTCGATCCGTCGCAAAACTACATCAAACGGGTAGTGGGGTTGCCGGGAGACCGGATTGATTACATCGACAAACGGCTCACCATCAACGGCGAGCCGATGCCGACCACGGCGGACGGCACCTATGTTCACGCCAAGAGTATGTACTATTCTCCCAAATACACCGAAAAACTCGGCGACGTCGAGCACAATATCCTGATCGAAAATGCGGCGCCGCCATATGTCCAGGATGTGAAGGATTTCAAGTTCCGCGAAAATTGCACCTACACCGTGCGCGGTTTCAGTTGTATGGTGCCGGCTGGGCATTACCTGGTCATGGGAGACAACCGTGACAATAGTGCCGACAGCCGGGTGTGGGGGTTCGTCCCCGATGAAAACATCGTCGGGCATGCCTTCTTCGTCTGGTTCAATTTCAGCGACCTGAAGCGTATCGGTCGTTTCCATTGATCTTCAAGGAGAAACGGTGATGAAATCCCGGCAGCGCGGGCTGGGCTTGATCGACATGATTCTCGTGATGATTCTGCTGGGTCTGGCCCTGTTGGCGGTCTTCTTCGAGCCGTTCAAGATTCCGTCCGGTTCGATGGCTCCGACCTTGCTGGAAGGCGATTTTATTCTGGTGAATAAATTCATCTACGGCATCCGCCTGCCGGTCTTCAACCTCAAGATCATCGACGTCAAAACCCCCGGGCGCGGCGAGATCATGGTTTTCCGTTATCCCCGCGATCCGTCGCAAAACTACATCAAACGGGTGGTGGGGTTGCCGGGAGACCGGATTGATTACACCGACAAGCGGCTCATCATCAACGGCGAGCCGATACCAACCACGGCGGACGGCACCTATGTTCACGCCAAGATTATGTACTATATTCCCAAATACACCGAAAAACTTGGCGACGTCGAGCACGATATCCTGATCGAAAATGCGGCGCCGCCATATGTCCAGGATGTGGAGAATTTCAAGTTCCGCGAAAATTGCACCTACACCGTGCGCGGTTTCAGTTGTATGGTGCCGACTGGGCATTACCTGGTCATGGGAGACAACCGTGACAATAGTGCCGACAGCCGGGTGTGGGGGTTCATCCCCGATGAAAACATCGTCGGGCATGCCTTCTTCGTCTGGTTCAATTTCAGCGACCTGAAGCGTATCGGTCGTTTCCATTGATCTTCAAGGAGAAACGGTGATGAAATCCCGTCAGCGCGGTCTGAGCCTGATCGGCATGATTCTCGTGATGATTCTGCTGGGTCTGGCTCTGTTGGTGGGCTTCAAGATGGTGGGGCCTTACAAGGAATACTATGCACTGAAACGTATCCTCGCCAAAGTCGCCAGCGAAAGCGACGCGAGCGAATTCGATATGCGAAACAGTTACGAGCGCATGGCCATCGTCGATGGCGTCGATGAAGCGGTCAAACCGAAAGATCTG
Organism: Azoarcus sp.; assembly: GCA_031289095.1. Lineage (GTDB taxonomy): Bacteria > Pseudomonadota > Gammaproteobacteria > Burkholderiales > Rhodocyclaceae > WRNU01. Next base: position 14,626 of record JAITQD010000049.1, read on the forward strand.
CTCATCCGCCGGGAAGGCGGCGTCGTCGTCATCAGTGTTGACTATGTGCGCAAGGCACCGCTCGTCGGCAATGTCAGTCTGCTGTTCGACTTCAAAGCATCAAGCAGGCCCGAGCGCAAATGAAGGAATTCGTCGACCGTCTGCAATGCCGGCTCGGCCATGTTTTTGCCGATCCTGCCCTGTTGGTGCAAGCGTTGACCCATCGCAGCTTCGGGCAACCCAATAACGAACGCCTCGAATTTCTCGGCGACAGCGTACTCAACTGCGCGATGTCGATCGCGTTGTTCGAGCGCTTCGTCAATTTGCGCGAAGGCGAACTGTCGCGTATGCGCGCCTCGCTGGTATGCCAGGATGCGCTTGCCCGCGTGGCGCTCGCGCTTGATCTCGGCCCTTGCCTGAGGCTGGGAGAAGGCGAACTGCGCTCCGGCGGTTCCCGCCGTCCCTCCATTCTGGCCGATGCGCTCGAAGCCATCATCGCGGCGGTTTGTCTTGATGCCGGCTTCGAGGTGGCGCGGGCGCTGGTGGATCGTCTGTTTGAACCCCTGCTGGCTGAGGTTGACCCCGTTTCTCCGGGCAAAGATCCCAAGACGGCGCTCCAGGAATGGTTGCAGGGGCGCAAGCTGGCGCTGCCGACTTACACCATGGTGCGCGTGCTGGGCGAAGCGCATGCGCAGGAATTTGAAATTGCCTGCGAGGTGCCGAAGTTTTCATTGCGCACCGTGGGACGGGGCAGCAGTCGCCGCGCAGCGGAGCAGCAATCGGCGGAACTGGCGCTCGCCAGCCTGGAGCGGATGTGAACATGGCGAATGCCGATTCCGATCCCCGCCGGGCCGGTTTCGTCGCCATCGTGGGCAAGCCCAACGTCGGCAAATCGACCCTGCTCAATCGCCTGATCGGGCAAAAGATCAGCATCGTGTCGAGCAAGGCACAAACCACCCGCCACCGGGTGACGGGCATCCTGAGCACGGGCAATGCCCAGTTCGTGTTCGTCGATACGCCTGGGTTTCAGTCCCGGCATCGCAATGCGCTCAACCGTGTGATGAACCGTGCCGTTTCCCAGACGCTTGCCGGTGTCGATCTGGTGTTTTTCGTCGTCGAGGCGGACAGCTTCGGCGACGAAGACCGCGAGGCGCTGGCGGTGATTCCGTCCGAAGCCAGTGTCGTGCTGGTGATCAGCAAGATTGACCGCCTCGCCGATAAGCGTCGCTTGCTGCCGTTCATCGAACGGTTGCGGAACCTGCGTGAATTCGCGGAAATTGTGCCGCTGTCGGCGGAGCGAGGTCACAATTGCGACGCCCTGATCGCGGCGGCGACGCCGCTGTTACCGCCCGGCGAGCCGATTTACGGCGAGGATGAAATCACCGACCGCAGCGAACGTTTTCTCGCCGCTGAATTCCTGCGCGAAAAACTGTTCCGCCTTCTTGGCGACGAACTGCCTTACGGCCTTGCGGTCGAGATCGAAAAGTTCGAGACCGAAGGCCAGTTGCGCCGCATCCATGCCGCAGTGATCGTCGATAAACCCGCGCACAAGGGCATTGTCATCGGCAAGGGCGGCGACAAGCTCAAGCGGGTGGCGAGCGAGGCGCGCGTTGAAATGGAAAGACTCTTCGGCGGCACGGTCTTTCTCGAAACCTGGGTCAAGGTCAAGAGCGGCTGGGCCGACGACGAGCGCGCGCTCAAGAGTCTGGGGTACGAGTGAGACCCAGGCAGCACGTCGCCGGGCAGGCGGCCTGGGTGCTGCATACCTTGCCGTGGCGCGAGACGAGCTTAATCGTCGAAGTCTTCGCGCGCGAGTATGGCCGGGTTGCGCTCGTTGCCAAGGGCGCGCGGCGGCCTATGTCAGCCTTGCGCGGCGTGTTGATGGCGTTTCAGCCGCTCCTGCTCGACTGGTCGGGCGGCGGTGAGGTCAAGACCCTGATCCGGGGCGAATGGCGCGGCGGACAGCCCTTGCTCACCGGACATGCGCTGTTGTGCGCCTATTACCTGAATGAACTTCTGCTCCGCCTGACCGCGCGCGAAGACCCGCACCCGGCGCTTTTCGACACCTATGAATCGGCCATGGCGGCGATGGGGCGGGGAGAGCCTTTGCCGGTGTTGTTGCGCCGCTTTGAACTGGCGCTTTTGCGAGAACTCGGCTACGGCGCGATGCTCGATGGCGATGAGGACGGACGACCGATCCGGCCCGATCAGCCTTATCGCTATATAATCGAACACGGCCCTCGTGCCTGCACGGGGGATGCGGCGCAACCGGCGGAAGCGGATGAGGGGGTACCCGTCGGCGGGCAAACCCTGCTCGATCTGGCTGTCGGCGATTACAGTCGCGCCACGACGCTGGCCGAAGCCAAGCGTCTGTTGCGTGTGCTCATCAACCATCACCTTGGCGGCCAGCCGCTGCAATCCCGCCGGGTGCTCCAGGAGTTGCAGGAACTGTGATCGAACTCGGCGTCAATATCGACCATGTTGCCACGCTGCGGCAGGCGCGGCGCACTTGGGAACCCGATCCGACCTGGGCGGCGGTCGAAGCCCATCTTGGCGGCGCGGATGGTATTACTGTCCACTTGCGCGAAGATCGCCGTCATATTGGCGACGATGACGTGCGACGGTTGCGCGAACTCACCCAGGTCAAGCTCAACCTCGAAATGGCGGCGACTGACGAAATGGTCAACATCGCCTGCCGGCTCAAACCCGAAATGGCGATGCTGGTGCCCGAAGGGCGGCAGGAAATCACCACAGAGGGCGGCCTCGACATCGTGACGCAGGAAGCGCGCCTGCACGAACGCATTGCCCGCCTGGCCGATGCCGGTATCATCACCAGTGTTTTCATCGACGCAGACCCGGCGCAGATCGACGCCGCAGCGCGCATCGGCGCGCGCGTCTGCGAAATTCACACCGGCCCCTATGCTCATGCCTTCCATGACGCTGGTCGAGACGCCGACTCCCCGGCAGTGCGCGCCGAACTCGACAGGGTGTGCGCCGCTGGCGTAGCGGTGCGCGCGGCGGGGATGCGCTTCAACGCCGGGCACGCGCTCAACTACTACAACGTGCAGCCGGTCGCCGCCCTCGCGGGTGTGCGCGAACTGCACATTGGTCACGCTATTGTCAGCCGCGCCGTGTTCGTCGGCTTGCGCGCCGCCGTCGCCGAAATGAAACGCCTGATGCGTGAAGCGGCGGGGTTGCCGGCATGATCCACGGCGTCGGCGCCGACATCGTTAAAGTCGACCGCCTGCGCGCGGCGCTCGCCCGGCATGGCGAAACGTTTGCACAACACATCCTGGCGGAGACCGAACGCGGGGAATGGCAAACTGCCCGCGATCCAGCCCGCTTTCTCGCCAAGCGTTTTGCGGCCAAGGAAGCTTTCGGCAAAGCGCTGGGCACCGGTGTGGCCGCGCCCGCGACCCTGCACGCGGTGGCGGTGGAACACGACGCGCTCGGCAAGCCGGGTTTCGTCTACGACGAACGTCTCGCCGCCCACATGGCGGCACAGGGTTTGTCCGCTCATCTCAGCTTGAGCGACGAACATGATTATGTCATTGCCTTTGCGGTAATCGAATGCCCATGAACACACCTCTCCAGCTTCCGCGCGGTTCCCTGATGATTGATGTCGCCGGCCTCGCCCTGGCCGACGACGAACGCGAGCGCTTGTGCGACCCGAGGGTGGGCGGCGTCATCCTCTTCTCGCGCAACTACACCGGTTCCGACCAACTGCGCGCCCTCACCGCCGACATTCGCGCCTTGCGCTCACCGGCGCTCATGATTGCGGTCGATCACGAAGGCGGGCGCGTGCAACGCTTTCGCGGTGACGGTTTCACTCGCCTGCCCGCGATGCGCACGCTCGGGACGTTGTGGGAACGCGATCATGTCGAGGCGCTGGCGGCGGTGCAGGCGACGGGGTTCGTCCTCGCTTCCGAACTGGTCGCCCATGGCGTCGACCTGAGCTTCGCGCCGGTGCTCGATCTCGATTACGGTTGCAGCCGCGCCATTGGCAATCGCGCCTTCCACCGTGACCCTGCCGTCGTCGCCGCCCTGGCGCAGGCGCTCGTGGCGGGCATGCACGAAGCGGGTATGGGCGCGGTGGGCAAACACTTTCCCGGTCACGGCTGTGTCGAGGCCGATTCGCACCATGACGTGCCGGTTGACGAACGCAGTTTCGAGGCGATCCGGAACGACGACATGGCCCCGTACCGGCACCGCCTGCTGCGCCAGCTCGCTGGCGTGATGCCGGCGCACGTCATCTACCCGCACGCCGAACCCGGCAACCCCGGGCCCGCCGGGTTCTCGTCGTTCTGGCTGAAAGAGGTGCTGCGCGGCGAACTCGGCTTCAACGGCGTCATTTTCAGCGACGATCTCAACATGGCGGGCGCGCTCGTGGCCGGAGACATCGTGGCGAGAGTGGCGGCAGCGGCCTCCGCGGGCTGCGACATGCTGCTGGTGTGCAACCGTCCCGACCTCGTGGCCGAACTCCTCGCACGCGGCGTTCCCGCGACCGATGCCGCCAGTCTCGCACGTCTGGCCGCCCTCGCCACGCCAACGCCGCGCCCCTGGCTCGCTGACCCGTTCACACTCGAACTACATCCACCTTATTTACTGGCGCGCGAGAAGGTTTTGGCATTGGCATCCATGGATTACATAGACAATTCTCCTACCATGGCAGCGGCAACGATCGGCTCTGAGCCACATAACTATCCGCCGTCACAAACATGAGGCAGGCCCGCATTTCGGAGGCGAAGATGCGGCAGATCAGTTGTTTCCTCATTTTCGTGTTCATACTGTCATGCGGGCTGGCGATGCCTGTGCAATGTGCCTTGGCTGCCGATCCGCAGGAAACGCCACAGGAAACGCGCCCAGCAGGGAAAATCCTGCGTCTGGGCATCGTGCCGTTTTATTCCGCGCAGGCTTTACTGCGTGCGCACGTCTCCTTGCGCGATTATCTGTCGCGTTCCCTGGGGATGGACGTCGTCGTGTATTCCGCGCGCAGCCACAGGCGCTTCCTGGAAAACACACTCGACGCTCATTACGATATTGTCATCACCGCTCCGCACTTCCTTTCTGTGCTGGCCGACGGGGGCTTCACGCCTTTGGTGCGCTACCGCAACCCGCTCGAATTCCTGCTCGTCGTGCGCAAGGACAGCAGCATCGCTGGCGTCGAGGACTTGCGCGGGCGTCGCATCGGTTTGCCTGACCGCCTGTCGTTCTATCACATCCTCGGCATGCAATGGCTGAATACCTTGGAACTGCGTCCAGGCGAGGACTATGTTCTGAGCGAACAGGTCTCGCACATGACCATTCTGCAAGCCGTTGACGCCGGACGGCTCGACGTTGCCGTGTCCGGGCGTCCGCCCCTGATGCTGCTCAATCCCGACTTGCGCAACCGCCTCAAGGCGCTCGACGTTGGCCATTCGCCCCTGCCTTCGCTGGTGACGCTGGTGCGCCGCGATCTGGGGGCAATGAAAATCAAACGCATCCGCGCGGCGCTCGAAGCCTTTTCCCAGAGTCAGGAGGGCAAGCAATTTTTTGCTGATTCCGGCTATGGCGGCTACGTTCCGGTTACGGCGGAAGACGTGCAAGCCGCCCGTGTCTACGAGCCACTGCTGCGCCAGTTGATGTCCAGCCAGGACGCCGGGAGCCAGTGAGCAGATGGCTGTTTCGTTCGACGCACGTGCTTTCCTGTGCACTGTTCCCGAGGAACCGGGCGTCTACCGCATGATCGGCGCCGACGAACAGGTGCTCTACGTCGGCAAGGCCAAAAACCTCAAGCGCCGGGTATCGAGTTATTTTCGCAGCAGTCTGCCGAGTCCGCGCATCGCCATGATGGTGGCGCAGATCGTACGCGTGGACATCACGCCGACGCGCTCGGAGACTGAGGCCTTGCTGCTCGAAAACAATCTCATCAAAAGTCTGGCTCCGCGCTACAACATCCTGTTCCGGGATGACAAGAGTTATCCCTACATCGAGCTGTCGGGCGACGAATTTCCGCGTCTCGCCTATCATCGCGGCGCTTTCGCCCGGGGAGCGCGCTATTTTGGGCCGTTTCCCAACGCCTATGCAGTGCGCGAGAGCATCCATCTGTTGCAGAAGACCTTTCAGTTGCGCACTTGCGAGAACAGCGTTTTCCAGAACCGCTCGCGTCCGTGTCTGCTCGCGCAGATCAAACGTTGCAGCGCACCCTGCGTGGCGAGGATCGAGCGCGATGCCTACGCCGCCGAAGTGCGTCTCGCGGGCCGCTTTCTCGATGGACAGGCGAACGAGGTGATCGACGATCTCGGCGCGCGCATGCAGGCCGCCGCCGGGCGGCTGGCGTTCGAGGAAGCGGCGGCTTGCCGCGACCAGATCCGGGTGTTACAAAAAGTGCTGCATCGCCAGTTTGCCGACAGCCGCAAGGACGAGGACGTCGACATCGTCGCTGCGGTGGCGAACGAGGGCGCGGTATGCGTGAACATCGCCATGGTGCGCGGTGGCCGCCACCTCGGCGACCGGCCTCAGTTTCCCAGCGGCGGCGCACTGGCCGATGCCGGCGACGGGCTGGTAGCCTTCGTCGAACAGCATTACGCCGTGCATCCGCTACCGGCGCGCATCCTGGTGAATCTTTCCCTCGATACGGCGCGCGAAGTGCTGGCCGAAATCTCGGAGTGTCCGCCCGTCCTCGCCCAGCCGCGCCATGCCGCAGAAAAGGCGTGGATGGAAATGGCGGAAAAAAACGCGATCCTCGCGCTGGAAACCCGTCTGCGCGATGCTGGACGAATCGGCGAACGGCTGCAAGCCTTGCGCGAAGCGCTCGACCTGCCTGAAGCGCCAGCGCGTATCGAGTGCTTTGACATCAGCCACACTATGGGCGAAGCCACCGTCGCCTCCTGCGTGGTGTGTGTCGACGGGGCCATGAAGCACAGCGAATACCGGCGCTACAACATCAACGGTATCACGCCGGGCGACGATTTCGCCGCCATGCGCCAAGTGCTTGAACGGCGCTACGGCAAGGTCGCGGCAGGGGAGGGCGTCTGCCCCGACCTTATCCTGATCGACGGCGGGCGCGGGCAGGTGAGCGCGGCAGCGGCCATTCTTGCCGAAGTGGGGCTGGAGTCGGTGAACATGGTCGGCGTCGCCAAGGGGGAAGGGCGCAAGGCGGGACTGGAAACACTGATCTTCCCCGATGGGCGCGAGGGCATGGCGCTCGGCGGCCAGTCCCCGGCGCTGCACCTGGTGATCGAAATCCGCGACGAGGCGCACCGTTTCGCCATTGCAGGCCATCGCGCCCGCCGGGGCAAGGCGCGGATGAGTTCCAGGCTGGAAGACATTCCCGGTGTCGGCCAAGTGAGGCGCCGTGTGCTGCTCGCCGCCTTCGGCGGCCTGGACGGCGTGCGCAACGCCACCGCCGAAGATCTTTGCCGCGTCGATGGCATCAGTCGCAAGCTGGCCGAACAGATATACTCCGCCTTGCACTGAACAACCGAGGACAAGGGCAAGCCCGCCGCGCCGTATGCGAATGAATATTCCCAACCTGCTGACCTGGGCGCGTATCGCCCTGATTCCGGTCTTTATTGGCATATTCTATTTTCCCGATGCCTGGATGAGCATGGCGCACAAAAACCTGCTTGCCATGATCTTTTTCGTCGCAGCCGCCATCACCGACTGGCTCGACGGCTATCTCGCCCGCGCCCTGCGTCAGATTTCGGCTTTCGGCGCGTTCCTCGACCCGGTAGCCGACAAGCTGATGGTGGCGACGGCGCTCATCATGCTGGTGCAGCTTGCGCGGGTCGACGTCCTCATCGCCATCATCATCATCGGACGCGAAATTACCATCTCGGCGCTGCGTGAATGGATGGCGCGGGTGGGCGAATCGACGAGCGTGGCTGTAGCCACCATCGGCAAGTTCAAGACAGCGGCGCAGATGACCGCTATCCCGATGCTGCTCTACGACGCATCGCTTCTTGGCCTGAACATGCGCCTTTTC
>JAITQD010000085.1 GCA_031289095.1 Azoarcus sp.
CGCTGGAGAATAGCCCGAGGCCGGCCATGGGAATCAGGGCGTAGGCGAGGTGAAGGGCGATGCGCCAGCGCAGCCGGGTGGCCGCCAGCAGGAAGCAGGCCGCGCCCGCGCCGAGCGCCGCCGCGATCAGAATAATCCGCGCCAGGCCGGAAGCGGGCAGAAATCCGAACGCGGCGAACTCCCGGTACATCGCGCCGTAGCACAGGCCGATGAGGATGAAGCAGATGCCAAAGGCGTCAAAAACGCGGATTTCGGACGGCGCCATGGCGACGATTTCGGCTCCCGGCCAACGGGCTGCGAGGGTGACGGCGTTGCGGTGCCCGCTACAGCGTCCGCACATGCTGCATTTCTCGTTGCTGCGCAGGCGGCGCACGTCCAGCAGAGGCGGACAATCGACGGCGCGGGGCAGGGGCTTTGGGGCGTTGTCCCATGCGTTGCGGTCGACCCTGAAGTGGAAAATCGAACACCGGGCGAGCAGCGAGAACACGGCGCTGACCGGGCACAGATAGCGGCACCAGACCCGTTTGCCGCGTCCCAGGAAGTAGCCGCAGACCAGCGCCGCCAGTGACGCGCCGCCCAGGGTCACGATGAGTGCGCGCGGGGTTTGATAGGCGTTGGCAAGGTATTCGTAGACCACGACGAAACCATAGGCGAGCAGTGGCCAGCCGGCCCAGCGCACCCAAGCGGGAATCTTGCCGCCCCGGCCATGGCGGCTGACGAGTTCGGTGAGCGCGCCGTCCGGGCAAAGGACGCCGCACCAGAACTGGCCGAACAGCAACATGCTGAGAATGACGCCGGGCCACCAGAGGCCCCAGAACAGAACTTCCGCCCAGCCCGCCAGGGTATGAAAAATGTCTGTCCGGCTCGCGGGCGACGGCAGGATGGCGGGAGCAAACAGGAAAAAGTAATAGACGAGCACGAAGCCCCACTGCATGCGGCGAACCACATTCTGCCGCCGTTGCAGCCAGTCGCCCGCCGCCTGCAACGACAGGAGGGGACATGCGCGTTGCGGCAGGAGCAGGGCGAGCGCGCGTTTCATGCGCTCTTGCCGAGCGCTTCCAGGGCACGACTCGCCGCCTTGCGTACGTCGATGTCGGCATCCTGGCGCGCGGCGGTTTGCAGCGCCTGGCGGGCATCGGCGTGGCCGATCGCGCCCAGGGCGGTGGCGGCTTCCTTGCGTAGGTTGCCGACGGGGTGCGCGAGCGCGGCGACGAGGGCGGGAATTGCCGCGGCGACCCGCAGCCTGCCAAGGGCGCGCGCTGCTTTCAGACGTACTTCCCAGGCGGGGTCGTTGTCGAGCGCGCCGAGCAGGATGGCGGCGGTTGACGACCAGGAGAGCTTTTCCAGCGTCAGGATGGCTTCTTCGCGTACCTGCCAGTCGGTGTCCGCCAGCGCCCGGGACAGGGCGGGCAGTACGGCGCCGGGCGTTGCGGCGAACGACAGCGACCCCGCCGCCGCCCGGCGCACGGCGGGATCGGGATCGCCGGTCAAGCGTTGCGCCAGCGCTGGCAGGGCCGAAGCGTCGCGCAACCAGGCGAGTGCGCCGACCGCCTCGCGCCGCACAGCGGGCGAAGCATGTTCGAGCAGGGCGAGCGCCGGGGCGAAAACGCCTGGGTGACGCAAGCCGCGCAGGGCCGCGAGCATGGGGGCGCTTTTTTCGTCCTGGCGTTGTGCGAGGAGGGAAAGCAGGATGGGCGCGGCGGTTGCGTCGCGCACTTCGGCAAGCGATGCGCCCGCCGCCGCCGCGACTTCCGCATCGCTGTCGTCGAGCAGGGCGGCCAGGGCCGTGAGCGCCGCCGGGGAGGCGTTGCCTTCAAGGGCGCGCGCCGCCTCCAGCCGGACGGCGGCGTCCGGGTCATGGCTGGCGGCGATGAACAGATGCGGGTATTCGTCGGCGAATTCGGCGATCTGCAACAGGGAGAGACGGCGCACGGCGGGATCGGCGTCGTTCAGCAGAGGCAGGGCTGCCGCGACTTCCGGGGCGGATGACATATGGCTCCGCCTCAGCGCAACAGGTAGGGAATGTCGACGCGGATGGCCTTGGTGGGGCAATCGTGCTCGCAGGGCAGGCAGTACCAGCATTCGTCGTAGGCCATCCTGATCTTTCCGTCGCTTTCGTCAAGCACGAGGATGTCGGTCGGGCACACGTCGATGCAGATGCGGCAACCTTTTTCGGCGATACATTTATCGTAATCGACGACGATGGACGCGGCGGTGGCGTCCCGGGCAATGACGTTCATGGGTTTTCCTCCGGTTTGTTTGTTCATGCGGCGAGGGCGGAGGCGTCATCCCCGATGCGGATGTCGCTGTAGGCCTGCCGTTCCTTTTCGGAGAGCGGGTAGAGGTATTCCGGCACCGGGCGCTTGAAAATCTCGGGTTCGCCGTCCGCGCCTTTTCTGATTTCGACGAAGGCGAACCAGTCCTTGTCGTTGCGCTCCGGGTAGTCGGTGCGGTAGTGGTAGAGGCCCCAGCGGCTTTCGGTGCGGTAGAGCGAGGCGCGCGCCGCCAGTTCGGCGCAGTCGAGAATGGCGCTTACTTCCGCCGCGCGCATCAGTTCGTGCGGATTGTTCGCCTTCAGGCGTTCCAGGTCGGCGCGAATCCCGGCAAAGCGCTGGAGACCGGTTTCCATCTTTGCCGCTACTTTCGGCGGTTGCAGGTAGTCGTTGACCATGCGGCGCAGCTTGTATTCGACCTGGGCCGGGGAAAGACCCGTCTCGCGCCCGAGCGGCGCGAAGATGCGGGCGCGTTCAGTTGCGACGGCGTCGTCGTCGATGGGGGCCAGATCCTTGCCGGAGACGTACTCCAGCGCGTCCTTGGCGGCGATCTGCCCGTATACCATCGCGCCGAGCATGTAATTGTGAGCCACGTTGCAGACATCGCCCGCCGCGTAGAGGCCGGGCACCGTTGTGCGGGCGTGTTCGTCAACCCAGATGCCGGAAGCGCTGTGGCCGCCGCACAGGCCGATTTCGGAAATGTGCATCTCCACCAGATCATGCCGGTAATCGGTATGGCGTCCCGCATGAAAGCGGCCTCGGGTCGGGCGCTCGGTGAGGTGCAGGACGTTTTCGATTTTCTGCAAGGTTTCCTCGGCCAGATGGTCGAGCTTGAGGTAGACCGGCCCCCTACCGCTTTCAAGTTCGCGCCAGAATTCCAGCATCATCTGGCCGCTCCAGTAGTCGCTCTTGATGAAGCGCTCGCCTTTCGCATTGACCGTGTAGCCGCCGAAAGGCCCGGTGACGTAGGCACAGGCCGGGCCGTTGTAGTCCTTGATGAGCGGGTTGATCTGGAAGCATTCGAGGCCGGAGAGTTCAGCGCCCGCGTGATAGGCCATGCTGTAGCCGTCGCCGGCGTTGGTCGGGTTTTCATAGGTGCCGAACAGATAGCCGGACGCGGGCAGCCCGAGGCGTCCGGCTGCGCCGGTGGCGATCAGCACGGCCTTGGCGCGGATGACGATGAAGCCGCCGTTGCGCGAATCAAGCGCCAGCGCCCCGGCGATGCGCCCGTCCGGCCCAAGCAGCAGACGGGTGACGGTAAGACGGTTCTCCGTTGCGACGCCATGCTTGCGCAACTGCTTGAACAGCGCCTTTTTCAGACTGTGCCCTTCGGGCATCGGCAGCACGTAGGCACCGAGGTGATGCACTTTTTTCACCGCGTAGTCGCCGGTTTCGTCCTTCTCGAATCTGACGCCCCAACTGTCGAGTTCGCGGATCATGTCGAAGCTGCGCACGGCATAGGCATTGATGGCGGCCTGGTTGACGATGCCGTCGTTGGCGATGGTGATTTCCTTCACGTATTGTTCGGGCGTCGCATGGCCGGGGATGACGGCGTTGTTGGCGCTGTCCATGCCTTCTGCGATGGCCCCGGAACGCTTGACGTTGGCTTTGTCGAGCAAAAGGACGCGCGTTTTGGGTGCGAGCTGCCGGGCGCGGATTGCCGCCAGCGGCCCGGCTGTGCCGCCACCGATGACGAGAAAGTCGGTTTCGATGCTTCGGGTTTCCATGGGAGACTTCCTTGAGTGGAGACGAATGGGCTGCGGGGGCGTTTTCAACTGCGTTCGGCGCGCGTTTGGTAGCGGAACGAGTCACCGCGATAAAAGAGGAACTCGAAGTCGATGGCCTGTCCCGCCTTACTCCAGGTCAGGCGTTCCATGCGCAGGATGGGCGCGCCCACCGGCACGTGGAGCAGGGCTGACAGGGCGCTGTCGGCATTGATGGCGCTGATGTCGAGGTCGGCGTGGCCGAGCGGTATCCGGTAGTCGTTTTCGATAATGAGGAAGATGTCTCGATTGACAAGGTCTTCCTTGGCGAGCCGCAGCCCGAGACTGCGGCGTACGTAAGTGACGTCGAGCGACACCGGTTCCTGCCTGGCGTTGCGCACCCGGCGGAATTCGATGAGCGGGCTGCCTTCCGGCACTTGCAGGCGGCTGGCGGTCAGTGGGTCGGCTGTGACCGGGAGGATGCTCAACAGCCGGTTTTGGACTTCCACCCCCAGGGCGGACATGGCTTCAGCGAGCCCCTGCAAGCGCACGAGCTGCATCGTGGGCTTGAAATGCGAAACGAAAGTGCCTTTGCCGGGAATCTTGAAAATCAGGCGTTCTTGTTCCAAACCGGCGAGCGCTTGGCGCACGGTGATGCGGCTGACGCCGTAGGCGCTCGTCAGCTCGCTCTCAGAGGGCAGGCGCTCGGCTTCGCGGTAGCCGCCTTCGAGAATCTTGTCGCGCAGGTCTTCCTTGATCTGGTTGTAGAGCGGCAAAGAGCGAGGATGGCGGGCGAGGCCGGACGCGGGCAGGTCGACGTTCATGGCGGCGGCTTCAGATGAGCGCCTCGGCGAGGCGCGAAACTGCTGGCTGGAGAGCGAGATCCGCGCCATCCGGCGGGTTTGCGCAGGGACGTTCGTCATGGATGAGATCAAGGCAATGCCGCTTGAGGCGAATGAATCCGTCCGAAGTCAGCCAGGCTTCGCCGCGCGGGCGCGCCGCCGGTACGGGGATGTCGTCGCGGATGCGCCCCGGACAGTGCGACATCACCAGCACGCGGTCGGCGAGGAAAAGCGCTTCGTCGATGTCATGGGTCACGAAAACGATCGTGGTGCGGATGCTGGCCCACACTTGCAGCAGAAGCTGCTGCATGATCCAGCGCGTCTGCGCATCGAGTGCGCCGAACGGCTCGTCCATCAGCAGCACGCGCGGCTGGTTGATGAGCACGCGGGCGATTTCCACCCGTTGCTGCATCCCGCCGGAGAGTTGGACGGGGTATTTGTCCTCGAAGCCGGACAGTCCCACCAGATCGAGCAATTCCCGCGCCCGCGCCCGGCGTTCCGCTCTGGCGACGCCTTTCATCTTGAGTCCGAAGGCCACGTTGTCGATGACCTTTTTCCACGGGAACAGGGTGTGGTGCTGGAACACCAATCCCCGTTCCGGCGACGGGGCGAGTATTGCCGCGCCGTCCAGAAAAAGGCTGCCGCTGGCGGCGCGGATGTGTCCGGCCAGCGCGCCGAGCAGGGTCGATTTGCCGCAGCCGGACGGCCCGAGCAGACAAACGAACTGACCGGCGGCGATGCTGAAACTGACGCGGTCGACGGCCTGAAAATGTTCTTTGCCGTGCCGCCAGCCGATGCTCAGGTCGCGGGACTCGATGTGTCCGCTGCGGGAAATTTCATGTGGATCACTCATGGCCGCACGCATTCCCGATCTGATACCAGGGCGTCAGCAGGTCGCCGAACTTGCGCACCAGCACGCTGCTCGCCATCCCGAAAACGCCGATGAACAGCATGCCGACAACGATGTCGGCATAGCTTTGCAGGTTGTACGATTCCCATGTGAAGTATCCGATGCCGTATTGCCCGGCGATCATTTCCGCCGTGACCAGACAGAACCAGGAAGTACCCATGCCGATGGAGAGACCGGTGACGATGCTGGGCGCGGCCCCCGGCGCGATGACCTCCGTGAGTAAGCGCAGGCGTCCCGCCCCAAGGCTTTTCGCGGCCGCGATCAGGCGCGGGTCGATGCCACTGACGCCGTGAATCGTGTTGAGCAGGACGGGAAAGAGTGCGCCCACGAAGGTGATGAAAACCATCGACAGCTCGCTGGACGGAAACATCAGGATCGCCAGCGGAATCCAGGCCACGCCCGGAATGGGGCGCAGCATTTCCAGCGGCGGCTGCAACAGATCCGCCGCCCAGCGCGAGCGACCGATCATCAGGCCGAGCGCGATGCCCGCCAGCGCCGCCGAGACGAAGCCCGCGAAGACGCGGCACAGACTGCTGCCGACGTGCGCGCCGATCTTGGGGGATTGCAACAGATCGCGCAGTGCGGGAACGACCTCGCTTGGCGCGGGGACGTTCTGGAAATTGACCAGACCGAGATGCAGCCGGTTGCCAGAGGCGGCCTGCCACAATGCGACGAAGACCACGAGCGAAAGCAGGCGAACGAACAGGCGTCCGAATGGCAGGTGGGCGCGCTTTCCCTTTGCCGTTTCTGGCCTGTCGATATCGGCATCGTTCGATGCGCCGTCGTCCTGCGCCGGAGCGGACAGGGAAGTGTCCGTCGCCGCAAGGCTGAAATGTGCGCCGTGCATGATCCTGCCTCAGCGAGCCGCCTGTTGGGGCGATGGCGCGCCGAAGGCTTCCGCGTAACTCGCCAGCGCGCCGCCGTCCTGCTTCGCCGCCTTCTCGGCAGCCGCCTTTTCGAGCCAGGCGTCGATGCGACCGTCCGGCGCGCGCGTAAACCATGCCAGCTTCGCCAGTAGTTTCAGGCCGCTGGCGCGGTCATGGACGAACACGACGCGGATTTTCTTCCCTGTTTTTTCCAGATCCCGCACGACCGCCGCAGCTTCCCCGGCGCTGGCGTAATGCCTGACGTGCGGCTCGCCCACGACCCAGACCTGCGCGACGCGCTTGAAGTCGGTTACCGGCTTGCCGCTTCGCTCGTCCTGGGCCGTCAGGGGTTCCTTGTCGTAGGACTTGAGCGCCTGGTCGTAATCCAGCCCGGAGAGCTTGAAAGCCTGACGCAAATAGCTGTCGTCGACCAGTTCGTCAGCGCTCAGCGGCACGTCGGTGCGCTTGAGCAGTGCCAGGGTTTCGATCGCCGTGGCGATTGCGGCGCGGTATTCCGGCTTGAAAGTGAAATCGCGCTTTTGCAGACCGAGAGGGCCGTGGAACAGGTAATTCACCTCGGCCTCAATGCCCGTCACCTTGGCAATCAGCTCGCTGTATTTTTCCGGTTCGGCGCGCAACAGGCGGTCGGCCTCAATGGCCGCGCGCAAAAAGGCGACCACGACTTCGGGGTATTGCTTTGCATAGGCTTCATTGACCAGGGTGCCGTGGAAAGTGGGCGAATTGGCCTGGGAGCCGTCATAGATTTTGCGGGCGAAGCCCCGATACGGGAAAAGCTCGGCGAAAGGCACGAAATCGGCGTGAGCGTCGATCTTGTTGCTTTGCAGGGCGCTGCCGCCGACTTCCGGGGACTGCGAAACAAGGTTGACGTCCCGTTGCGGATCGAGTCCTGCCGAAGTGAGTGCCCGCAGAATCATGCTGTGCGCGGTGGAGCCGAAAGGCACGGAGATGCTTTTGCCTTTCAGATCCTGCAACGAATAGGCGGGCGAGTCGATGGGAACGACCAGACCGTTGCCGCTGCCTTGCGGGCTGCCGGAAAGGGAAGTGATGAAAAAACTGCGTTGCCCCGCTTTCTTGAACGCCGCCGCGTTCAGCGCGCCGGGAAAGTCCGCCATGCTGCCGATGTCCAGTTTGTCGCCCACCATTTCATTGGTGAGCGGCGGCCCGGAGGTGAAATTTTTCCAGACGATTTCGTATTTGGCATCTCTGTACTTGCCATCGTGGGGCAAGTATTTTTCCAGCAGCTTCAGTTCGCGGATGAGGATGCCGCCAGTGGCGCAGTTGATCGTTGTGTCTTGCGTCCCGATGGCGACCCGGATCGTTTCGGCCTGGGCGCTACCCAGAATGAGCGCGAAAACCGGGGCGGCGAGCAATGCCTTGAAGGGGTTCATGTCCGACTCTCTCTTTGGAAACACGAGAGTCAATCTAGCGAAAGCGGACGGGGGCGCAAACAATAAAAATCAGCTAAGGTTACACCCTGTCATGACAGGTATGACAGGTTCCCGGATGGCATTCCGTTCCGCCGAGTCTGCCTGGTTATGTAAAAGACGCGCTATCGCGGACTGGCGAAGAACATTCAACAGATCAAGATAATATTTGCGCTGGCCAATCTGTGGCTGGCGAGAAAGCGTTCGCCCTGCTGGATATCATGCTTGGGGGCGGGGGGCGTGCACGATCTACGCTGCGGCAGGCCGGCGGCGTAATTTTCCTTGCCAATAACGCCACGCCAGCCAGGCAAAGATGGCTGCGGTGATGAACAGAAAGCCGATGCCTTGCCAATAGGCGATCGGATCGACCGCCAGCAAGTAATCGCGCTGCGGCTGCACGAAATGCACACGCCCGGCGATCAACGCTTCTATCGCCGCCGCCAGAAAAGCCAGCGCTGGCAGGAACCATGCAGCGAGGCCGATGCCAGTGATGATACGGTCGGTGGCAGGTGTGGCGCGCGGTCGTGGCAGCCACACGCTTTCCACCCCGAACCAGAGCGCGAGCAGCCAGCCAGCAGCGGCGGCCACGGGCGCGACGGCCAGCGCCGCGCCCAACGCTGCGGCGGCAAGGGCAAACGCCACGCCTTCGAGTGGGTTGATGTGTCGCCACAGCGGTTCGAGGTTGAAGAAAAGGCAGGCTGCCAACGGCGTGGCTACAAGGGCGATCAGCAGGCAAAACGCGCTGCGCTGGCGAGCGCGCTCGCCAGCGGTGGCGGTTTCGGCCAGGGAAAAGAGAGGCAGCATGGAAGACTATTCGCAACAAATAAACTGTATTATTCTACACGAAATCCCGGTGCGGCGTGACTTCTGTGCTTGCCGCCGCAGGCGATCATGGCGGTATTGGATCGTAAAGTTCCAGATGACGGCGTGGTCACACCGGGCATCTTTTTTGAGATGGAAAAATCGTCATGTCGGAAATCTTGAGCCGGCGGCGCGTCATGGAAATGGGTAAACCGGCCTGTCGGGGCTATCTGAATGTGATTTTTGTCACTGCTGTGGTCTGCTGGTGGTATACGTGTTTCGCGCAATATGTGAATTTTACATTTTTCCTAATGTATATTCGGATACTATTATGGTTACCGTATGGTATTGAAAAGTCCTATTGCAAGATGAGTCGTGGTATTTCGCCAGGGCCCGCAATAGGACGGATTGTAATGATGTGAGAGCTTTCTATAAGCTAACTTATTTCGGAGAAAAGGTATGAGCAATGCTGATAGTCGTGAGTTGATCATGCTGATCGACGACAGCCTTGCCAACCTGATGGTTGGTAAAGAGGCTTTGTCGAACGCTTACCGGGTGCTGACTGTGCCTTCTGCGCCAAAAATGTTTGAAATGTTGCAACGCTATACGCCAGGATTGATTTTGCTTGATGTCGATATGCCGGAAATGAACGGTTATGAGGCGATCAAACTCCTGAAAGAAAACCCGAAAACCGAGAGAATTCCGGTTGTTTTTCTGACAGCTATGGCCGATGCCAGCAGCGAACTCCAGGGGTTGACCCTGGGGGCAGTCGACTTTATCGGCAAACCTTTCTCTGCGCCGCTCCTGAAAAAGCGGGTAGAATTACACCTGTTGATGGAGTCCCAGAAGAAAGCGCTCCAGGATTACAATGACAATCTTCAGAATATGGTAGTCAGCAAAACGCGCACGGTGCTCAAGCTGCAAAATAAGGTTTTGCGGGCGATGGCGGAATTGGTGGAAGGACGTGATACCTCGACCGGGAATCATATCGAGCGTACACAGCAGTGCTTGCGCGTGCTCTTATCTGCTCTTATGAATACGGATTATTATCGGGATCAGACAACTGGCTGGGACGTTGAATTGCTTCTCCAATCATCACAATTGCACGATGTTGGCAAGATTGCGATTCGTGACAGTATTCTGAAGAAGCCTGGAAAATTAACATCCGATGAATTTCAGGAAATGAAAAACCATGTCATTTTCGGGTTCGACTTTATCGAAAGACTTTAGTAAGACTAAGATGACAGTCTTTTCCTGCAATACGCCAAAATCTTTGCCAAATACCATCATGAAAAATGGGATGGCACCGGCTATCCCAACCAGATTGGTGGTACGAACATTCCATTGCTGGGACGGCTGATGGCGATCGTCGATGTCTACGAGGCTTTGACTTCCGTGAGGCCCTATAAAAAAGCGTTCGATCACCAGACATCGGTCGAGATCATCCTGGAGGGTAGAGAAAAGCATTTCGATCCGCTGTTGGTCGATTTGTTTACGCAATGCTCGGAGCAATTGCGCTTGCTGGCGTCTCCATCGACGGATTTTAGCCGGTGAAGCACGGAGAAACTGCATGACGGAAATTCTGCCGCCGCCCAGGCACTTTTTTGTTGTCAATCCTGTGTCGTTTTACGGCAAGCGTGAAATGAATGAAGTCGTGGGCGGCATACACCGGTTCTTCGAGAAGCCGGACGAGAAACCGGGTGGCGCGCCGCAGTATGCCGTCCATGTTTCGCGCTTTCCCCGCGACGCTGTGAGCGCAATACGCCGGTTTGCCGCTGCTGTTCCGCACGGCGTGCCGCTCCGGGTGTATGCCGTGGGCGGGGACGGCATCCTGTTCGATTGTCTGAATGGCATTGTGGGCTTGCCCAATGCGGAACTGGGTACCATCCCTTGCGGGCCGAGAAACAATTTTTATCGCGTCTTCGGGCAACGCGACCAGAAAATCTTCCATTCCCTGCAAGCGCAGACGAGCGCGCCTTCCGTGCCGATGGACGTCCTGTATTGTGGCAGTAATTATGCCTTGAGCTATTGTCTGATCGGCCTGGAGTCAGTCGCCAATGTCGGTGCCAGGATGCGGAGGAATCGTCGTGATTTTCTGCATCGCCATTTGCCTGGTTTTTTTCATTCACTGGACTTCTGTTCCGGTTTCGCCGGAACGCTCCTGAACCGGGTGAATTTCAAACAGAACTACCGGATGTGGGTGGATAACGAGGATTTGAGCGGCAAGCACATCGCCATCAACATCGCCAATAGTCCATGGTTTGCGACCGGCAGAACCGTCGTGCCGGAAGCCGTGCCATCCGATGGCTGGTTGGACGTGCTGTGCAGCGGCGATGCGAGCATGCTGACTGCGTGCCGGATGATGTTTTACTACATGCGCGGCAAGCATGCCGATTACCCGGATCTGTTTTTGTACCGGCGCGCGAAAAAGGTTTTCGTAACTTCCGACAGCCCGCTGGTGCTCAATCTGGATGGCGAGGTCTTTTACGACAAGTATATTACGGTGGAAACGAAGCCAGGTGCGGTGCGCATCATCGCACCAGCCGGCGCGGCGGACGAAGCCGCTCCCAGGGAGCAGGGCCATGAGTGTCAACCATAGCAGCAGCGGGAAAAATTGTTTTCGCTGGCTTGTCGTGCTGGCGATGGCCTGCGCCGCCATCCTCATTTTGTTAAATCTGAAATGGGTCGCTAGAACCAGCTACTATCTGGCGCCATTGCTTGGCGCTTCCCTGGTGATAGTGTTGATCATCATTCCCACGATGCGACGGATGTGCCGCCTGTTTGGCGATCGTGGCGACAGCGGTTATTACCGGGCCGCTAACCTTTTTGTTTTTGTCACCATAATCATTTTCGCCAACGCCAACCTGTCGCAATACATTGAGGCGGGACTTTGGAACAATGTCATTTTTGTGTCGCTTTTATGTCTGCTGCTTGTCGCCGTGATGGCGCTCCTGATGGGTTGCATTTCGAGCATTTCCTTGATGTCGTATCTTATTCCTCTGCTCTCTTTTCTGGCGCTCACTGTCAGTAACATCTACTTGGGTGGAAAGCCTTATTATTTTGGCGCCTGTGTGTGTCTGACCGGTATTGGCGCTATTTATTGCCGCTACAGACCGCTGCTGTTCCTGATTGTCACCGAGGCGGTCATTATCCTTGCGTTGCTTTTAGCGAGGGTTCCTCTGTTGGGTGAGGGGGTGAGTCTCGATCAGGGGAGCATACAATGGGAATTCGGCATTTTGGCCGTAGTCATGTATTTGATGTTGGTGCGTTTTGCTTCCAACAGGAATTTGCATTCGATTCGGGCAGAGCGGACTTTTTCTAGCCTGATGGCGACCACACCCAATATCGTCGCCATGGTGGATCGAATGAATTGTGTCACCTACCTCAGCGAGCCAATGGCGAAACTGGCGCACGTCGAGAATGCGGAACTGGCCGTTGGCCGTCCGCTGGTCGATCTTTTCCATCGAATGAACATGAAGCTGATGATAAGCGACGTGTTTGAATGCAGCGGGTATTACGAAAATACGATGGAAGTCGAGGAGAACGGCGAATCCTGGCATTACCGGATTATGTCCGACCTGCTCGGTGCTGAAGATGGCGGCAGGTTTATTGATATCAGTGAGGTGACGCCAATGGTAGAGGCGCGCCTGGAAGCGGAAAGGGCCAGTCGTTCCAAGAGTGCGTTCCTGGCGAAAATGTCGCATGAAATCCGCACGCCGATGAACGCTGTCATCGGTATGAGCGAATTGATCCTGCGTGAAGATACCTCGCATACCGTTAGTTCCTACGCGGCGGACATCAAACAGGCCGGGACGAACCTGCTTGCCCTCATCGACGACATTCTTGATTTTTCCAAGATCGAATCCGGCAAGCTGGAAATCATGAACGTGGAATACGATCTTGGTTCTCTGCTCAACGACGTTATTACCATCATCAAGATACGCTTGATGGAAAAACCGGTGCGTTTCTCTGTGCATGTCGACAGTCACTTGCCGGGGATGCTGATCGGGGACGAAACGCGCGTCCGCCAGATATTGCTGAACCTGTTGAGTAACGCCGTCAAATACACGAGGAAGGGGCATATTTTTCTCGATATTTCCGGCAAGGAGGTCGGGACGGAGGGGCTGAATATTTGCTGCGAAGTGCGCGATACCGGCATAGGCATCATGGAAACTGATTTGGACAAGTTGTTCGGCGACTTCGCGCAGGTCGATTCTGTCCGGAACAAAGGCATAGAAGGCACCGGTCTGGGGCTTGCCATCACCCGCAGTCTCAGCCGGATGATGGGGGGCGATATCGTCGTCGAGAGCGCCTATGGCGAAGGCAGCGTTTTTACCGTTACGTTCTTGCAAGGCGTGTGCGAATACCGGCGTTTCGCGGAAGTCAAGGAGCCGGAAAAGAAAGACGTCCTGATTTATGAGCCGCACCGGCGTTATGTTGAATGTATTGTTTCCGCCGTGCGGAATCTCGGGGTGTTCTGCAAACGGGTGACGACCCACGAGGATCTCGTCGCCGAACTGAGCGCCCGCGACTATGCGTTTATCTTCGCGCCGAGTTACCTGTTGGAGGATGTCCTCGCCGAAACGGCGCGCCTCTCGCCCGGTATCGCGCCGGTGCTTTTCGATGCGGAACCGGGGGAGCATATGCCGGCCAACGTTCGCGCGCTGATCATGCCGACCTACGCACCCGCCGTCGCCAACATCCTGAACGGTCTGCCGGACGCGAAACATTACGTGCGCAGCACCGAGAACGGTGCGCGTTTTATTCTGCCCGATGCGCGCGTCCTGGTGGTGGACGATCTCGCCACCAACCTGCGCGTGGCCCAGGGTCTCATGGCCATTTACGAAATGCGGATCGACTGCGCATCGAGCGGGCACGAAGCCATTGAACTGGTGAGCCGCCAGAACTACGACGTCATTTTTATGGATCACATGATGCCGGGCATGGACGGCGTGGAAGCCGCACAGGCCATACGCGGGATGGAAGGCGAATATTTCAGGAAAGTGCCCATCATCGCACTCACCGCCAACGCCATTTCCGGCATGCGGGAGATGTTCCTCGACAACGGCTTCAACGATTTTCTTTCAAAACCGATAGAAATCACCAAACTCGACATCATCCTGAATAAATGGATATCGAAGGAAAAACGCCGCGCTGCGCCGCCGCAAGCGAAGAAAAAGGCGGAAGCCGGGAGCATCGCCCGTCTGCTGAAAATCGAAGGTGTGGATATCTCCATTGGGTTGTCCCACGTCGGCGGCTCCGAGGAGCGCTATCAGAGTCTGCTCGACGTGTTCCGCCAGGATGCGGCGCAGCGCCTGATCTGGCTGGAGGAATCGCTATCCGGCGACATGAAGGCGGTCACGACCCACGTCCATGCTCTGAAAAGCGCCTTGGCCAACATCGGCGCGAATACCCTGTCGAAATCGGCGGCCTTGCTGGAAGCCGCCGGGCACCGGGGCGACGATTCGTTCATTCGTCAGCATCTGGATCAATTCCGCACCGACCTGAGCGAACTGGCCATGCGACTGGATAAGGTGCTTGCGGAAGTGCATGCCCGCGCAGCGGAAAACGGGGAAAACAGCGGCGCTGACGAGGCGGAGCGGGAACAGCAGGTTTTGGCCCAATTGCGCACGGCGCTGAAAGGCGGCGATCTGGACAGCATGGATACTGCCTTGTCGGCGCTGCAAGCCTTGCCGCTTCCCGGGAAACGGCGGAAGGAGGTATCGAAACTTGCCGGGCTGGTGCTGATCTCGGAATTCGAGGAAGCCTTGCGAGTGCTCGACGCAATGTGATGCGGGAGGCGCTCGCGCCCAAATGATTGGGCGCGCGTCCTCTCCAGTTTCAGCTTTTGCGGTTGAGGGCGCGATAGCCTATATCGCGCCGGTACTGCATGCCGGCGAAGGAAATCGTCTCGATCAGTTCGTAAGCCCGTTTCTGCGCCGCGCGCACGTTCTCGCCCATGACCGTGACGCAGAGCACGCGCCCGCCGGAGGTGACGATCTTGCCGTTCTTGACCGCCGTGCCGGCATGGAAAACGTGGGCGTCGTCGGCGAAGGCGTTTTCGGGCGGCAGATCCTTGACGATGTTGCCTTTGCGCGGCGTTCCAGGGTATTTGGCTGCGGCCAGCACCACGCCGAGCGCGACGTGCCAGTCCCATTCGGCTTCTATCTGGTCGAGCTTGCCATCGACTGCGTATTCCAGCAGTTTCAGGAAGTCGGATTTCAGCCGCATCAGAACTGGCTGGGTTTCGGGGTCGCCCATGCGGCAGTTGAATTCCAGCGTCTTGATCGAGCCATCCTTCCGGATCATCACCCCGGCATAGAGGAAGCCGGTATAAGGCATGCTTTCGGCAGCCATGCCTTTGACTGCGGGCTTGATGATTTCGCGCATGATCTTGGCGTGGACGGTCGGCGTGACGACAGGTGCGGGGGAGTAGGCGCCCATGCCGCCGGTATTTGGGCCGGTGTCGCCGTCGCCAATGCGCTTGTGATCCTGGCTGGAGGCGAGCGGCAGCACGTTTTTGCCGTCGACCATGACGATAAAGCTGGCTTCCTCGCCTTCGAGGTATTCCTCGATGACGACCCGCGCGCCCGCGTCGCCCAGGGAGTTGCCGGAGAGCATATCGTCGATGGCCTTGTGCGCTTCTTTCAGCGTCGTGGCGACGACCACGCCCTTGCCCGCCGCGAGACCGTCGGCCTTGACGACGATGGGCGCGCCCTGTTTGTCTACGTAGGCGTGGGCGGCGGCGGCGTCGGAAAAACTCTCGAACGCGGCAGTGGGAATATTGTGGCGCGCCATGAAACGCTTGGCGAAGTCCTTGGAGGATTCAAGCTGCGTGGCGGCTTTCGTCGGCCCGAAAATCCGCAGACCCCGTGCGCGGAAAATATCCACGATGCCTGCGGCCAGCGGCGCTTCGGGGCCGACGACGGTCAGGTGTATTTTGTTTGCAGCGGCGAATTCCGCAAGTTCTTCCGGGTCGGTGATCGGCAGGTTTTCAAGATCGCGTTCGAGGCCGGTGCCGGCATTGCCCGGCGCGACGTAGATTTTCTGCAAGCCGCGCGTCCGCGCCAGCCGCCACGCCAATGCGTGCTCGCGCCCGCCGGAGCCGATAACGAGAAGTTTCATCTGTTTTGCTGTCCTTGACTGAAATCGGATGTGCTGCTGATGAGCATTTTTCCAGCATCAATGCCGGAAGTGGCGCACGCCGGTGAAGACCATCGCCAGCCCGTGTTCGTCGGCAGCGGCGATGACTTCTTCATCGCGCACCGAACCGCCAGGCTGGATGACGGCGGCTACGCCGCTCGCGGCAAGCACGTCCAAGCCGTCACGGAAGGGAAAGAAGGCATCCGAGGCGGCTACGGAACCTGCGAGTTTCAGCCCTGCGTTCTGCGCCTTGATGCTGGCGATACGGGTGGCGTCGACGCGGCTCATCTGGCCCGCACCCACGCCGAGGGTCATGCCGCCGCCACAAAAGACGATAGCGTTGGATTTGACGAACATGGCGACACGGCAGGCAAAAAGCAGGTCTTCGATCTGCGCCGGAGTCGGCGTTTTGCGCGTGACGACCTTGAGGTCTTCTGGTTTGACGTTGAAGTCATCCGGTGTCTGTGCGAGCAGGCCGCCGCCAATGCGCTTCATTTCCAGGATGTGGGGCGCGCGCGTCCCCAGCGGCGCTTCCAGCACACGCAAATTCTGTTTTGCCGCCAGCAGCACCTTGGCGGCGTCGGTGAAGGCGGGGGCGATCAACACTTCGACGAAGTGCTTGTGGGCGCTCATCGCTTCCACGACGTCGGCGTCTACCTTGTCGTTGAAGGCGATGATGCCGCCGAAAGCGGAAGAGGAATCGGTCTGGAAGGCTTTTTCGTAGGCGGCGGACAGGCTGGATGCGATGGCGGCGCCACAGGGGTTGGCGTGTTTGACGATGACGCAGGCGGGCGCGTTGAATGTTTTGACGCACTCCCAGGCCGCATCGGAGTCGGCGATGTTGTTGTAAGAAAGCGCCTTGCCTTGCAGTTGGCGGCAGGCGGCGATGCTGCCCGGCGCGGGTTGCGGTTCACGGTAGAAGGCGGCCTGCTGGTGCGGGTTTTCGCCGTAGCGCAGGGTTTGCACGCGGTCGAACATCAGTTGCAGGCGTTCCGGGAAAAGCTCGGGAACAGGCACGGGGTTTTCCGGTTCGGCTTCGACGCCTGCGGGTTGGCCGGTGAGCCAGTTGGCGATCATGCCGTCGTAGCGGGCGGTATGAGTGAAGGCTTTTTTGGCCAGGCCGAAGCGGGTGGCGAGCGGGAGCGCGCCGCCGTTCGCCTTCAGTTCGGCCAGGATGCCAGCGTAGTCCGCCGAGTCGGTGACGATGGCCACGCCAGCGTAATTTTTGGCGGCGGAACGCACCATCGCCGGGCCGCCGATGTCGATGTTTTCGATGGCGTCGGCCAACGTTACGCCGGGTTTGGCGACGGTTGCCTTGAATGGGTAGAGGTTCACGCAGACGAGGTCGATGGTCGGGATGTCATGCGCCTTCAGCGTCGCCAGATGGGCGGGCAGGTCGCGGCGGGCGAGGATGCCGCCGTGCACTTTCGGGTGCAGGGTTTTCACCCGGCCATCGAGCATTTCGGGGAAGCCGGTGTAGTCGCCGATTTCGGTGACGGCGAGACCGCTTTCTTGCAAGAGCTTGGCAGTGCCGCCGGTGGAGAGCAGCTTGACGCCGAGGGCGGCGAGGCCACGGGCGAATTCGAGGACGCCTTCCTTGTCGGAGACGGAAATCAGGGCTTGGGTAATTTTCATCTTGGCGGAGCGAACGGGCGAAGAATCAACACAAAGGCCCGGCCCGCCGCGCTGGCCGGGCAGGGCCGGGTAGGAGGAGTTACAGCAGATCGTGATCGCGGAGTTTACGGTGCAGGGTGTTGCGATTGATTCCCAGCAACTGGGCGGCGGAACTCTGGTTGCCGTTGGCGCGGTCGAGTACGAACTGAAGCATCGGCCTCTCGGCACATTTTATTACCATGTCATATATCGCCGTCGGTTTCTCACCATCGAGATCGTGAAAATATTGTTCCAGGGTACGCATGACGGCGTCGGCGATTCCGCCTCCAGTGCAGGCATTCATGCGGCCAGCTCCTGTGGCGCTTCGGTGTTGTGCAAGGTGCGATAGCGAAGGCGGTCGCCGATTTGCGCGAGACTGTCGAAAAACTCGTCGACCGCCGCGCGCTGGGCGGCGATGTCGGTGATCTGGTTCATGGCGTGGCGGAAGACCGCCGATCCGGCCAGACCGCGAGTGTACCAACCGATGTGCTTGCGTGCGATCTTCACGCCGGTTTCCACGCCGTAAAAAGCGTAAAGCTCGTCTAGGTGGGCGCCGCAGACCTGATGGATTTCGTGCACGAACGGCGCAGGAAGCAGTTCGCCGGTCGCCAAGAAGTGTTCTGTTTCGCGGAAAATCCAGGGCCGTCCCTGGGCGGCGCGACCAATCATCAGACCATCCGCGCCGCTGCGGTCGAGGACGAAACGGGCCTTTTCGGGCGAGGTGATGTCGCCATTGGCGATGACCGGAATGCCAACGCGCGTCTTTACTTCGGCGATGGTGTCGTATTCGGCCTCACCCGTATATTGGTCGGCGCGGGTGCGGCCATGGATGGCGAGGGCGCGGATGCCGCATTCTTCGGCGATGTGGGCGATGGCGAGCGCGTTCCGGTTGCTGTGGTTCCAGCCAGTGCGAATCTTGAGCGTCACCGGCGTGGCTGGCACGGCGCGCACCACGGCATCAAGGATGCGGGCGACGAGCGCCTCGTTCTGCATCAGGGCAGAGCCGGCCATTACGTTGCACACTTTTTTGGCCGGGCAGCCCATGTTGATGTCGATGATCTGCGCGCCGCGCCCGGCGTTGTAACGCGCTGCTTCCGCCAGCATGGCGGGGTCGGCCCCGGCAATCTGCACCGAAACCGGCCCCTGTTCGCCGGTGTGATCGGCGCGGCGGTGCGTTTTGGCGCTACCGTAGAGCAGGGAATTGGAGGTCACCATCTCCGAGACCGCCAGTCCCGCGCCCATCCGTTTGCACAACTGGCGAAACGGACGATCCGTCACGCCGGCCATGGGAGCGACGAAAAGGTTGTTGCGCAAGGTAAAGCCGGCGAACTGCATGGGAGAGGGGGGACGACGAGCTACAGAAGCGACCATTCTACCCCAAGCATCGTGTCCGGGGGCAGCGGTAAGCAGCAAGACGCCGATAAGCCAGAAAATACGTAATGGAAAGGCATATACAATGATTTATTGGCGCTTGCCATTTTTCTTTCGCTGTATATGTTGCAAGAATATGCTGAAAGTGTTGAAAAAATCCGTATCGCGCCGGATTCCGGGGATTGCCGGTTGCATGATGGTGAAGGTGATTCCTTTCTGTCGTGCAGTAGGCTATTACACGAATCTTCTGCTTCGTTATTGCATAGATGCCTGAAAAGCGGCAAATGTTTTGGTATCCATGCAATATGCCATTTCCGTCATTCGCGCATCAGGGCTTCGATATCGTCGATTTCGCGCGGCACGCCTTCGGTGAGATATTCGCAGCCGTCAGCGGTGACGAGGGCGTTGTCCTCAATGCGGATGCCGATGTTCCTGAACGCCTTAGGCACGTCGTCGGCGGCGCGGATGTAGCAGCCCGGTTCGACGGTGAGCACCATGCCCGGCGCGAATGGACGCCATCGACCGTCGACTTTGTATTGCCCGGCGTCGTGCACGTCCATGCCGAGCCAGTGGCCGGTGCGGTGCATGTAGAAACGGCGGTAGGCGCCGGTTTCGATGAGGTCTTCCGTTTTGCCCGCGAGCAGTCCCAGGTCGACGAAGCCTTGCGTGAGGACGGCGACGGCGGCTTCGTGCGGCGCATTCCAGTCGTTGCCGGGCCGGATTGCGGCGCGGGCGGCGTGATTGGCGGCGAGCACAAGCTGGTAGAGGTCGCGTTGTGGGTCGGAGAAGCGGCCATTGACCGGAAAGCTGCGGCTGATGTCAGAGGCATAGCCGTCGAGTTCGCAACCGGCGTCGATGAGCAGCATTTCGCCGTCGGCCATGCGGCGTTCGTTGTCGACGTAGTGCAGGACGCAGGCGTTGGGGCCGCTGGCGACGATGGAGGGATAGGCGGGAAACTGGCTGCCGCCGGCGCGGAAAACGCGGAGCAGTTCGGCTTCGATTTCATATTCGAAGCGCCCCGGACGGGTGGTGCGCATCGCCTGGCAATGGGCGGCGGCGGAAATTTTGCCAGCACGGCGCATGAGGGCAATTTCGATTTCATCTTTAATGAGCCGCATTTCGTCGAGTTCGGCGGAAATTTCATGTACCGTGCGCGGCGCCCCGATCCCGGTGCGCACGTTGGCGCGGGCGCTGGCGAGTGCGGCGAGGATGCGCCGATCCCAGTCCGGGTTCGCGGCCAGCCCCGTCCATAGCGCGGGTTGACCGGCGAGCAGTCCGGGGAGTGTGCGGTCGAGTTCTTCTATCGGCCAGGCTTCGTCGAAGCCGAAACGTTCGGCAGCGGCCTCGGGGCCATGGAGAAAGCCTGTCCAGATTTCCTGTTCTCCGTTTTTGCTGCGGCAAAACAGCAACTGGCGCGGTGTCGCGCCCGCGACCAGCACGAGCACGGCTTCCGGCTCCCGGAAGCCGCTGAGGTAGTAGAACTGGCTGTCGGGGCGGTAGGGGTAGTCGGTGCCGCGATTGCGTTCGCGTTCGGGCGCGGTGGGCACAACCGCTACGCCGCCGCCCTGCGCCGCCATATGGGCAAGCAGGCGTTCGCGGCGGACGCGATAGGGGCGCAGGGGGTCGGCGTCGGAGATCAATTGCGGTTCTGCCAGAGTTGGATCAATTCGTCGCGCGCGCCGGCGACGTCGGCGATGGAAACGCCGATGACCGGGCCGGAAAGCGTGTGGCCCTCGCAGTTGCCGACGAGGCGCACTGCGCCCTCGGCGGCGAGCACGCTGACGACGCCCGCTCCCTGTTGTAGACGGTGTTGCCGATCGGCTTCGTCGATTGTGACGCTGCCGTTGGTGAGGTTGAGCATGGCGGCAAGCGTCGCCTCCGCTCCGTTCGATTTCAGTTTGCCTTCGACTTGGCAGGGCACGAGGCGGTATTCGTTGACCAGCGCCAGTGCCTGGCGGCGCAGGTAACGCTGCAACCCGGCAGCGTCGCCTGGCGCCTTGCTGCCGGCCTGCTGCGCCAGGCGGTCGAGTTCTGCGTCGGTCAAATGCGGCGCAGCGGTGATCAGGGCTGCGCGCTCGATGACCGGGGTGGAAAGGTTCCTGACGTCGAGGTGGTAGTGGTGGCCAGTGAGGCTGGCTCCCGCCTTGGCGAGTTGGGTCGCGGTGACTTTGGGCATGCCTTGGAGGACGAGCGGGCCCAGTAGGTCGCTGAATGTGTGGCACAGGGCGGCATGGTCGCCGGAGAGCAACGTCTCGGGGGCGTCGATTTCAAACTCGAACGCGATGTGCAGCTTCAGGTTGATGGGCATGACGTGATGTTCCCGTTGTCCGTCCGGCAACGCCGGACGGAGAGAGGATAGCGCCGTTCAGCGCACGACTTGCGCCAGTTCGCCAGCCCGATAGCGTGCGGCCATTTTTTCGAGCGGGATGGCCTTGATGCGGGAAGCCTGACCGGCACTGCCGAAGGCTTTGAAACGGGAAACACAGACCGCCCTGGCAGCTTCGCGCGCCGGTTTGTTGAATTCGCGCGGATCGAATTTCGACGGGTGTTCGACCAGGAACTGGCGGATGGCGCCCGTCATGGCGAGGCGAATATCGGTGTCGATGTTGATTTTGCGCACCCCGTACTTGATCGCAATCTGGATTTCCTCGACGGGCACACCGTAGGTTTCTTTCATGTCACCGCCATATTGCCGGATAATCGCCAGCAGTTCCTGCGGCACCGAGCTGGAGCCGTGCATCACCAGATGGGTGTTGGGCAGGCGGGCGTGGATGGCCTTGACGCGCTCGATGGCGAGAATGTCGCCGGTGGGTTTGCGTGTGAATTTATAAGCGCCGTGGCTGGTGCCGATGGCGATGGCGAGGGCGTCGCAGTCGGTCTGGCGCACGAAGTCGGCGGCCTGATCCGGGTCGGTGAGCAGCATCGAATGGTCGAGTTTGCCTTCTGCGCCGATGCCATCTTCTTCGCCAGCCTGCCCGGTTTCGAGCGAGCCAAGGCAACCGAGTTCGGCTTCCACAGTGACGCCGATGGCGTGGGAAAACTTTACTACTTCGCGGCTGACCGCGACGTTGTAGTCGTAGGAGGAGGGCGTTTTGCCGTCTTCGAGCAGCGAGCCGTCCATCATCACGCTGGAGAAACCAGAGCGGATCGCCCCCATGCACACCGCCGGGCTTTGGCCGTGATCCTGGTGCATGACGACGGGAATGCCGGGATAGGCTTCCACCGCCGCGTCGATGAGGTGGCGCAGGAAAGCTTCGCCTGCGTATTTGCGCGCCCCGGCGGATGCCTGCATGACGACCGGGCTGTCGGTCTGCGCTGCGGCCTCCATGATGGCCTGAACCTGTTCCAGGTTATTGACGTTGAAGGCGGGCAGACCATAAGCGTGTTCGGCGGCATGGTCGAGCAGTTGCCGCATGGAGACGAGAGGCATCGGGTTTCTCCGTGTCCCAGCGCGGGTAGCCGGGAGAGGTTGTTGAGGAAAATCCGGGAAATGATTTTATCCCGTGCGCCGCTCGTGTGCGACGAGCCTTTTACGCGGGAAGGCGATCATATATGATTGCATGCGGATTCGCGTTCTATGACGACTGGGAAAATGTCCATTTTGACGTGGTTTTTTGTATTGCTGTTGCTCGGGGGGGTGGGTTACATGGCTGTGGCTTATGCTTGTACCCGCATGGAAGAAAGGAAATACAGGGGGCATACTGGGGGATCGCTGTTTTATCGACGTGGCAAGGTGCCGTGGCGCGCGCATGCGTATCGCGCAGTGGAACTGAAACTTTGCCACGACCCTTGTGAAGCCGCTCTCGTTATTGCTGGCAAGCGTTTGTTGAAATCGGAAGCGCCCGCCTTGCCTCTCGCGGAATGCAAACACAAAAAATGCAAATGTCGCTATATCCAATACGATGATCGCCGCTTTGAGCAACGTCGGGGCGCATCTCCTTACGGCGGACCGACGGGCGGAGCGAAAACGAAAGAAGAACGCCGCAAGCCGGGAGTGGGGCGGCGAACGGTGGACAAGACGGGAGGCGGCCAGCGAAAGTGAGGGCTTTTGCCGTGGCGGGCCTTCATCGTAGAGCTGACCTGCCATCCGGCGCGGCGTTCATGGTAGTTCGACACCCGCCGCGCGGAGCATGCGGGCAAGCGCGATCAGTGGCAGGCCGACGATAGCGGTAGGGTCGTCGCTGGAAAGTGTATCGAGCAATGCGATGCCCAGCCCCTCGCATTTGGCGCTGCCAGCACAGTCGAAGGCCGGTTCGCGTTCGAGATAACGGTGGATTCCGGCTTCGGTGAGGGGACGGAAACGTACGCGGGTGAGGACATTTTCACATTGCTCGCGCCCGTTGCGTCCGTCGATGAGCGCGACGGCGGTATGGAAAAGCACTTCGTTGCCGCTCATGCGTTGCAGTTGTGCAACGGCGTTGGCGAGGGAACCGGGTTTGCCGAAGATTCCTGTGCCGAGGGCCGCGACTTGGTCGCTGCCGATGACGAGCGCGCCAGGGTACTGGCGGATGGCAGCACGGGCCTTGGCGAGCGCCAGCCGTGCAGCGAGTTGGGTCGGCGCCTCGCCGGGCAATGGGGCTTCATCGACGCTCGGGGCGTGGATATCGAAGGGTAGGCCGAAACGTTCGAGCAACTGGCGGCGATAGACAGAGGTGGAGGCAAGAATGATGGCGGGAGGGGAAGATGCGGACGAAGGCATGGCGAGGCTTTGACAGGGGTGGGGAAGACATAATATTATCCGCAGATTATGTCCGAACAAGACAATTGCCGGTTTTCAGGTGACGCGCATCGTTGACGTTTTCAGGTTTGCAGCCGAAGGCCGCGTGCTCGAAGGTGAAACACCGGTGGCGGTTTTCGAGCGGCTTGCCGATCAACTCGCGGACAGCGGGGGCGCGGTGCGCTGGCGGCTCGCGGGAAGCCTAGACGCTGAAGGCGAACCGGGTCTTGATCTAGAGGTTTCCGGTCGGTTGGTGTTGTGTTGCCAGCGTTGCCTGGGGAAGCTGGAACACGATCTGGCGATCACTACCGCGTTGCGGTTGGTGCGTTCCGGGCAGGCGTTGTCCGGGGATGAACTGGAAAACGACGAGATCGAGGTCGATGGCGAAGTCGATGCGCTATTGCTGATCGAGGATGAAATCATCCTCGCGCTGCCGATAGCGCCCCGGCATGAGGATTGCGGCGTGTTGCGCCGGGCGGAAAACGGCGGCGCAACCCCCCGAAAAAACCCCATTTGCGGGTGGCGCGGCGGCGGGGGCTGACGCAATTT
>JAITQD010000050.1 GCA_031289095.1 Azoarcus sp.
GGCCTGCATCTGGCGGCGACCCGGCCTTACGATCTCATCGTGCTCGATGTCATGCTGCCCGGCATCGACGGCTACCGGGTGTGCCAGCGGCTGCGCGAGGACGGGCGGCGGGTGACGCCGATCGTCATGCTGACCGCGCGCGACACGCTGGATGACCGCTTGCAGGGCTTTGCCTCCGGCGCAGACGATTACCTCGTCAAGCCCTTCGCGCTCTCGGAACTGGTGGCGCGCATCGAAGCCGTGCTGCGCCGCGCGCAGGGTACGGGCAAACGTCAGTTGACGGTGGGGGATTTGCGTTACGACCTGGAAACGCTGGAAGTCAGCCGCGCGGGCAAGCCGCTCAAACTGAACCCGATCGGTCTCAGGCTGCTCGAAGCGTTGATGCAAAAAAGCCCCGCCGTGGTGCGCCGGGAGACGCTCGAAGAAGCTCTGTGGGGCGACGATATTCCCGACAGCGACAGCCTGCGCAGCCATATCCACCTGTTACGCCAAACCATCGACAAGCCGTTCGCCGCCGCGCTGTTGCACACCGTGCATGGCGTGGGATTTCGTCTGGCGGCCGGGAGGAACGATGCGCTCTAGCCGCCAGCCGTTCGCCCGGCGGATCGTCGTGGCGTTTACGCTGATGACCTTCATCGTGAGCGGCGTTCTGTCGCTCTGCCTGGTGTATGCCGTGCATCTCGTGGAAACGGAACTCGTCTCCCGGTCGCTGGATAAAACGCTGGATCGCATCCTTGGCGAAGACCTGCGGCAGGGCAAAGCGCCGCGCCTGGATTCCGATATGCGGTTTTTCGCCTCCGACCGCCCGGAATACGCGATTCCCGACGCCTTCGCGCAGGCCGGGGAAGGATTCAACGAAATCGTGGGAGATGACGCCTATTGGGTTTTTGTCCGCGAGGCGAACGGGCAGCGCTATCTCCTGGTTCAGGATCAGCACGAATTCGAGGCGCATGAAGTCGCCATGTTCGGCATCCTGTTCGCGGGTTTCCTGCTTACCGTCGCCGGCGCGTGGGCGCTGGGCAAGCTGACGGCGAAAAAGGTAATGGCGCCGGTCAGCCGTCTGGCGCAACAGGTGCGCCAGCGTGACCCGCTCCGGATTCCCGTCTCGCCGCTGGCGCAGGATTACGCGGACGATGAAATTGGCCGTCTGGCCGCCGCCTTCGACGACGCCCTGCAACGCTTGGGTCTCGCCATGGAACGGGAACGCCTGTTTACCAGCGACGTCAGCCACGAACTGCGCACGCCGCTGATGGTGGTCGCCACTTCCTGCGAACTGCTCGCAAGCGCCAGCCTGGGGCGGCGCGAACGCGAGCAACTCGACCGCATCGCGCGCGCCGCCGCGGAAATGCAAAGCCTGGTCGACACCTTCCTGATGCTGGCGCGGGCGCGTCCCGACGAGACCGGTCCCCTGCAAGGCCAGCCGGAAGGCCAGCGGGAAGGCGACGCCGACCTCGCGTCGGTGGCGGAAGAACAGTATGCGCGCTGGCTACCCGCCCTCCACGCCAAGGGACTTGCCTTCGAGATTACCGAGGAAAGCGTCGAAGAGGAGGGCGGGGAGGGCGCCGGAACGCACAATCCGGCGCGTTACAACGCCGCTTTCCTGCGCGCCGTCATGGGCAACCTGCTGCGTAACGCCCTGCATTACACCGAGCGCGGCGGCATCCATCTGGTGCTGGAAGCCGACGGCTTTCGGGTCGAAGACAGCGGCGTCGGCATCCCCGCCGCAGAAAAGGAGCAAATCTTCCGGCCTTTCACCCGTGGCGGGCAGGCGCGGGGAGAAGGGCTGGGATTGGGTCTGTCGCTGGTCAAGCGCATCTGCATGAACCAGGGCTGGGAAATCACCCTCGACGACCTCCCCGAAGGCGGCGCTTGTTTTCGGGTGAAATTGCGCTGAAGGCGGGACGCCGAGAAATCCGAATGCTGGCGGATTTCTCCTAATCCTTGCCGCCTTACCCTTGCCCGGCGGGGTCATCCAGTTCGGCCTTGAGCAGCAGGGCCAGCGCGAGGCTGGTGGCCCAGGCGAACCACAGGCTCCACAGGGTATGCGAGAGAAAGTGCGCGCCCTGGATCATGCGTTCCAGACCGAACAGGCTGCCCATGCACAGACCGGCGGCGAGGCCGAGGCGGGTGGCGCGGCGTCCGGCGGGACGCAGGGCGAAGGCCCAGACGAGCCATAAAAATCCGGCGGAAGCGTGTCCAGCGGGAAAGCATCTGCCCGCCTTGAGACCGGTCGGGGCCGCCGCCAGCAGGCTCTGGTAGGGCGCGAAACCGCCGAATTCGACGATGTCCCAAGGGCAGTAACGTTGGGTTCGGGCTTTCAGGAGGCTGACGACAGCGGGGATCAGCAGCATCCCCAGCGCCGCGAACAGGGCGTTGCGGCGCGGCAGCCAGGAGAGTTTGCCCAGATAACCCAGACAGCAGACGCCAAGAGCGGCGTAGACGGCCCATCGCGTGGCATGGCGCATGTCCTTGTGCAGAAATTGCTCGAACAGCCAGGTACGGCGCAAGGGGAATTGAGCTTGTTGCGGGTCGTAGAACAGGCGGGCCAGTTCGAGGTCGAGTGGCGTGCCTTCGAACACCAGCAGCAGGAGCAGGACGGCAACGAGGAGCAGCACGCCTTGGCGCTGCGGCCAGGAAAGGCGGGGGAAACGCACAGGGACGAAAGACAGGGAGAAATTCTTTTCCATGACATCCATTCGATTCAAGCCACATTCACCTTGCGCAGCGCATAAGCGCGCCACATGGCATAGCCGGGAAGAAAGTCCGCGTAACCGATCACATCGAAGCCCGCCTGCCGGAATTCGGACTCGATGGTCGTCCTGTCGATGACAAAGCGGCTCCGGTTGGCGGCAGCGCTTTCTTGAAAACGTCTTTTTTCAAGCCGTTGGTGTTTCCAGGCTTTGTAGTTGCCATCCACCCACAACGAAACCACTAGCGTATCCCGCGTGACGCGATGAAATTCCCGCAACATGGTCATACGGTGTTCGGCGTCGCCGATATGATGCAGGAGACGCATACAGAAAACGCAATCGACCGTGTTGTCCTCCAGGTCGACGGCGAATGCGGAAGTCTGGAAAATTTCAATGCGCCGGGTCAGGGTATGCGGCTGTTCTTTCAGGGCGACCTTGAGCATGTCCGGCGAATTGTCCGCCGCCAGCAGCACGCGCCCGGAATATTCGCATAGCATCGGCCAGAATCGTCCGGCTCCGCAGGGCAAATCCAGCACCCATACGGGATTTCCCGCGAGACGCAGCGCCTTGCGGGCCATCCGCGTTTCCCGCCAGTGGGAGAGGCGGCGGAACAGGCCATCCCGGTGCTTGCGGAAATAATTTTCCGCGTGGCGAAGATCGTATTTACACGAAAATTCGAGTTCCGGAGGCGTTGAAGGCATGGCGAGGCATCCCGTGAATGAAAGCGCCTCATTCTCGGTTTTGCGTCATCAAGCGCTCGTCAAGGAAATGTGAAAAAAACGTGAAGCCTGGATATGCCAAAAGAGTGCGACGAAAGAACGTGCCGCAAGCTCACGATTTTTTCACAGCCGCGTCACCAAAATCTCACACCCGGCCCGCCAGACTCGTGGGCTATGAATACCCGCTTCGTACCTTCGCTTTTTCAGCGCCTTGTCCTGTGCATTTCCACGACCGGCGGCGTTTCACGTTTTTTTCACATTTCCTTGACGAGCGCTTGATGGCGCGAAGCCAAGAATGGCGGCATTTCATTACCGGAATGCCGAATGTCTTCTTCCCTCAAACCCGCCGAAACGCTCGCTTCATCCCTGCCCAAAAAACGCCTCGACTGGGTGGGTCTCGTCTGGCTGTACCTGTTCTTCTGGTATTTTTCCGGCGTGATCCAGACCTTGCTGATTCCCACGGCGGGCGTCACCGGGTTTCGCAATATCTTTTTTCTGAGCTTTATCTGGCTTGCGCCGGTTTTACTGTTTCCCCGCTGGACGCGCTCGATCAGCGCCGTGATCGGGATCGTCCTCTGGGCGGCCTCGCTGGTCAGTCTGGGGTATTGGGCGATCTATGAGCAGGAGTTTTCGCGCAGCGTGATTTTTACCCTTTTTGAAACCAACCCGGAGGAAACCGGGGAATATTTCAGTCAATACCTCAATCTCCGCCTGATCGCCGGGGCGCTGGCTTATACGCTGGTCGCCGCGCTGCTCTGGCGACGGTTGCGCCCGGTCT
>JAITQD010000065.1 GCA_031289095.1 Azoarcus sp.
ATTGCAGGAAATTCCGTATGGCCCTGCTGTCCGTTGTCCGCAAAGACATAGATCAGACCATTCAGGCCGGTAAAGACCCGCAGGCGGTTGAAACGCTATTTCCGAACGGTTTGGAATAAATCGGCATTTTCCTAAAACGTTGCCACCGGGGATTGCCGGACACGCTACCGCCCTGCCTTGTCGCAACGGCATGGGCGAAAGGGGTGTCTTGTCATTTCAAACAAATGCCCATGCGTTCTTCACGCATACGGCGGCATATTCCGTTGGGGAGCGCAGTAAAGACAGCAAAAAAGCGCCCGCCCGCCCGCAAGCGGACGAACGCAAAACATCAATGCAGCATCAGGCGTAAGTCTTGTTGGCGGTGAGATCCCAACCCGCGGCCACGTTGCCGGCGCCTTGACCGCCATCGCGCTTTTGCTGGATGTAATTCCACTTGATTTTGCCATAGCTGATCGAGACGGTTTCCGACGGAAAGCCGTCGTCGGTGGACGCACCCGTCGGCTCGACTTTCGAGATGACCGCCTGTTCGAGCGTGATCTCGAAATATTTCACCTTGTTGCCACCCGCGCGCCACAACTCGAACTTGACCTCCTTGAGGTGACGGCCCGTGTCGACCGCGTCGTAGATTTTGGGACTGGCCTTGTCGAGCAGGTGGGTAAAGGTGAACGGGCTGTGATTGACGCGCTCGGCAGTGCCGCCGCCCACCGAGGAGGCGGTGGCCGACGCCGGTTGTTCAATCAGGTGATTGAACGAAAGGACTTCGATCCAGTCCTTGTGCTCGGAGTCTGTGCTTTCGCCCGGGATGCCTTCAATTTTGATGAATCCGTCAAATGCCATGATGTTACGCTCCAAAAAGGTTCAAATGCGGGGTGCTACGCTCTTGATCTGTTGCGTCATCGCGCCGGAGCGGGTAGCTCGGCCACCAGACGCAACGAGATCGTGAGTTCATCGAGCTGGAAGTGCGGGCGCAGAAACGCCACGGCGGTGTAGACGCCGGGCTTGCCCGCCACTTCCGCAATATCGACACGGGCTTCCCGCAAGGGCAGCCGCGCTTTTATTTCCTGGGGCGCGGTGTCGTCGAGCGAGACATATTGTGCAAGCCATGTGTTGAGGTAATCCTGTACGTTTTGCCGCGAGGCAAACGAGCCGATCTTGTCGCGCATGATGGATTTCAGGTAATGCGCGATCCGGGAGATGGTGAAGATGTAGGGCAGTTGCGTCGACAGGCGCGCATTGGCGTTGGCCGCGTCGGTGTTGTAGGTTTTGGCTTTCTGGACGGATTGCCCGCCGAAGAACG
Organism: Azoarcus sp.; assembly: GCA_031289095.1. Lineage (GTDB taxonomy): Bacteria > Pseudomonadota > Gammaproteobacteria > Burkholderiales > Rhodocyclaceae > WRNU01. Next base: position 1,298 of record JAITQD010000065.1, read on the forward strand.
CCGCGTAGTCGGTGTTTTTGCAGTGCACGAGGGCCAGAAAGCCGAGGTCGGAGAGTACTTTTTCGCTGCGGTCGGTGATGGCGACTTCTGTCGGGCATTTGAGGGCGATTTCGCCGTCGTCGGTGGCGAAGGTGTGCACCGGCAGGCCTTCGATGAGACCGCCGCCTTCGACGCCGCGAATGGCCGCGAGCCATCCGTATTGCGCGAAGGCGTTGGTCAGCAGGGTGGCGTAGGCGTAGACGGCGTTCGTCCACAGGTATTTGCTGTGATCGGTGCCGTCGACGTCTTCCTCGAAGTTGAATGCTTCCACCGGAGCGGTCTTCGCGCCGTACGGCAGACGGCCCAGGGTGTGCGGCAGTACGAGGCCGACGTAGCGCGCGTCGTCGGATTCGCGGAAGGATTTCCACTTGGCGTATTCAACGGTGTCGAAGATTTTTGCCAGGTCGCGCGGTTTGCCGATGTCGGTGTGGGATTCGAGTCCGAAGAGCGTGGGCGCGGCGGCGCCGATGAACGGCGCGTGGGCGGCGGCGGCCACGTGCGAGAGTTCTTCGAGCAAGGCGAAGTCCTCGGGGTGGCGGGTGAATTCAAAGTCGCCGATCAGACCGGCAAAGGGCGCGCCGCCAAAGGTGCCGTATTCTTCTTCGTAGACTTTTTTGAACAGCGCGCTCTGGTCGAATTCAGCGGCGGTTCTGAAGTCCTTGAGGAGTTCTTTTTTGGAGGCGTTGAAGACCTTGATCTTGAGCTGGGTGGAGGTTTCCGATTCTTTGACCAGGTAATTGAGTCCGCGCCAGGCGGCTTCCAGGTGCTGGAATTCGGACTGGTGCATGATCTCGTTCAATTGCGCTGAGATGAGTTCGTCGATCTGCGCCACGCGCGCATCAAGGCTGGCCGCGAGGTCTTTCGAGACGATCACGGACCCCGCGAGCACCTGTTCGGCCAGTTCGCCGATCAGGTCGCGGGTGCGCGTTTTTTCCGCTTCGTTGGTTGCCGCCTTGCTTTCCGAGATGATGTCGTCGAGCAGACCGCCCGCAGATCCGGTTTGCGCGGGCTGCTCCCGCAGTTGTGCTTCGGCCATTTGTCATTCCCCCGTTTTACCGGATTGTTGTTGAAGTTGTTGAAGTTTGTCGGCGTCGCGCACGATGTCGTCGAGCAGATCGTTGAGCTTGTCGTTGCCGACCATTTTGTTGCGCAGATCGGAGAGTTTTTGCCGCACTTCGAGCAGTTTGTTGAGCGGTTCGACTTGCCTGACGACGTTCTGCGGCTCGAAGTCTTCCAGGCGGTCGAAGGTGAGTTCCACCGAGAGCAGGCTGTCGTCTTCTCCCTTGAGTTTGTTGGGGACGCGCATCGCCAGACGGGGCGCCATGCCTTTGAGGACGTCGTCGAAGTTGTCGCGGTCGATCTGGACGAATTTGCGCTCTTTCAGCTTGGGCAACGGCTCTTTGGGCTGGCCGGAATAGTCGCCGGTCACGCCCAGCACGAAGGGAATTTCCTTGGTTTCGATGGCGTCGCCGATTTCGACGTCGTAGGTGATCTGCACGCGCGGTGGACGGACGCGATCCAGTTTGTGTTGCGTGTTTTTCTTGCTGGTAGTCATGAGTTTTGAGTCCTCAATTGATGAAAGAAAAAGGGAAGGGAGGGTTGCGGGGGGGGGCCGCGAGACCGCGAACGATGCGCGCCAGGGTGTCGATGAGCGGCGCAAGACCGGGCGCGGGGTCTTGCAGTTGCCGGGCAAGCGCCCAGGCGGCTCTGGCCTGGGCGGGATGCTGTCTCCATGAGGCGGCGTCCGCCGCAGGTTCTGGCGCCATGCCCCACACGGGGGCGAGACTGCGTTCGTGGAGGCGTCCCGGTGAGACGATGAGCGTGCGCCGCCCGCTGCGGGACAGGCACAGGTAATCGGGGGCGAGATCGCAGCCCGATGCCGCACGGTAGAGCGCGAGCCAGGCGGCCTGATCCAGCGTGTCTTCTCCTTGTGTTGCGGACAAGGGCAGCAGGACAGGCGCCGCGCCGCGCCGCGCCGCGCTGTCTTGGAACAGGTGTGCCAGCAGGCAGTCGTCGAGTCCGCCTTGCCCCGTTTCGATGAGGGCGGCGTGCCACAGGGCGGCATTCGCCCGGTTCAGGTGGCGCGTGAGGATTTGGGCGGCGAGGCCGATGTCGTCTTCCGCGTACGGGTTGGGGGTGATCCAGATGTCGAGAAACTGGCGGCAGGCGACGAGATCGACGGCGTGGGCGACGGCGCTCGCCAATTGTTCGCGAAGGCCGGAGAAAAATAGTTCGTTGGCGATTGTTAGTTCCGGGGTGTGCGGAACGATGAGCGGCGCGGACAGAATCGCGCCCGCCACAAGGGGAAAGAGCCGCCCGGCTTCGTCGTGGCTGGGGTGCAGGACGCCGGTGAAACACTCGCGCCCGTTGTCCGATGTGAACTGGAAGTCGCACGCGCCGCCGGCCAGGTACTGTGCTTCGTCCCAGTCTGGCTGCCGACTGGCATAGGCCAGGCTTCTGGCGAGTAGTTCGTCGAATTCCCGCACCACGGCAGCCCCGTCGCCGATGCGCACGAAGTCCGCCCGGCGCGGCAGTTTGCCGAACACGGTATAGCGTGGGACGGCGCTTCGGGCGGGCATGAAGATGATCGGCATGGGGAGCCTCCTATTGCGCGATGCGTTTGGGCAGGCTGAGTGACTTCAGGGCCGACAATTGCATCGGGTTGAGGCCGCTCACCATGTGGAAGTTGAGTTTTATTTCGCGGGCCTCGCCCAGCCCTTCGATGCGCCATGTCAGTTGCCCGCGCGTGGTTTTCGGGTCGTAGACGCGCGTGCTTTCGCCCAGCATGCGAATCAGCCCCAGGCGGCCTGGCTGGCTGGAGACGTCCGCACTCGCGCCGTCGAAGGCGACGGCCTGGATGCGCGCGCCCGCCTGTTCGCCCGCAGGCCATTTGAAGGCTTGCCAGGGTTGGGGGCCGTTGCGGTAGCGCAGGGTCTGCCCGTCGATCTCGACCCTGATTTCGGAGAGTCCCGGCGTCGGCACCGGCTGCAACTCGAAACGCGCCGTCTCGCCGCGCTTGAACAGGGCGCTGAAGGACAACAGGCGTTCGGCGTTGGCGATGAACGCCGGGTTCAGCCGTATGCCCTGTCCGTGCCAGTTCCGTTCGACGATCCGGTTGCCGCGCCGGGTCACGAGACCGCCCAGGATGGTGTCGACGAAGGTGTCGAGCGTGCCGTCCGGTTTGGCGAAGCGGGCGATTTCGGAGAATTCCACTTCGTCCCGGGAATGGCTGAACGGATATTTGTCCGCCAGTTCTTTCCATTCCTCGTATGCGTCGCTTTCCCAGATCAGATTGAGGTCGTCCGCGACGGGTGGAATCAGCACGGCATAGCCGGCGAGCAGCGGCTTTGTCAGCAGCGGACGCAGCGCTTCCCGGAAGGGGGCCTCGCCCGGCGCAAGCAGGACGTCATCCACATACTGAAGGGTGTCGACGAGTTCGGATTCCTTGCCATTCAGGGTGGCTTCCAGCAGTTCGCGCGCTTCCAGCCCCGGTTCGTCGGCGGCGAGGATTTTGCCGAAACGGACTTTGAGCTTGCCGAGCCGTTCCAGATAGCCCGTCATCGACGGCGAGGCTTGTTTGTCGTCCCCGGCCAGGCTGGCGAGAAAGGCGAATTTTTTTCCCAATTCGCCATAGCGGCTGTTTTGGCCCTGCCCCTGATCCAGCACGTTCGCGCTGCCATGAAGCAGACCCACCGTTCTGTCCATCACCGTTTGCCGGGCGTCCTGGACGGTGTTCGCTATCCGGCTCGGGTTGTCCCAGGCCGTCTCGAAGGCGGCGCGCCGCAGCACGGCCCGGATGGGCGAGCCTTGCGGATCGGACAGGCGCGCCAGCGTCTGTTCGGCTTGCGTGAGGTCGTTCAGCTCGGCGACGCCGAGGCCGCTCAGGAACGTCATCCACGCCTGGAGGTAGTCGGCGCGATACAGCGCTTCCAGTCCGGACTGGTTCCGGGCGGCGTCGGCGTCCGGCGCCGCATTGTCCAACGCCGCTACGGACAGTACCCAGTCTTCGCTCTCGATGCTGCCCCGGCTTGCTTCGAGGATGGCGTTTTTCATGTATTTGTCCCACGCTTCGCGCGTGAACGCGCCCGCCACTTCGGCGCGTCCGGTCAGGATGCCGGCATCTTTGCCATTGAGGATGTAGTCGACGGTGAGCGAGGGAAATTTGGCGTTGGCGCGGCTTTTGAGTTCGGCGTAAATCCGCTCCCCGGCGGGCTGCCGGGTCATCGCGTGACGCAGCGTCTTGCGGGACTGGTCGACAAGGGCTTCGTCGTTGTCGATCAGCGGCAAATCCGGCGCGCCAAGCTGGGAGAGGTAGAACGTTACCGCGCTGTCCGCATCGCCGTGCCCGACCGATTCGGCTGGAACCTGTTGCGCTTCGAGCCAGGGCCCCCAGGCTTGGGGGATCCATGCCGAGAGCCAGGCGGCTTCCAGCCTCGGGCGCGATCCCAGCATCAGGTAGGTTTTGAGCGCCGCGTAGCCGTCTTCGCTGCTGGCCGGTGCGGCGTCACGATGCGGCGCTTGCCCCCATGGCTCCAGCGCGGTCTCCAGACGGTCGCGCACGGGCGCCAGCATGACGGTGCGCAGACCGTCGAAATACTGCTTGCGGAGCGCCGTTTCCAGTTTTTTTCCTTGGTACAGCCCCGCGCCCATCCGCCAGGGATGCCCGCCAGCGCGGTATTGCTGCAATTGTTCGAGACGCCGTTGCAGGCGCGCAAGCGCGCCCAGTTTGTCGGCAAGCGGTTCGGCGGCGAAAGCGCTGAGGGCGCTGGCCCGTTCGCCGCCCGCAACGACGATCGCCGCGCGGTTGTCTTTGTAGGACAGGGTCAGCGCACCGGCGGCGCCAGCCAGCGCCGCCAGTCCCGCCGCCATGCTCGCCAGACGCAGACGGTTGATACGCGGCCGGGTTTGCCGCAGGATCAGACTTTGATCGGCGAACAGGACGTCCCGGAACAGGTCGCGTAAAAAGTAGCCGTGCGCGGCCGCCGTCTGGCGGGTCTCGAATCCGTTGCGGGACAGGTCAAACCGGTTCGATACCCGTGAAGCGGCGGCAATGTGCGGTTCGCCATGTTGCACGGCGCTGGTAAAATAGAGGCCGCGCAAAAGCGGCTTGGTGTGATATGGATCGTCTTCGTACAACAGTTCGACGAAACGGCAAACGCTCTCCGTGAGCGCATGGAATTCGAGCGGAAAGGCAAAGAGCGCCGGCTTCGCGTTTGCGCCGCGCGCAAGGCTGAGTTTTTCTTCGCCGATCCGGCGGAGTCCCCGGTAGAGCAGTTCGCATTCTCCGCTGACTGCGCGCCGGGGGTCGAACCCGGTCTCCTGTTCGTGGGGAAACGTCGCGCCCCAGACGCGGGCGCGATCTTCTTCGCCAGCATCCGCGAAAAATTGCGCGAAGCCGCCCAGGAGATCGAGCTTAGTAAAAAGAAGATAAATCGGTGGCCGCAGTCCGAAAACGTGCTCGATTTCGTGAATCCGCTCGCGGATCTGCCGGGCGTAGTGGGCGAAGCTCTCCGTGCGATGTTGCACCAGTTCGGGCAGGCTCGTCGCCACCAGGATGCCGTTGACCGGCGCTTTGCTGCGGTAACGTTTCAGAAGATTGAGAAAACCTAGCCACTCGCTTTTATCTTCGGATTCGGTGGCGTAACGCCCGGCGGTGTCGAGCAGCACGCCCTCGCTGGAGAAGAACCAGTCGCAGTTTTTGGTGCCCCCGATGCCTTGGACGGCCACGCTGTGCTGGTCGCTGAACGGGAAGGTCAGCCCGGATTGCAGGAGCGCGGTGCTTTTGCCCGCCGCCGGGTGCCCAATGATCATGTACCAGGGCAGTTCGTAGAGCGCGGCGCTCCCCCGCGCCTTGCCGAGCTTCGATTTCTCAAGGGTACGGATAGCCGTCAATAGCTGTTCGCGCAGCAGTTTGACGCTGGCGCGGCGCTCGGCCGCCGCGCTCATTACGGCGTCGTCGGCCTGGCGGCGAAGCATTTTTTCGAGCAGCCGTCCGGCGCGGCTGGCGAACATCTGCCCCACGAGCAGCGTGAGCACCCACAACAGCATCACGCCCGCGATCCCCTTCAGGCGCGATTCCACTTCCGCCAGCCCCACGTAGGGGCCGATCAGCCAGATCAGCGCGATCAGGATCAGGAACCCGGACGCCGACGCGACCGTGGGATTTTTCAGCCACCTTTTCATGATTCTGACTGCCCCGCATCGGATTGATCGCGCAACGCCCAAGCGGAGCGAAGAATTTTTTTGATTGCCGGCGAAAACGCCGAGACGGTCGCGTCCGCCCGCATGATGACGTCGGCACCGGGGTACGCCAAACCCGACAGGGCGGCGTCCAGCGAACGCACAAATTCGGCAATGCTCTGGAGGCGCGCTTGCGGCGCAACCGTCAGCCCCCGGTCAATGACCGTCAGCAGGCTGGCGGGTAACTCGGGCGTGGCGAAGCTCGCCAACGGTCTGAGCGAATCGTGCGAGAGACGTGAAATCGCAACGTCTGGGACGATCCCGCTCACAATGTAGTAAATGACCGCTGCCAGCGAGTAGATGTCCGACCACGCCCCCAGACGGGCGCTGTCACTTTCATATTGCTCCGGCGCGGCGAAGCCCGGCGAAAGCTCGGTGACGGCGCGATCTTCCTGGTTTTCACCGGGCCGCCGCGCCGCGCCGAAATCGAGCAATACCGGCGCGTCGCCGCTCTGGATCAGGATGTCGTCGGGCGAGATTCCGAAGTGGCAATAACCGGCCCGATGGAGCAGCGACAGCCCCTCCAGTACCGGCAGAATGATCGTCAGCAGCTCGCCCAGGCTTTTCGCGCGGTAGTCGTCATGCACCTTTTTGCGCAACGTTATGCCTTCGTAATACGGCATGGCAAAATAGGCCGTGCCGTTTTCCCTGAACAGACGCCAGGCCTTGCGCAAGACAGGATGGTCGAACCGCGTCATGATGTGCGCTTCAGCGATGAAGCGCCGCAATCCTTGTTCGAACAGATCCTGCTTGCCGGCGGCGATTTCCAGTTGGCGTTGCCCGCCCCGGCGGGCGAGCGCCGTCGGCAGGTATTCCTTGAGCGCGGCATGGCGGTGCAGATCGCGGTCATACGCCTTGTATACAAGGCTCACCGCACCGCCGCCCAGGACGGAGAGGACTTCAAACTCCTGAAGCCTTGTCCCCGCTGGCAGCCCGAACGATTCCCGTATCATCGGGCGCACCTGTGCGGGATGAGCGTCTCTCCTCCCGGTTTTTGCCGGAAAGCCTTCAGCGGCAACACCGAGAACCCTGAAAGATCGAAATTTTGCCCCCCGATCCCCGGCGTGATCCCCGGCGTGATCCCCGGCCAGACAAGCGTTCCGTACGGAATATTGATTGTGCAAATTGTATAAATTCTAAAAATATGGGTGATATTTCACAGATAACAGCAATAAATGCTTTCCTTCATGTACCATAAATAATAGTCGCGTGATTTTGTAGCTTGAATGTTTCCAACAGCGTTTAATATTTACTAATGCCATGACGGTAATCGCTCTTCCTCCGGGATCAGAGACGCTCATCCCGCTGGGCGTGATTGATCTCGCTGACGGCCAGTAACAAGCGAAAAATCAACGCATTAACGCATACTCCCCCTGCGCCGCGACGTCTGATTTTCCTCGCGTTGCGCTTTACGGTCGGGGATCAGCACACGACGTGGCGACCCCATCGCCGTGCTGGCTGTCGGCAAGCTCGCTCCGCCGTTTCCGACGCCGATGCTTGCCGCTCCGTCTCGAACAAATGCTTGCCCGCTACTGCGCGGAAAACCGGCGTACGAAGTCGGAAGTGCTGGATCTTGACGGGAACACCGCCGCCTGAATCCTCTGCGTTACATTTCAGGCGGGGACTGAATCGTTGCGCACCATGCGGCCCAATCCAGCATCAACGCCCGGCGGCGCTCGGCCAGATCGGATCGCTGGTAGGCTTCTTCGACCTGCGTTCCCTGCCTGTGCGCCAGCGCCAGTTCCAGAATTTCCCTGGGGTACGCCGTCCGCTCTGCCGCCCAGATGCGAAAACTCGAACGGAAGCCATGTACGGTCACATCGCCGCGATTCATCCGTCTCAATACGTCAAGCATGGCGGAGCCATGGAGCGGTCGGCCTCTGCCCCCCGGAAAGACCCATTCCGGGTGCGCCCCCTGCAATGAATCGAGAATCGACAGCGCGGCGTCGGCCAGCGGGATTCTATGCTGCCGCCCACACTTCATCCGTGCGGCAGGAATGACCCAGAGGCGTTGTGCGAGGTCGATTTCCTGCCATGTGGCGGCCTGCGCCTCGGAAGTGCGGCACGCGGTCAGGATCACGAATTGCAACGCCCGCGCGGCGACGCCCCGTTCGTTGCCGAGGCGGCTGAAAAACGCGCCGATCTCGTGGTACGACATCGAGGGATGATGCCGGACGGGCTTGACCCGGGCGGGCGGCGGCAACAACTCTTGCAGGTGTCCGTCCCAGCGCGCGGGATTCTCCGCATCGCGGTATCCCAACGTTGCGGCCCAGGACAAAATGCGCTCGATGCGTTCCCGCAGACGGGCCGCCGTTTCTGTTTTCGTGGCCCATATCGGTTCCAGCACTTTCAATACGTGCGATGTCGTTATATCGCACACATTGATCTTTCCAAAGCGTGGAGAAACATAGGTTCGCAAAGAATATTCCCATTGTTTCTGATGTTTTTCGCTTTTCCAACCTTTTTTGTGATTTTCAATATACTGGGCTGCGCAGTCGTCGAACGTTTTGCGGTTCGTGTTCATTGACTTGTTTTGCGCGGCGACTAACGCCCTTTCCCGCAACGGGTCTATTCCTCTGGCGATACAGGTACGGGCCTTGCGGGCTTCTTCGCGCGCGTTGTCTATGTTGACTGTGTGCAGCGGGCCGAGTCCCATATAGTGCTCGGCGCCGTTCATTTCATAGCGAAACACCCAGCTTTTGCTCATATTCTTTGTCACCTGTAAATAAAGTCCTTTCCCATCGCCATATTTGCCGGGTTTCGAGATACGGGCAACACGGGAAGCAGAAAGTTTTTCAACGCCGGCCATCTTGTTCTCCTTGCGCCAGAGTATTTTTGGACGTTGGCTGCCGCCATTGCTGATGGCAAGGACATTACGCATAAAAAGAATGGATAGAAGGGTCTTGCCCGTCGAACATCACGGAAACACCCAGAATAGAGCGCCGCCAGTTCGCAATGCTCGCAAACGGAATCGCCAGCGGCAACGAGAAATCGGATTCAAAAAAGACCGATTTCAATCTGCCCGCGCCGCGGCCAGGTTTCGCGCCGTCACGCGCGATTCAGGATGATCTCCTTTCGGGTGAGTAAAAAAAGGCCGGCGACCCGAAATGGATCGCCAGCACAGGAACACATATCAACCCGCGACGAGCTGCCGGGCGAGGGCCACCTCCACCGAGTCGCCATCCTGATTCAGAACATCGAGTCCCGATTCAGGCACGTCACCTGAAGTGGATTGCGAGACCATGATCTTCTTGGCCATCAATGCCAGGCAAGTCATCTGCGAAGAATTGGCGTAACCGAGATAGATCACCTTCACCGGCTGTTTCTGCCCGATGCGCCATGAGCGCCGGGCGGCCTGTTGTAAGGAATACACGTTATAGCCCGTGGTGAGGAACACGATCGTCGGAAACGCCAGCAAATCCAGCCCGGTCTTGACCAATTCCGGATTGGTGACGAGCACATCAATTCCCCGATCCAGCTGCTCGGCGATCCAGTCCTCGCGGCGGGCGGCCTCCACGCTCGCGCGCAGTACCGCCACCTTGAAGCCTTCCTGCTCCAGCAGCCTCTTCAGGCGCGATGGTTTCAGAATCGTAGGTCATGGTGAGACGCCTTAAAAAAAGGGGTCGCACCGTCCCCATCGGGGCGATACAACCCCCAAGGGGATGAAAGAAAGAAAAAACGCCGGGCATCAATACTCGTCGGGCAAGAGCAGCGTCGTGACGCTGCGATCCCATTCAGTGATGATCCACAGCTTCAGGTCGGGGGTGACTGGATAAGACGAGAACAGACGATCCTTGCCGGATTTCAGCGCGGCGTTGTTCTGGCGCCGGTCGTCCTCACAAAGATCGCCCCAGTCGCCGCCAAGGTGACGGGCGAGGTAGGACAAGGGATTGAGCAAGCCCTGTTGAACCCGTTCGGCGATGCCGGACGTCATGACCACCTGCCCCGGCTTGAAACGCGGTTTGAGAACAGTCGATACCATGGTGAAGCTCCTTGATGAACGCGGGGCCATGGCGTCCCCCACGGGGCGACACGACCCCGGTGGGTGAAAGAAAGAAACATGAAAACAAAAACGGCGAACCGTCAGAAAAGAACGATCAGTGGAGGGTCAACACCTCGCCGCGTGTCGGCGAGCCGGGCGTCATGTCCCAGGCGTGGATCACGGGGACGAACTTGTCGGTAAAAATGTGTATTTCCGACACGGAACCGTCCTCGCGTTCGGCGTACTCGGTCTGGCGTGTCTTCTCCTTGTGAGTATTGCCTTTGATGGCCAGCACGCGCCCGGTCTTGGACTTCACCACGCCGGAAATCGCGCCCGCAGCTAGGGCCAGGGCGAGATGCCAGGGCGACAAGGCCCGCGCCGGAGGGCGCAATGACTGTTGCGCGGCGCCCAGGTGGGTGTCGAGCGACGGCCACAAGCCTTGCAGCCGACCGAGCTCATCGGCGAACTGTTCGGCTTCCAGGGTCACGCGATAAAAGTGCTCCGGCTCGGTCGGGCTGGCGGGGACGGTGTACGGCGGGAACGGCCATTCGAGCGGCAGTTCCTCGGCGTCGGCGTCCCCCTGTCCGATTTGCAGCAGCAGACCGCGCGTGGCCTTGACCGAATCCGACGTCTGGTCGCGCTGGCGAACCCGGCGGCCAAAGATCACGACCTGCTTGAACTGCGTCTCCACCGCGCGGTAGATGCGCAGTTCGGTGAAGTGGCGCGTCAGCCAGCCGGTCAATTCGGCGTCGAGCACGTAGGACGGGATGATGAAGATCAGCACGCCGTCGTATTGCAGCAGCGGTAAGGTCTTCTGGTAGAACAGCTTCTCCAGTCGGGCGCGGCCCTGGCCTTGATAGCCGATGTTGCCGTTGACGTCCCTGGTCAAATCGCCGTAGGGCGGGTTGAGCCAGAGCAGACCAAAACACTGCCGGCTGATCAGCGTATCCATCAGGTCGCCATGAATGCAGCGATCGACGAGTGGCCGGGCATGACGCGCGCGTTCGGCGTCGTACTCGACGGCGAAGGCCTTGACCTTGACCTCGCCGCGCCCGAGGGTGTGGGCGGCTTCGGCAATCGCCACGCCTTCGCCAGCGCAGGGATCGAGGATGCACATCGGCCCGTCGCCGGGCGTCAGTGCGCAAAGAGCCCGTTCGAGCGTCGGCTCGTCGGTGGGGAAATAGCCGTTCTTGATGAAATTGCGCGCAAGGCGCGGAAACATGAGGGCCATGGCGTTCTCCTGAGCGTAAAGATGAAAAGAAAAAAGACAAAAATCATGCCGCCTTGAGCCACAAGGAAACCGCCCGGTCGGCAAAAACGTCGGCGGTCAGCGCGTCCTTGCGGATCAACTCGCCCAACGCCTGCGTCAGTACCGGCACGTCGATCGCCAGCCGATAGCCTTCCAGCGGCCCAAGGGCCAGAGGAAGATCGGTCAGCATCGCGCGTGCTTGCAGAATCGCCAGCACGGTGTCGCGCCAGTGATCGAGCAAGGGCAACGGACAGGTGTCCCGCACCAGCCGCCACAGCCGGTCGAGCCGGTGAGCGGAATCCTTTGGCAGGAGCGCCAGCGCGCTGGCGTTGGCCTGATCGGGGGTGATGCAGCGCCGCTCGAACAGCCAGACGTTGGTAAGTGAACCAAACAGCGTGCGGCGGTAGACACGGGTACTGCGTTTCTCCAGGCGTTCGACCTTGCCGACGAAGACTTGGAACGAAGCATCGGCCTCGGTGACGAGATGGAACTGTTCCAGTCCCTGTTCGTCGCGCCCGAGGGTCAGCCGAGCCAGAAACGCCTGGACGGCAGTGTCGCGCGCCCAGAGGGACAGGAAGACCAGCGTGCCGTGCTCGTCGCCGACGCAGGCGTCGGCCATCAGATCGGGACATTCATCGATGCGATACAGCGGCTTGGGAGAAACGGGAGCAATGAGAGAACCAGACATGGTGGAAGTCCTTTGCGGAAAAAGCGGGACGGCCTCGCCCCGCAGGGCGCCGTCCACTTGCGGAAGAAAAAAATGAGCGACCGAAATAAGAAAAAAGCCCCGCGAACGGGGCTTCTGGAACAGGCGAAGCAGAGAAGAAAAATCAGGCGCTGGCGCGGTGCCAGTCCTGGGACAAGGGATCGAAGGAATACCCCAGTGCGCCGAGGCGGTCGCGCTGGGAACGCAAGCTGCGCCGATCCAGCGTGGCGTCGAGCTTGACGATTTCGCCGAGCGGCCAGAGCACACCGAACAGCGCCACGTCGCCCGCGTCGGCCTCGGTCTCGGGGGAGGCGGGGGCGGGTTCGTTGCCGAACGGCGTGGTGTCGACCAGGGGATCGCGCGGGTCGTGCGGCTTCGCCTTGGGCTTGGCCTTTGGCGTTGACGACACGGGAGCCTGCGCTTCCTCGTCG
>JAITQD010000053.1 GCA_031289095.1 Azoarcus sp.
AACTGGCAGAAGGCGCTCGACATCGTTCTGTCGCTGATCCTCTCGCCGTTGGCGGGATTCGTGGTTGCCGGGCTGCTCCTGCTCGCCATGAAACGCTGGCGCCCCATCTCGCGGATGCACGCCGTTCCCAAAATCCACGCCACACCGGAAGTGCGCATGGATTTCAAGATCCGCAAAAAACCGCCGTTCTGGAGCCGTCTCGTGCTCGTGCTTTCCGCCATCGCAGTCAGTTTCGTGCATGGCTCCAACGACGGGCAAAAAGGCGTCGGTCTCATCATGCTGGTACTGATCTGCTTTGTTCCCACGCACTATGTGCTCGACCTGCGCGCCAGTCCGTACCAGATCGAGCGCACCCGCGACGCCGCCAAGCACATACAGCACTTCTACCAGCACAACCAGAACAAACTGGGCGAAGCCGCCCACCCACCGCAAACCCAGACTGACGCCCCATCCAAGCCCTATCGTTGTGAAATTGCCCGCACCACGGAAACAATTCAGAACCTCATGCAGAACCTGAAAGACATCGACCGCTACACCGATCTGGACGCCGGGCAGCGCGTGCAGGTTCGGCGCGACCTCCTCTGCCTCGACGACATGGCCCGCCAGGTCAGTAAACTCGCCGAACTCGACCCGCAGGAAAAAGCCGACCTCAACCGCCTGCGCAAAGACCTCACCATCACCACCGAATACGCCCCAATCTGGGTCATCTTCGCCATCGCCACGGCGCTCGGCCTCGGCACCGTCGTGGGCTGGCGACGCGTGGTGCTCACCGTGGGCGAACGCATCGGCAAACAAGGCATGACCTACGCCCAAGGCATGAGCGCCCAGATCACCGCCGCCCTGGCGATCGGCGTCGCCAACCTCTACAGCCTACCGGTCTCGACGACGCACGTCCTTTCCTCGGGCGTCGCCGGCGCCATGGTCGCCAACCGCAGCGGCCTGCACTTCAACACCATCAAAGCCATCCTGCTCGCCTGGGTGCTGACCTTCCCCGTCGCCATGCTGCTGGCGGCGGCCCTGTTCTGGCTCACTTCATGGGTAGCGTGACGATGAAAGCGATGATCCTTGCCGCCGGTCGCGGCGAACGCATGCGTCCGCTCACCGACCATTGTCCGAAACCGCTGCTCGCCGTCGGCGGCAAACCGCTGATCGTGCGGCACATCGAACGTCTTGCCGCCATTGGCGTCACCGATCTGGTCATCAACCACGCCCACCTCGGCCACATGCTCGAAGCGGCGCTCGGCGACGGCCACGCCTTCGGCGTAAACATCCGCTGGTCGCCCGAACCGCCGGGGGCGCTGGAAACCGCTGGCGGCATCCGCCAGGCCATGCAGTTCCTGGGCGACGCCCCTTTTCTCGTCATCAACGGCGACGTCTTTTGCGACGCCGACTTCGCGCCGCTGGCCTCGATCGCCGCGCACCTGCATCCTGGCGGCGACCTCGCCCACCTGCTCCTCATCGACAACCCCGACCACAACCCCAAGGGCGACTTCGCCCTCAGAGATGGGCGCGTTCGCGGCGACGAAGAACCGCGCCTGACCTTCTCCGGCATTGCCGCCTACCATCCCGCGCTTTTCGCCCATCTCGAAGCCGGACGCCCTGCCCGCCTCGCGCCGCAACTGCGGGCGGCGATGGCCGACGACCGCGTCAGCGGCGAACATTACCGCGGTCGCTGGGTAGATGTCGGCACCCCGGAGCGCCTGGCGCAACTCGACGCCTGGCTGCGGACAGACCTTTTGTAAGACACGGTTCGCGGCATCATCAATGACATAAAAACGCCGCTTCGCCCGCAGCGACATTGAGCAGATTGGGTTCTGAAACAGCCCAGACGCGGCAGATGGTCTCGCACCGCCTTGAAGGGCGTGGTGACCGAGATGTCCCGGATGTCCACGCCGTCCTCTCGCAGCACTACCAGCAAGCGCCGCAACACCTCACCCTCGGCAGGAACCCAGTTTCCTTGCGAAGGGCCGCTGGCATGAGTCCATCCGGTGAACAGGCTGGCGGCGTTTCCTTGTCCGGGCGAGACGCCCCCCAAAACCGACAACATGTCATAACAACTGGTAAGTATATGAAATATTTTCCGTTTGCTTGTCGCTGCGTCTTCATTAACTTCATTGCATCCCGTCAATGAAAAAGCACTTGGATATGAATACCGTTACTGCGAAGAAGGCAGACAAGCCTGTCACGGCGCCGGCCCTGAGCCAATACAGCGCCGAGGAGCTTTCCGTGCTTTATCGCCAGCACAAGCTTTCTCCCGTGGAAACGGCGCGGGCGATTCTCGAACACATCGACGTCCACAATCCTGTCCTGAACGCCTTCACCTTTCTGGATACCGGCGCGGTGCTCGATGCCGCGCGCCAATCAGAACAACGTTGGCATACCGGAACGCAATTGAGTGAACTCGATGGCATTCCCGTGACCATCAAGGATTTGCTCCTCGCCAAAGGCTGGCCCACCTTGCGTGGTAGCCGGGTCGTCAATCCGGATCAGGATTGGAACGAGGATTCACCCGCAGTCGCGCGTTTGCGGGAGCATGGCGCTATTTTATTGGGCAAGACGACGACCGCCGAATTCGGATGGAAACCCTTCGGCGATAGTCCGCTCACCGGCATCACGCGCAATCCCTGGTGCTCGACGCACACACCGGGGGGAAGCAGCGGCGGTTCGGCGACGGCGGCCGCCATCGGTTTCGGGCCGCTGCACGTAGCCTCCGACGGCGGCGGCTCTACCCGGCTGCCTGCCGCTTATAGCGGCGTTTTCGGATTCAAACCTTCATTTGGGCGCGTGGCGGCTTACCCCGCCGCGCATACGGGAACGCTTTTCCACGTCTCGCCGATTACGCGCACGGTACGCGACACCGCATTGCTGCTGAATGCCATCGCCCGCCCTGACGCGCGCGATTTTCACGCGCTCCCCCATGACAATCGAGACTGGCGTCTCGGTATCGAACAAGGCATCGCGGGTTTGCATATCGCCTTCAGTCCCGATCTGGGTTATGCCAAGGTCGATCCGGAAATCGGCAAACTCGTCGCCAAGGCCATCAAGGGTTTTGACGAACTGGGGGCGAACATTGAACAGATCACGCCCCCCATCGAAGATCCCTTGCTCGACATTTATCGCGTCCTGTCCGGCGCGGCGGTCGCGCGGCTTTTTGAAACACTGCCACAGGATCGCCTCTCGCTGGCCGAAACCGGTTTGCAGGAAGTCGCCGAACAAGGACGGCAAATCGGCACCACGCGTTACCTTGCCGCAGTGCAGGCCCGTGAGGCTTTTGCGCGCGCCTTGCACCTTTTTTTCGGGAAATGGGATCTTCTATTGACGCCGACGACGGCCATGGCCGCGCCCTTGGTCGAACTGGGAATCCAGAATCCGCGCTCGGGGACTTCTCCGTTCACCTATCCGTTCAACCTGTCGCAGCAGCCTGCCGCCTCGATCCCCATCGGATTTACCGCAGACGGATTGCCGGTCGGTTTGCAGATCGTCGGGCCGCACCATCGGGACGATCTGGTCTTGCGCGCCGCGCGCGCCTATGAGCGCCGGTTTCCGTTTGCCGTCACCGACACGGTGCGCTGATTTTTGGAACCACTACTCAACGCTTTCTTTTATTTTCAACGAAGGATCATTCCATGTCTTCCACGTTTTCACGTACATTATTTCGTTGCGGGATTGGCATTATTGCCGGTTTCGCCTTCGCGGCTTCCCTGACCACTCCCGCCAGAGCCGCTGAACCCGTTGTCATCGGAGAAGGTTTGGCGGTCACTTGGGCGCAATTTTTCATTGCCGATACCGAAAAACTTTGGCAAAAACAAGGACTGGAAGCCGAGTCCGTGATTTTCCCGAGCGGACGCCTGGTGTTGGACGCGCTTGTCGGCGGTCGCGTCACTTTCGGTACGGCAGCCGAAACGCCAGTTGTGTTTTCCAACCTCAACGGTTTGCCTGTTCGCGTCATCGCCACGCTGCATAACGGCGGCGGACAAGCCTATGAACCCTTCCTGCTGGTCGCCAACCAGAGCATCCAGACGCCGAAGGACATCAAGGGGAAACGCATCGGTTACTCGCAGGGCACAAACGCGCATTATTATCTTTCCAAGCTGCTGGATTCCGTCAAACTGAAGTTTTCCGATATTCAGGCGATCAGCCTGACGCCTTCGGATTTCGTCACCGCCACGGTCAACGGCACGCTTGACGGCTTTATTTGGAGCGAGCCGCACATTTCGCAAGCGCTGGCGTTAGGCAAAGGAAAATTGCACGCTGTTGAATCCCCCGGTCTTTACAAGGGTATCTCGGCGGTCATCACCTTGCAGTCCACCATCGATCAGAAGCCCGAACTTCTGCATAAGGCGGTGCAGGCATTGATCGCGGCGGATGCGGAAATTCGGGCGAATCCCGACAAGTCCATTCAAAACGTCGCCACCCGCGTCAACTTCGATCTGGCGCTGGCCAAGGATTACTGGCCCAAATTG
>JAITQD010000095.1 GCA_031289095.1 Azoarcus sp.
CGCCTGACCCGCATGGGCGCGCTTTACGGCTGGCGGCACATCGACAGGACGATGGCGGCGGGCGGGCCGTTGCGCGCGGCGGCCTGCGGTGTACTGCATCTGGCGCGCGACACGACGCAGGAAGACAAGATGCGGGCGGCGGTGGAACATCTCGCGCATCCGCCCGAATTGCTGCGCCATGCCGACGCCGGGGAAGCGGGCGCACTCATCGGCTGGCGCGTGGCGCGCGGTGGCTGGTATTTTCCCGGCTGCGGCTGGGTGCAGCCCCACAGCCTGTGCGCGGCCAATCTCGCCGCGCATCCGCAACGCATCCGGGCGCACTGGGCGCGACACGTCGCCCGCATCGAGCGGCGCGGCGAAGACTGGACGGCGCTCGACGAGCGCGGCGACACCATTGCCGCCGCGCCGGTGATGATTCTCGCCGCCGGGGTGGGATTGCGGAATTTCGCCCAGGCCGCGCCCCTGCCGGTCATCGCTGCGCGCGGCCAGGTGAGCGAATTGCCGGCGACGGCGGCGAGCGCCCCGCGCATCGTGGTCTGCTGTGGCGGCTACGTCACGCCTGATGTCGACGGGCGGCGCTGCGCCGGGGCCAGTTTCGATGTCAATGATGCCGATACCGCCCTGCGCCTCGCGGATCAACAGGCGAATCTCGCCAAACTGGAAGCCCTGCTACCTGGCTATACCGCCGACCTCGACGCCGCCCGCCTCGACGGACGGGTGGGATTCCGTCCGGTGTCGCCCGACCGCCTGCCGATGGCCGGTGCAATCCCCGCCGTCGCCGCCGTCACGCCGCCCGCCTCGCTCGCCACCCTGCCCCACCATGCCGGGTTGTACGCGATTTCCGGTTTCGGGGCGCGCGGGCTGGCCTGGGCGACGCTGATCGGCGAAACGCTGGCGGCGCGCATCGAGGGCGACCCCTTGCCGATCGAACGCGAGCTGGTGGAGGCGATGGCCCCTGGACGCTTTCTGTTGCGCCGGTACAAAGAACGGATCACGGACGACGACGAACACACCGGCCTGTGACTGTGACGCGCAGAAGACCTTCTGCGCTGCCCGGCGAAATCAGGAAATTACATCACACTGCTTGACAACCATTCTTGCTTGCATATCGTGCTTGCAATGCCGCCTACGCTGCCACCTGCCGCCGCCAATACGGGATGTCCTCTTTTGGGTTGGCCAGTTCCGTCGCCAGCAGCGTCAGCTTCGAGAGCGCGGCCAGCGCCTCGTTTTGCTCGCCGCGCCGCCAGTGTTCGCCCGCATCGCTCAGTAGATGCGCCGCGCGCCGCAGCCCTGCGCCGTCTAGGTTCGCGCTGCGTTCCACGATTTGCCGCACGAAATCGCCGGACTGGTGACGCAATCCTTGCCGCAACCGGTGCGTCAGCCAGGTCAGGTTATCGTCCAGAAGGGCGCGCCAGCCTTGCGCCGGAATAAGGAAGCCTTGCGGCAAGGCCATGGGCCGCTCGGGCGCGGCTTCTAGCTGGGGCACGACGGCGCGCTGTCCGGTCAGTAGCGCCAAAGGCTGCATCCAGGGGACGCCCGCAACGAGATGCACCGGGCCGGCGACGGCGCGCAGAACGCCCCACTCCCCGGCGAGCACACCAGCGAGCGCATCCACGGCATGCGGCGTCGCGGCGCGATGCGCCAGCGCAAGATGCAGCACGGATGCGGACTCGGACTCGGCATTTTCCCCGGCGATGGCCTCCCGCAAGTCGGCATGCAGTACCTGCGCCGCCGCATCCCAACACACGTCGCGCACGATGAGCGTCTCCGCCGCCAATATCCGCACCGCGCCTGCGACGTGGCGCGGCTGCACGAAATCCGGCGGCAAGGTGGCGAGGTGGCGGGCCAACTCCGCAATGCTCCGCCAGCGTAGCGGTTCGGAAAATTGATCCCAGGCCGTGGGCGACATGGGCAGCACGCCGGTCTGTTTCGCCGTGCCGCCAATGTTGAGCACGCCGTTGGCGCGGCGTTGCGCCGCAGCGGTCAAGACCTGCCCCGCGCCCAGTTGGTGCAACGGCGCACCCGCCACCCGGCGCGCACGCACGGCGGTCGCGGCATCGCCCGGTTTGGCGCGCGGCCACTGCCGTTGCAGCACCATCGCAGTCTGGGTGTCAGGGTCGGCGAAGACGATATCCGCCCCTTCCTGCGCGTCCTCCGTGTCCGCCTCGTCGGCCCACAGCGAAGCGCCCAGCGAGACAAGGCGCAAGCGGTCGAGCGGTGTTTCGCCCTTCACCCCCAGCCCCAGGAGGTGATGCGCTGGCAGCGGCGACGCTTCGGCCTCTTCGGCCTTGTCGGCATGCTTCGCCGCTTCGATGCGCGCCCACAGTCCGGCGACGGCGGCGAGCAGCCGCTGCGGCTCGAACCGGGTGCTGCGCGCATGCAGCGCACGCAATAATTGTTCGAGTTCGTCGAACGAATCTTCCACCCAGCGCCAGTCGAGGACGCGCGCCTGTTCGCGGAGCGCCTGCAAGCGCGCATCGAGCGCAAGCAGCGGCTGCGCCGCGCCGTCCTGCCACAGGCCGAACAGCAGATCCCCGCAACGCGCGATGAACGCGCCGGCCCGCTCATCTTGCGTCGGCCCCATGGCACCCGTGGCGCATTCATCCTTTGGCGAACGCACGGCCACGGTGGCGCGCGCGCCATCGGACGCGTTCCCCATGCCCGCCTGACGGAAGGCCCACACCGCCAGCGCCACGTGGACGCAACCACCGCCCTGGGCACAGTCGCAACGCGCGTGCGCCAGCGAGTGACGGGCATAGAAAACGACACTCGCCATCGGCAGGCGCGCCATGGGCGGCGCATCGCCATCGGCGGCGATGACTTCGATCACCGGATGCGGCTTCGCCAGTTCCTCGGCCTGCGCCAGTACCGAGGGCGCAAGGCTCGCGGCCAGTGCCGCATCGTCGAAACCGGCAGGCGACCAAAAGGACGAGGACAACGCATCGCCGGGCGGCGCGCCGTCCGCCCCTGCCTCGCCGGTTTCGCCAAATGCTGCCTGATACGCCAGCACCAGCATGACGCGATGACGGCACATCCCGTTGGCCGTGCAGTTGCAGGCTGCATCGCGCAAGGTGCAGCCAGGCGGCAGACGGGTCAGGACGCCCTCTTCGGCAAAGTGCGCCGCCACAGCACCGTCGGCGGCGACGTCGAGCACCGGGGCGCGCCCGGCTGCCAAGTCTTTCTGCGCGCGCTTGACAAAGCCAACATTGGCCAGCGCTGCAAGGGCATTGGGCGTCAGTTCGAGAAGATCGTCGCGGCGATTCATTTGTCTTTTTTCAGCCGCCCTGTTCCATTTTTTCCGCCAGCCACACGGCAAGCTGGCCCGGCGTCATCGCGCCGACATGCGCACCGGCATTGACCAGGCGCGCGGCGAGTTCTCGGTCGTAGGACGGCTTGGCCTCGGCGTCCAGCGCGGCCAGACCCAACACCTTGACACCGGCTTCGACCAGCGCCTTGACGCGCCGCACCAGTTCACTGGCGCTGCCGCCTTCGTAAAAATCGCTCACCAGCACCATGACCGTCCTGCCCGGATGGGCAACAAGCGTCTGCGCCCAGGCCACCGCCCTGGCAATGTCGGTACCGCCGCCGAGTTGCACCTTCATCAACAGTTCCACCGGATCGGCAACGTCCGACGTTAAATCAACCACTTGCGTATCGAAAGCCGCCAAGTGGGTGCACATGCCGGGCAAATGCCACAGGCAAGCGGCCATTACCGCGCTGTGGATCACTGAATCGACCATCGAACCGCTCTGGTCGATAAGCAGGATGATGTCCCAGCGCTCGGCGTGGCGTTTCGTGCGGCTGATGAAGACCGGCGTTTCGACGTAGAGCTTTTGGCGCTCGGGATGCCAGCGCCGCAGATTGGCGGCGAGGGTGCGTTTGAAATCAAAATTGCGCGCCACCCGGTAGCGCGAACGCCGTCTGCGGTCGCGCGTGCCGGAAAAGGCGTGACGAACCTCGGTGGCCAGCCTTTCCATGATCCGCCGCACCACCTCGGCCACCAACCGGCGCGCGGCGGCGAGCACCTGCGGATTCATCAGGTGTTTGGTGTGCAGCACCGCGCGCAGCAGAGATTCGGACGGCTCGATTCTTTCGAGCACGTCAAGATTGGTGACTACCTCGTCGATGCCGTAACGCTCAACGGCATCGCGCTCCAGGCGTTCGATGACTTCCTGCGGAAAAAGCGAATGAATGGCGTTGATCCAGTCCGGCACCGTGAGTTGCGACGCCCCCTGCCCCACACCCCGCTCCCCCCGTTCCGCGCGCTCGTCGTCCCGACCGTAGAGCCATTCCAGCGCCGCATCGGCGGCCAGCGCATCCCCCGCCAGACCGCCGCAAGCCGCCTCGGCGGCATCGCCAAGCAGCAGACGCCAACGTTGCAGCGGAGAGGAAATATCGAAGGTCATGAAAAACCAAACCAAGCAAACGCCCAATAGTACCGTTCGCCCTGATCCAGGTGCTTTTCTTACACGGTAGTGTCTTCTTGATGCGGGGCGGTGAGTGCGTGAATGTGGTCGAGCGCTTCGGAATGCTTCGAGAGCGCTTCTTCCGTGTCGTAGTCGGCTTGAAGCCCCAGCCAGAAACGAGGGCTGGTGCCAAGCGCCTTCGCCAGCCGTAGCGCGGTATCCGCCGTAATGGATCGGCGGCCCGCGCAGATGCCGCCAATGCGAGGCTGCGGCACGCCAATAGCCTTGGCGAGGCGGTATTGGCTGATCCCCAGGGGAATAAGGAACTCTTCGAGAAGCACTTCGCCGGGGTGAATGTTGGGCAGTTTGCTCACAGGTTTCTCCTGTCAGTGATAGTCACAGATTTCGACGTTCAGGGCGTCGCCGTCCAGCCATGTGAAACACACGCGCCATTGATCGTTTATACGGATGCTCCATTGCCCCGCACGGTCGCCAGAGAGCGTTTCCAGCCGGTTTGACGGAGGCGCACGCAAATCGCCAATGCCCTGGACGCTGTTGAGCATCCGCAGCTTGCGGCGCGCGATGGTTTGAATCTGATTTGGCAGACGGCTGGTAAACCTGCCTTCCCAAATCATGCGGGTTGCTTCGGTTTTGAACGATCTGATCATGTATAAATAATATTGCGAGACGTTAGTAATGTCAAACGTTAGTAACATGGAAACCCAGATGACTGTCGAAGGGCGCGGCTCGCTGGCGCAAGGGCGTCCGTTCGCCCTGATCCAGGTGCTTTTTGCGCCCGAAGCACCGCCGCGAAAGGCAAAAAACGACGCCTGATAATTTCGCTATTTCGCGTGCGCCCGGTGTGCTTCCATGTAGGCGCGAAGCACGGCATTGATGCGCGTTTGATAGCGCTTGCCGGTGCGCCGGAAGAAGTCCAACACATCCGCGTCGAGGCGCAGTGTAATTTGGTGCTTCGCATCCGGTAAATTGACCGCCTTCACCCATGCAGCGCCCGGCAGATAAGGCGCGCCGGTGTAGTCGATCAGTTCATCCGGCATGGCCGCCACTGCGTCCAGCCGCGCCTTTTGCGCATCGTCGATGGCTGGCCGCATCGTCAGGTCAAGGGTTCGCTTCACGGTATTTTTTTCGTTCGTCTGCATTGGCTTTCCTCGCAGAAATAATGCGAATGGTTTCCTCGCGCCGAACCGTGTAGACCACGTACAGCACAGCCGAGTAGGCCGCGCCGATGGTTGCCCAACGATCTTCGTTATAGTCCTTGCGGCCATCATAGGTTTCGATGCGCCCGGCGTCGTAAAAAACGAGAATGGCATCCTCGAAAGAGACGCCGTGCTTTTGCAGGTTCAGTGCCGCCTTGTCGGCATCCCATTCGAGTTCCATGTCGCTATTGTAGTTTCATTAGTAGTTACATGCAACAATGCAAAAAAGGGTTGCTGTGGCCGTCGCCGCCGCCTTGGCTGAAGCCGACGGTGAACGTGAGGTCGCGCCCGCTCGACCCGAGCACCATCCAGCGCAAGGACGACAGCAAGCCCATGGATCACACCGCGATGCCCCACGCCGCCAGACTGCGTGCGGCGGTTTCTTCCGCCCGTTGCGCGGCGGCGACTTCTTCTGGCGTCAGATCGTCCTTGAAATGCGCCGTCAAGGCCCGCCGCGACAGGTGCGCCGCGTCGTGCAGCGTCAGGATTTGCTCGGCCAGCGCGCCGCGTTCCCGCGCTGGCAGCCAGCCGAAAGCGCCGCGCAGACTCGGCAGCGCGCCAACGAAATCGGCGTTGTCGAGCGCCTGAAGGGTGGCGTCCATGCCGGTGGCGAAGGCCGGTTCGACCAGCAGCGCTTCGCGCGCCAGGGCGAGCAGGCCCGCCAGCGCGTCGCCCAGCGCCAGCGCGGGCAAGGTTTGCAGGAGACCCAGGGCATCGGCCACGGCGTCGGGCGTCTTTTCCCTTTCTTCTTTGCCCCCGGCGAGGCTCATCGCCGCGCCCAAGGCTGCGCCCCGGCTCACCGGGGCGCTTGCGGCATCGGCTGCCTTGCGCCGCCAGACGGCGAGCGCCCGTTCGGGTTCGATCGCCAGCGCTTGCACAGCAGTGTTCAAGGTGTTCGCCGTCTCCGCACCAACGTCCGCGACAATTTGGCGCAGGGCGAGATGGCCCTTGATGTGCGCGTCGACATCGGCGGCGGCGATGGCGGCGGGCGGTTCCAGCAACCACAGGGCGCGGTCGAAACCGGCTTCGATCACCACCCGCAGCACGGGCGCATCGGCCATCTGCAATGCTGCGCCGTGGCGCAGCAGGGTGTGCAGAATGCCGAGCGCCGGGGCCAAATCCTCAAAACGCGGCTCGTTGGCGATGGCGCGGGAGAGATCGTCGAGCAGCGCAGCGGAAAGCGCAGCCAGCCCGGCCCACGCGGCGCGGTTGAGGCCTTCGGCCAGTGGCGCGATGCGGCCTCCGGCTTGTCGCAGTTCGTCTTCAAGCCGGGCGCGCGCGGCATCGAACAGGGTTGCGCCCCAGGCCCCGGCTTCGATCAGCGCGGCCTGTTGCTCGAAAGGCCGGGAGAGCCGCCAGCTTTCTTTGCGGGAACCCGACAGGGCGAGCTTTGCGCCCGCGCTGCGCTGGACGCCCGGCAGGCGCAGGATGGCGAGCCGGTGCAGCACGCGGCTTTTCTGGCGGTCGGCGTCCTTGAAAAGGTCGATTTCAAGCGTCCCGGCCAGTTCGATGCCGAGTGCTACGAGTTCAGCTTCCACCGCCGACACCAGCGGCGGCTGCGGCGTGCCGGGGGCCAGTTGTCCGGCGGTCTCGCCCGCGAGCACGTCCATTGCCAGCACCAGCACGGGATCGGTGCCGGGGCGCAAGGGGCCGCGATAGCTCCACGGCAGCGGCGCGTCCAGCGCATCCTTGACCAGCGCGCCAGCAAGCGCGTCGAGCCAGTCGCAACGCAGCGGTTTTGCGTGCGCACGCAGGCGCGCCAGCCCCTGGGCGCGCAGGTGCAAGGCCATCAGGTCGGCGGTGGAGGCGGCGAGCTTTTGTTCGCGCAGGCGCTCGCGCACCCGTTGCAAGGCATGCCGCGCCGCGCCGTCGCCGCCGTGCTCCCATACCCATTGGTACCAGGCTGGCGAAGGCATTCCCGAGGCATAACCGGCAAAGGCATCGAGGCGTTTGAAGGTGTAGGGGACGAGGTAGGAGCCGAAACGCGGGCGGCCCGCGCCGTCCCCGGCAACGGGTTCGTCCGTCTTCGGCAAATCCGCTGGCAGCGTCGGCCACAGGCGCGCCAACGCCGGGGCATGGTAGCCGCCGCAGACCACCAGCACGCGCTCATCGCCCCGCGCCTGCGCCATCGCCCAGGCGATCCATGAAGCCATCATGCGCTCGCGCGCCTGATTGCCAAGTGAACCGGGGTCGTCGCCGCGCAAGCGGGTGAAGTAGGCATGCAGGCGTTCCTGCAAGTCGTCCGCCGACTCATCCTCGAACAGGTGATCCCAGAGCGCGTCGCGGCCCTGCACCGCGACGCGCTCGGCCAGCGCGGATTCGTAGGCATCCGCGCGCGCTTCGTGTTCGGCGTCGGTCACGTCGGCATAGCGGTTTTCCAGGCTGGAAAAGGCTTCATGCCAGGCGGGCAGGTCGATGAAACGCACTTCGGCGCGGACTTCACGCCCGGCTTGCAACGCCTGCCATTCCGGTGAGTGCTCCGCGAACGGCGACCACGAGCCGGAATGCGCGTGCTCGCTCGCCAGATAGCTGTAGATGGCGATGGGCAGACGATGCGGCAGGGCGAATTCGTCGAGGCGTGCATTGAAATCGGCTGGCCCTTCGATGAGCACGAAGGCTGGGCGCAGTTCGCGGATGCGCGAGGCGACCAGCCGCGCGCAGGCGGGACTGTGGTGGCGGACGCCGAGGATCAGAGGTTGAGGTTTTTTCAGAACGCTCACGGCAAGCGATGCCGCGCCTCGTAGTATTCCCGCCAGTGCGCCCCCTGGCGCTTGCCCGCTTTCTGCTCGAAATAGCGGCGCAGTCGGGCGCGGTCGTCGTCGTTGTCCTTGACCACGGTGCCAGCGATGCAGTCGACAAGATCTTGCGGCGAGCCTTTGCGCTGCTCCAGAAACCACGCGCGCACGCCCACAGCATGGGCGACGTTGACCGCTTCGGCGGTGGACATCACGGCGTTCAGGCGATCCATCGCGCCGTCCTTGCCCTTCCCGGCGTCGCCGCGCAGGTCGCGGAAGGTGGTCACCAGAAGTTCCAGCACCGGCGCGGGCAGCGTCACGGGGATGCCGCTCTGCGCCAGCAGGCGCGCACTCGCTTCTTCGACCAACGCCCGTTCGCGTTCGTAGTCCAGAATCGGGAACACCGTCTCGAAATCGAAACGGCGTTTCAACGCGGCGCTCATTTCGTTGACGCCGCGGTCGCGGGTGTTGGCGGTGGCGATGATGTTGAAGCCTTCGCGCGCGTAGAGCATGCCGTCTTCACCGGCGAGTTCCGGCACCGCCATGACACGATCGGAGAGCATGCCCAGCAGGCAATCCTGCACTTCGAGCGGCGAGCGGGTGATCTCCTCGAAGCGCACCACCTTGCCGTCCTGCATGCCCCGGTAGAGCGGCGCGGGCACCAGCGCGCGCGGACTCGGCCCTTCGTTGATGAGCAGCGCATAGTTCCAGCCGTACTTGATCTGGTCTTCGGTAATCGACGCGCCGCCCTGAATGGTGAGCGTCGATACACCCGAAATCGCCGCTGCCAGGAGTTCCGAAAGCATCGACTTGGCCGTGCCCGGCTCGCCCACCAGCATCAGGCCGCGCCCGGTGGCGAGCGTCACCAGCATACGTTCGATGCTCGCCACGGGCGCAACGATCTTGGGCGCGATGTCGAGGGATGGATCGCCGAGGATGAAGGCGCGCGCCGCCGTCAGGCTCAGTCGCCAGCCGGGCGGACGCGGGTTGCCACCGTCCCCGGCAGCGAGGCGGGCAAGCTGGTCGGCATGGAGAATTTCGGCGGGCGGACGCTGGAAGGTCGCGCCGGATGTGGCGAGAGGCGGAGATTTGTGGTGGGTCGTCATTGGATCATCTCAGGGTTTCGTATTTGCGCATCGTCAAACCGGGCACTGCTTGCCATACTGATCTCCCCGTAGGTCCCGGGCGATTTCCTCACGCTCTCAACGCTTCCATATCCCGGATAAGCTCGCTCGCGGCGATGTCGTCGAGTTCGGCGAATTTCCGCTCCTTCTGGATTTCGCCCCAGGCGGCGGGTGGGCCGTATTTCACTTCGCCCAGTTCCTGCTCGGGGTATTCATCAACCATGCCGACGATGATGCCGGGGTCGAGATACAGTTCGATGACGTAGCCATCACCCAACGGTTTGGCAAAATACCAGATGCCGCCGCCGTCCTGCGCCGTACCGCGACGCCAACCTTTGTTGACCAGACCGAGCACGCGGCCGGTCGGCACCTTGACGTCTTTCCAGCGTTCGAGTTTTGTGCCCTGCTTTTCCGCATCGGTCAGCGCGTAGGTGTCGCGGCCAATCTGGGCGAAGGGTTGCAGCAGTTCGTAATCGGCGAATATCTGCCCAAAAGCGGCGGCGTCGGTCGCGGAGATTTCGAGCGCATGCGGCACGCCAATGCGGATGGATTCGCCCACCGGCATCTCGAAGGGGTCGTCCTCCGCCGTGGTATAGCCGCCGTCTTCGGCGACACG
>JAITQD010000103.1 GCA_031289095.1 Azoarcus sp.
GCCCTGCGGAGGATTCGTCGATCCGCTCGTGCCGTACCGTAATTGTTTTGCCTTGCATCATCATCATGAATATAATCCCATCCGCTGAAGCCGGTTGCGGTCGCCATGCCATGCGCCAGAAGGCGATGAATCATGAACGACGATTGAGCCTGTACGCGCTCCCGGCCCACCGCTCGCGCAAACCATGTCCCCGAAGGGCGGCGATGGTAGCGCATAAACATTTTCCGACACACCCATCCAGCTTTCGTGGCTGGATACAAGACGCGCAGCACGCAACACGTCAGCAGGATCAGATGTTCCTGCCCGCCTGAGGCCAGCGCCGCAAATCGGCGCCATCCGGCCTTGGGGGCAGGAACAAGTGAAAAACGACCAGACAACCCATCACAGCAAAGAATTATCGCCGGATGAAAGCAGCCCGATACAACCGCTCCTGAACCCCGGATCAGCGCGATGGCGCTGGTCGTTCCTGCCCGTATGCCTTTGGCGCGGGAGAACGACCCATAATGAAACGAATGCTTTTCAACGCGACGCAGGCCGAGGAATTGCGCGTCGCAATCGTAGACGGACAGAAACTGATCGACCTCGATATCGAATCGGCCAACAAGGAAGAACGCAAGAGCAACATCTATAAGGCGGTCATCACTCGCGTCGAGCCCAGTCTCGAAGCCGCTTTCGTCGACTATGGCGCGGAGCGACACGGTTTTCTGCCCCTCAAGGAAATTTCCCATTCGTGTTTCCAGGCCGGCGCCGGCAGCCGCGCCAGCATCCGTGAGGCGTTGCGCGAAGGCCAGGAGCTGATCGTTCAGGTCGAGAAGGACGAGCGCGGCAACAAAGGCGCGGCGCTCACCACCTACGTCTCGCTCGCGGGGCGCTACCTCGTGCTGATGCCGAACAAACCGCACGGCGGTGGCGTGTCGCGCCGTATCGAAGGCGAAGAACGCACCGAACTGCGCGAAGCCATGGATGAGCTTGAAGTGCCGCAGGGCATGAGCCTCATCGCGCGCACCGCCGCCATTGGACGCAGCCCCGAAGAATTGCAGTGGGATCTCAACTACCTGCTGCAACTCTGGACGGCCATCGAAGGCGCGGCGCGCGACCAAAGCGGCGCCTTTCTCATCTACCAGGAAGGCAGCCTCGTCATCCGCGCCATCCGCGACTACTTCCAGCCCGACATCGGAGAAATCCTCGTCGATACCGACGACATCTACGAGCAGGCAAGCCAGTTCATGGATCGCGTCATGCCGGGCAACGTCAATCGCATCAAGCGTTACAGCGACGACGTGCCGCTTTTCTCGCGTTTCCAGATCGAGCACCAGATCGAATCGGCCTATTCCCGCCAGGTGAACCTTCCCTCTGGCGGCGCGGTGGTCATCGACCACACTGAAGCGCTGGTGGCCGTCGACGTCAACTCGGGCCGCGCCACCAAAGGGGCCGACATTGAGGAAACCGCGCTGCGCACCAACCTCGAAGCCGCCGAGGAAATCGCCCGTCAGTTGCGCCTGCGCGACCTGGGCGGTCTCATCGTCATCGACTTCATCGACATGGAATCGTCCCGGAACCGCAGCGACGTCGAAATCTGCCTGCGCGACGCCCTGCACCACGACCGCGCTCGCGTACAGGCCGGCAAGATCAGCCGCTTCGGCCTGCTCGAACTTTCCCGCCAGCGCCTGCGCCCGGCGCTGGCCGAAACCAGCTACATCACCTGCCCGCGCTGCACCGGCACCGGTCACATTCGCAGCACCGAATCCTCGGCCCTGCACATCCTGCGCATCATCGAAGAAGAAGCGATGAAGGACAACACCGGCGCGGTACACCTGCAAGCGCCGGTCGACGTCGCCACCTATCTGCTCAACGAAAAGCGGACGGATATCGCGCGCATCGAATACCGCCACAAAATACAGCTCATCGTTGTGCCCAACCGGCACATGGAAACTCCCGCGCACGAAATCGCGCGCCTGCGCCACGACCAGCTCAACCAGGACGACATCGAACTCGCCAGCTACCAGATGGTGCAACAACCGGGCGAAGAAGACTCCGCCAGCAGCAACGGACGCAATGGCGACAAGGCTACGCGCCAGGAAGCGGTGGTCAAGGGCCTCGGCCCCACGCAGCCCGCTCCCGCACCGCGTTCCGCCCCTGACGCCGTGCCGCACGCAACACCGGGCGTCATCTCCCGCCTCA
Source organism: Azoarcus sp. (assembly GCA_031289095.1). Lineage (GTDB taxonomy): Bacteria > Pseudomonadota > Gammaproteobacteria > Burkholderiales > Rhodocyclaceae > WRNU01. The sequence continues at coordinate 2,182 of JAITQD010000103.1, forward strand.
CGAGCTGGTTCAGCGACCTGCTCGGCAGCTCGCACCACGACGAACCGGCGCTGCGGGAAACCCCCGCCCCGGCGGCCCGCGAAGCGCGCGGACACGGCGAACGCGCCAGTCGCGGCGGCGAACGCCGCAATGGCAGCAGCCGCAACGAGCGCGGACAACGCGAACGCAGTGAACGTGGCGAACGCGACACCCGCCCTGGCCGCAGCGATGCGTCCGCTGCCGAGGACAAACCGCAACGGCAACCCAGGGCGCGCAGCGAACGCACTGAGCGCGGCAGCAACAACGAACGCCCCGGAACCCCGGAACGCGCCGCCGAAACCGAGAGCGGCAAAGCCGGTCGCCGCCGCCGCGACAAGAAGTCCACCGAAGACGAAAACAAGGTCGCCCCACAGGCTGCCGTCGCATCCGAAGAACCCGCTGCCAAACCGCGCCGCAACAACGCCGAAAAGACCGTCGAAAAGACCGTCGAAGCCGCGTCAGATCTTGCGCAAAGTGTCGCACCGGACGAACAGGCTGCGCCCGTCGACGGTGAAGTCTCTCCCGAAAAGCGCCGCCGCCGCAGCCGTGGCGGTCGCCGAACCCGTTCCCCTGAAACCGAAGCCGCCGTAACCGAGACCCCGGAAAACGACGCCCAGGACATCGACAACGAAGCAGCTCCCGCCGCGACAAAGCAAAGTGCCCCCCGTACGCGCCCTGCGGCAACGCCAACCGCAGCGCCGGACGCCCTGCCCGTCGCCACGGGCCTGCCTTTCGACGCCCACCCCGTTGCGCCAGTCACCTTGCCGGACGCCCTTCCTGTCGCCATCGGCAAGCCGTTCAAACATGAGCCGGAAACCGCGCCCATTGCGGCGCGAAAAGAAGAAAGTGCCGAAACCGTACCGGTTCCCCTGCCCTTGCTGAAAAAAACCGACTCGTTCACGGAAACGCAGACAGTCGTTACTGAAGCGCCTGGGCTCATCGCGCCGATCGTGAAACCCGAACGCGCGACCGCGCCATCGCCGGTCGAATCCACGCCGGTTGCCGACCTTTCCAGCACACTGAAAAGTGCGGGACTCGTCATGATTGAGACCAGTTCGACAAAAGCCCAGTTTGGCGATGGCGCGCCGAAAGAGCCGGTACGCCTCGGACGCAAGCCGCGCACAGCGAGCGCCGTCAACGCAGAACCGCTGCAACAGGTCGAGACGCAAAAAGGCGTCTGAACCGCACTGACGATAGCGGCGTAATAGACGGGATGACTGCCCTGCGGCAGTCATCCCGTTTTTTCAGTCATACCCCCCGATCCGGGCGGTTCGCCAGTTTGGGCATGGCGCGGTTGAGGTAGTACCCCATCGACCACAGGGTGAGTGCGGCGGCGGCGTAGATCAGGATGTTGCCGAAAAGGCGCATGTTCAGGCC
>JAITQD010000062.1 GCA_031289095.1 Azoarcus sp.
CCATTGTTCCGACAACGCCTAGCCGCCGCAGGGGAAACCCTTGCTTGGCGCACCAGGCGAGCAAACTGGCAAAGCCTTCAGTGAAGTTGGAGATAAACTTCGATTGGTGGTGCTTGCCCTCCAGAAGAAGACAGCCATCGAGTTTGCTCTTGGCGACATCAATGTCCAGAGAGTTCATGATCTCTCCCATTTCAAAAAGCAACCCTGCCCACTTGCCTTGTACATGCCGGGTCGAACCCTTGGCTACCGTTCGGTGTCGAGTTTGGCGAAGAAGGCGGGAGGAAAGGCTTGCTCTACGCAACAAGGTCAAAGCCTTCAGGGGCACATCCAGCTTCTTGCTCCCCAAGTAATGGGAGCTAACTACTACCAAAAACAAGATACAAGGGGTACGGCATGCCGTGCCCGTTCCACCACCCCTTGGGGTACGAAAAGGACGATCCCGCGCTCATTCCTGGACATCGCGCCGCAAGGGCGGGCGCTTGCCGACGTGGATCGGCAGGTGGATGGGTTGGGTCTGACGCCGGAAGGTGAATGCGACCGTCTCACCCGGCTTCAGCGCGGCGATCAGGTTGAGCATGGCTTGGGGATCCTTGACCGGCTCGTCGGCTACCGCCAGCAGGACGTCGCCGGGTTTGATGCCGCCTTTGTCCGCCGGGCTGCCGCGTTGTACCCCGGCGATCAGCGCGCCGTCCGTGTCCGGCAGGCCGAACGATTCGGCGAGTTCCTCGGTGATTTCCTGGACTTCGACGCCGATCCAGCCGCGAGTGACCGAGCCGTTGCGGATGATCTCGTCCATGACGTTGCGCACCGTAGAAATCGGGATGGCGAAACCGATGCCCAGCGATCCGCCCGAGCGCGAATAGATCGCCGTGTTGATTCCGATCAGCCTGCCGTGGACGTCGACCAGCGCGCCGCCCGAATTGCCGGGATTGATCGCCGCGTCGGTCTGGATGAAATTTTCGAAGGTGTTGATTCCCAGATGCGAACGGCCCAGCGCCGAGACGATGCCCATGGTCACCGTTTGCCCGACGCCGAAAGGATTGCCGATCGCCAGCGCGATGTCGCCGACGCCGACGTCGTCCATCCGCCCGAGATCGATCGCCGGGAAAGCCCGCGCCCCGTCTTTGCCCGGCAACAGCTTGAGCACCGCCAGATCGGTCTCGGGATCGCCGCCGACCGGCTGCGCCCGGTGCGTCCTGCCGTTGTCGAGCGCGATTTCGATCTGGTCGGCGCCTTCGATGACATGGTAATTGGTCAGGATATATCCGTCCTGGCTGACGATGACGCCGGACCCCAGTCCCGACTTGCGCGGCGGGTCGATCTCGGTCTCTTCGCCAAAAAAATGCCGGAAGAGCGGATCGTCGGCCAGCGGGTGGCGTCGCTCGCGCATCTTTTGCGAGGTGAAGATGTGCACGACCGACGGCAAAGCCCTGTTCGCCGCGTCGCGGAAAGAATTATTTTCCGGCGCTGGCGCTGACGCCGGGGCGGGCGCTGGCGCATTGACCGCAGGCGCAGGCGCAATTACAACCGCAACCGGCGCCACCGCTTCGGGCGGCGCGGCGGCGATCATGGGCAAGCCGTTCAAGCACTCGGGATTGAACATACCGGCAAGGAAAATTACGGCAAGACCAATCGTGACGGTTTGTGCGAAAATCAGCCAGAGTCTACGCATGAATGAAGTTGTTGGTGTCGAAAGAAACGGGATGAAACGCGAAGAGCTTATACGGTATCTCGATGAATTGCTCGAACCGGCGCGATTCAGGGATTATTGCCCAAATGGATTGCAAGTGGAAGGCGCTGGCGATGTTCAACGCATCGTCGCCGGGGTGAGCGCCTGCCAGGCGCTGATCGACGCCGCCGTCGAACGCGGAGCGGATACGCTGCTGGCGCACCACGGCTGGTTCTGGCGAGGCGAAGACGGCCGGGTGACCGGGTTCCGCAAGGCGCGGATGCAAACCCTGCTGGGGCGCGACATCAATCTGATCGCCTACCATTTGCCGCTGGACGCCCACTCGCAGCTTGGCAACAATGCCCGCCTGGCGGCGCTGCTGGACTGGCGGGCCGAGGGGCGGTTCGGCGAGCAGGATCTCGGCTGGATCGGCCGCCCCGCCGCGCCGCAGACACTCGCGGAACTGGCGCGTCAGGTCGCCGAAACATTGCGCCGCGCGCCGCTTTGCATCGGCGACGCCGATCGCCGGATCGAGCGTCTGGCCTGGTGTTCGGGCGGGGGGCAGGGGTATTTCGAGCCAGCCGCGACGCTTGGCGTCGACGCTTTTCTGTCCGGTGAAATTTCCGAGCACGCGGTTCATCTGGCGCGTGAAACCGGCGTCGCCTACCTCTCTGCCGGGCACCACGCCACCGAGCGTTTCGGCGTGCAGGCGCTCGCCGCTCACCTGTCGGCGCGCTTCGGTCTCGAATGCGATTTCATCGACATCGACAATCCGGTTTAGGATTTCAACCCTAAGGAGCAAGCCATGAATTTCATTATTCCCCCCGCCGAGCGGGTCACTCTTCCCGTGGTGGGCAGCGATGCCGTTTTTCCCGTGCGCCGGGTGTACTGCGTCGGACAGAATTACGCGGCACACGCCGCCGAAATGGGGAGTGACGGACGCCAGCCACCGTTCTTTTTCTGCAAACCGCCCGACGCCCTGGTGGCCGGCGGCGGCCGGATCGCGTATCCGCCGCGGACCGCCAACCTGCAACACGAGGTCGAGCTGGTCGTGGCCCTGCGCGAAGGCGGAGCGGATATTCCGGAGGCGCGGGCGCTCGATTGCGTGTTCGGCTACGCCGTGGGGATCGACCTCACGCGGCGCGACCTGCAAGCCCAGGCCAAGGAACGGGGACGGCCGTGGGAAATGGGCAAAGCCTTCGATCAGAGCGGGCCGGTCAGCGCGCTGGCGCCGGTGGCCCAATGCGGTCATCCCGGCGGGCGCATCTGGCTGAAAGTCAATGGCGACGCCCGGCAGGACGGCGAGCTTGGGCAAATGATCTGGAACGTCGCCGAAGTCATTGCCAATCTATCCACCTACCTCACGCTGGCCGCCGGGGATTTGATCTTTACCGGCACGCCGGCGGGCGTCTCGGTCGTGGCGCGCGGCGATGCGCTCGAATGCGGCATCGACGGCGTGGGGCGTCTGGCGATCGAGCTGGTGTGAAATGGCGAGGGACACCTTCAGGGTATTCCACGATGGATGACGCTGCCCCCAGAACCATGAGCGCAAAAAAATACTGGGTGTCTACGCTGGCGCTTACGATTTTTGGCTTACCCATCGTGGCGCTACTCGGTATTTTCTTGGCGCTGGCATTTTTGGGCGCTTTCGAGGCATTGCGCGCTTTTTGGCCGATTTTGGTGTTCGTCGTCCTGCTGGCAAGCGCGGCCATAGCCTTTTTGTATGGCAAAAAAGCCGATTTGCCGGACAAGTTCATCGCGCGATATGGGCCGTTCATAGCGCCCATCGTCTACGTGCTGCTGGCATGGATAATCGTTTCCTCGATCAACGGCGGCGACTTCACGAAACCCGATGGCTGGTTTTTTACATGGCTTTTCTGGCCTTTCGTGGCGTACCTGGGCGTTGTTTTTATGATCGTTTTTTCAGGCAACTACTGGGTGATCCCGGCCGTCATCGTCGCTTCCCAGATAGCCCTCACCGCCTCGTTCGCTTTTGGAAGCTGGCGAGTGAAACGCTTCGCCACGCGCGAAAACAGGTATGCCGCGCCGGTGTTTTTGCTTGTTCTCGCGCTCATGGCCGTATCCGGCACGATAAGCTACGTGCAATATCACAGCGTTTTTCATGCAGACCCAGGAAAAGAGGTCAAAGAGGACAGTTGGCTCGGGTACTCCGAGCACCTGCCGTTCATCGAGGACAACTCGTTGGTTCATCCACGACAGACCCCTTCCCTCGTTCTGGATCACGACTACCCCCGGCTCGACGGCGCCCTTGCCCTGTTACCCGTTTACGCCGCGGCGGCGCAAGCCATCTACGTGAAGGACGCCAATGGCGCGGTTCCCGATATACGGGAAGAAGCCGTCGAATGCAGCAACACACCTGCGGCCTACGAACGCCTGATTTCCGGCAAGACGGACATGATCTTCGTGGCCGCGCCGTCGGATACCCAGCAGGAACTCGCCGCCCGGCATGGCGTCCATTTGACGCTGACTCCGATTGCGAAAGAAGCCTTCGTGTTCCTGATCAACGAACAGCATCCGGTAAAGAACCTGAGCGTCGACCAGATTCGCGCCATCTACAGCGGCGAGATCGAGGATTGGAACGCGCTCGGCGGCCACGCCGGAAAAATACTGGCCTTCCAGCGCAACAAGAATTCCGGCAGCCAGACCGCGATGGAACAGCTCGTCATGCGCGGTATGCCGATGAGAAAACCGCTCAAAGCGGAACGTTATGGAGATATGGGCGGCATCCTCCGGGACGTCGCCGATTACCGCAACTATGCCAACGCAATCGGCTATTCCTTCCGCTTTTACGCCACGGCCATGAACACGGTTCCCGATGTCGCGTTGCTGTCGGTGAACGGCGTCGCGCCGACGCCCGAAAACATCCGCAAC
>JAITQD010000035.1 GCA_031289095.1 Azoarcus sp.
AGGGCGTCGGCATCGGCGCCAATTTCTTTCAGCGTTTCGGCATCATGGGCGACTACTTCGCCGACCGCGGCAACATCACCAAGTCCGACCTGGGACGCTACAACGTCACCGGACAGGAAGAAGACCGTTATATTTTCAAGGTTCCCACCCTGCGCAACGTCGCAATCACAGCACCCTATTTCCATGACGGCAGCGCCGCCACGCTCGACGAGGCGGTCGACATCATGGGCCGCTACCAGCTTGGCCGCGCCCTGTCCGAGGAAGATCGCCGCTACATCATCGCCTTTCTCGAAAGCCTGACCGGAGAATATCGCGGAGAGTCCTTGCAGCCATGAGCATCGGCATCCGAACCGAAGCCGACGAATCTGCCGGCAGCGAATCTCCGCCGCCCGGTGCGGGCGCGCCCGATGCCGACGCGTGCGCCACGGCAAACCAGAGCGGAATCGGCAAAGCCATCATCATGGCGGCGGCGGCGGCGGTCACGCTGTTATGGCTATTCAGCAACGCCGGCACGGTAACAACCTCCGCGAACCAGGCATATTCGCGCGAATTGCGCAATCTGCGCCAGACCGCCGCCCAGATATACGGCGACGTTCTGGCGACCCGTTTTGAACTCAACAAAAACTACGACGACATCTCGAAAGGCATCAACAAGACAAACGACCTGATCGAAAAGCTGCGCAACATTCCGGCCTTCCTGTTTCCGGATGACATAAGCATCATGGCCGCCAAGGTCGAAGATTTCAACAACATGGCGCAGCGCAAGAACCGGCTCATCGAGAGCTTCGTGCGCGAAAGTACGGTGTTGCGCAACTCGACCCGCTACTTCCCCACTGCCGTGAAAAAAACCTCCCGGATGCTGACCAACCCGCAACTGCGCGCCGAGATCGCCACACTGGGCAACGAGATCATGACCTACATGGTGTCGGGCGACGAAGACCTGGCGCTCTCCATCAACAAGCGAGCCGAAGCCATCAGGTTCGAGAGCGCCAAACTGCCCCCGCAGCTGGCCCTAGCGGTGAAGAACGCCCTCGACCATGCCGGAATCATCGTCAGCCACAAACCGACGGTCGACGCAAAGCTGCGCGAGCTCGCCGCGATTCCCACCGATTACGCAAGCGAACAACTTATCCAGTACTACAACGCCAGCAACGCGCGCGCGCTGGACCGGGCCCAAGTCTTCCGCGTACTGCTCTTTGTCGTCGCGCTCGCGCTCGCTTTCTACCTGATACTGGTTTTCGTTCGCCTCGGGCGCGCCAGCCAGGCCCTGCGGGATTCCAACCGCAATCTCGAACAGCGTATCGACGAACTGCACCGCACCCAGGACAATCTCAAGCTCTACGCCACCGTGTTCACCAGCGCCGCCGAAGGCATGGTGATCACTGACGCCCGCGCCCGCATCCTGGTCGCCAATCCGGCCTTCACCACCATTACCGGCTACGCGCTCGACGAAATCCGTTCGCGTCCGCCTTCCCTGCTCAGTTCGGGCCGACACGCACCCACCTTCTACCACGACATGTGGAAAGCGTTGGAGCGGCGCGGCAAATGGCAGGGCGAAATCTGGAACCGGCGTCGTAGCGGCGAGGTATTCCCCGAATGGCTGTCGATCACCGCGGTGCGCGACGGCGAAAGCAACGTAACCCACTACATCGGCGTCTTTTCCGACACCACCGAGCGCAAGCGCACCGAAGCCCGCATCCAGCACCTTTCGCACCACGACCCGCTCACCAACCTGCCCAACCGCCTGTTGATGCAGGAACGCCTGAACGACGCCATCGCCCAGTCGCAGCGCATCAGTAGCCATACTGCGGTGCTGTTCCTCAACCTCGACCGCTTCCGCAACATCAACGATACCCTGGGCAGCGAACTGGGCGACGCCCTGCTCCAGCAAGTTGCGCACCGCAGCCAGAGCCTCCTGCGCGACACCGACACCGTCTCCCGTCTCGGCGGCGACGAATTCGTCTTCATCCTGCCCGACATCGACCAGCCGCAGGACGTGGCCGCCATCGCGCGCAAACTGCTCAACAGCGTCGGACGCCCCTACCTCCTGGGCGAACACGACATCACCATCACCGCCAGCATCGGTATCGCCCTCACCGGCACCGACGGCAGCACCGCAGCGGAACTGCTGCGCAATGCAGACGCGGCCATGAGCCGCGCCAAGGAAGACGGGCGCAACAATTTCCGCTTCTACTCCGCCGACATGAACACCTCGACGCTCGGCGACCTGCTGCTCGAAAACCAGCTACGCGGCGCAATCGAACACAACGAACTCGAACTGTTCTACCAGCCCAAGATCAACGCCCACACCAACGTCATGGAGAGTGCAGAAGCACTTTTGCGCTGGCGTCATCCAGAACAGGGCATGATTCCGCCCGACCGTTTCATCCGTCTGGCCGAAGAATCCGGTCTCATCGTGCCGATCGGCGAATGGGTATTGCGCACCGCCTGCCGGCAAATCCACGAATGGCGCAAAGCCGGGCTGCCGGTGGTGCCGGTCGCGGTCAACCTGTCGGCGCAGCAGTTCTTGCAAAACGACCTGCCCTTGCTGGTTTCGGACTGTCTGGCCATGGCCCATCTCGAACCCGGACTGATCGAACTCGAACTCACCGAATCCATGTTGATGCGCAACGTCGAGCGCACCGTCGACATGCTCGCCCGCCTGCGCGAAATGGGCCTGACACTGGCGATCGACGACTTTGGCACAGGTTACTCGTCACTGGCCTACCTCAAGCAGTTTGACGTCAACGTCCTGAAGATCGACAAGAGTTTCGTCTCCGACATCCATGGCGCCGCCGACGCAGATGGCAACATCGCCATCGCCGTCATCGGCCTTGCCCACGCCCTCGGACTCGATGTGGTCGCCGAAGGCGTGGAGACCGACGAGCAGCGTGTGTTCCTGCTCAACCACGGCTGCGACATCTTCCAGGGCTATTTCTTCAGCCGCCCGGTTCCCGCCACCGACTTCGCCAAGAAACTTGCCGAACTGAAGCAGACTGCGGCGGAAGGCTGATCTCCCGGAAGTTTGAAGGGAACTTGACATGGAGGCGCTTGACATGAAGGCGCCAATGCAGGCCCGTCCGGGTCTGCGAATTGTCCAACAACTTCGGAAAGCCGGCGCGGTATCCGGAGACGCGCCACCGCGCGGGCGATGCTACGCGAAGGTATTCACGACCCCACCCGCCGTACCAGCGGCAGGCGGCGTTGGAATGGCCTGCACGAGCGCGAGCGCCCCGGCAGATTCGATGTCGATAGCTTTCTTGAGCACGCTCAGTTGCACTGCGGTTTGCGTTTGCGTGGCAGTGTTGGCGCTGGCCGCAGCGGCGATGGATGTAACGTCCATGCGATCTATCCTCCTTTGTAAGGCTACACGTCCGTAGACTCGGGCGATGCCCTCTTTCTACGGCAACGTAGCCTCGGACTTGAGCCAGCGGCAGCCAAAGTTGCCGTGAATCGCGTCATCCCGGACGTATATCAAGCCGTCATCGCCAGCGCGCTCCGCAGGGTGTTGCCGCCGATGATGCGCACCAATTTGTCGGCGTACATCGGGTCGGTGGCGTAGCCGGCGCTCTGCAATCCCTGCGCGAAGGCGGCGGCGTCTTCCTTACCCAACACGCTGGCGTAGCGCGGGCTATCGGTGAGCAGTTTGGCGTAGTCGGCAAACGCTTCGGCGTAGGACGAGTACGAGCGAAAGGAGGCTTTCTGGCGCGTCCAGCCGTCGCCGCCGTATTCGGCAACCGCCCGATGCGCAGTGGAGGGGCCGTCCCAGCCGCGTCCGGCCTTGATGTTGAACAGGTTGTGACTCGGCGTGCCATCGGCGTTTTTGGGCTGTTTGGCGCCCCAGCCGGTTTCCAGCGCCGCCTGCGCCACCATGAAATGCGCCGGAATGCCGGTGGCCTGGCTGGCGGCATGCGCATGGGGCCAGACGCTCGCCACAAAATCGCGTACGTGCTGCGGCACGTTGCCGGTTGCAGTGCGCGCCGCGTCAACGGTAGCGACAAATTTGGCCGACACTGGGGCGGATTCTGTGGCCGTTTTGGCCGCGCCGCGTTTCCCCGCCGCCGCACTCACGTCGTTAGCGCTTCCCCGCACAGAAAGTTGAATGTCTCCAGCATTGCCGCGCACAACCCGTTCGAACGGAAAATCGCTACGGACGGTTTTGCCGCTTTTGCCGGTCGTCTTTGCCGCCTCTGCCGCTTCGCCCGAAGATCGCCCGCCGCCCAATTGGCGGAACAGCGCATCGGCCAGGCCGGTGCTTTTTGATTGCGCCAAGTTGGTCGTGAGCTGCTGGTCATACAGTTCCTGGGCCATCCGGGTCTGGTCGCTGTCCAGCGGGCCGTTAGCGGGCGTGGCTTCGCGCATCGCTTTCAGCATCATTTGCAGGAACAGAGCCTCGACTTGTTTGGACGCACTGCGCAGGGCTTGGTCGGAATTGACTTCGTTTTTCGACAGCCGCCGCAGTTCGTCGAGCGAGCGTGGATCGAACGCATTGAGTTGAACTCCGTTGCTTGCCATGGCATGCCCCCTTTCCTGTGATTCGCCGCAGTGTTCAGATAACTTCCAGTTCGGCGCGCAAGGCTCCCGAGGCTTTCATCGCTTGCAGGATGCTGACCAGATCGAGCGGTTTGGCGCCGAGCGCGTTGAGCGCTTTCACTACGTCAGCAAGTTTTGCACCACCACGAATTTCCATGAGCGTTCCGCCCGCCTGGTCGATGTTGACCAGCCCGGAGCGGCTCGCCACTGTTTTGCCGAAGGTATCGGGCAAGGGCTGGCTCACGTCGGTGCGGGCGTCGATGGTGACGGTGAGGTTGCCGTGCGCGACGGCGCAGTTTTGCAGGGTGACGTTCTGGTTCATCACGACGGAGCCGGTGCGCGAATTGACGATGACCCGCGCCGCCGCCGGTACGGTGGTGACTTCGAGGTTTTCGATCTGCCCAAGGAAGGCAACCCGCGCAGAGGATTCAGCGGGCGCGGCGACCTGGATGTTGCGCCCATCAAGCGCCAGCGCTGCGCCCGGCGCGGCCTGGTTGATGGCGTCGACGACCCGGCGCGCGGTGCCAAAGTCGGTCTCGTTGAGTTCGACGGTGATGGTCGCGCCTTCGCCCAGCATCGCGGGGGCTGCGCGTTCGACGGTGGCGCCGCCGGGAATGCGCCCGGCCAGCAGATGGTTGATGGTCTGCGACGCGCCGCCGGGCGCTTGCGCGCCCGCGCCGCCCACGGCCATGTTGCCTTGGGCGATGGCGTAGATTTGCCCGTCGGCTCCCTTCAGCGGTGTCATGACCAAGGTGCCGCCCCGCAGGCTTTTGGCGTTGCCGATGGAGGAGACGGTGATGTCGATCCGCTGGCCGGGACGGGCGTAGGCCGGCAGGTCAGCCGTCACGGTGACGGCGGCGACGTTTTTGAGTTGCAGGTTGGTGCCCGGCGGCAGGGTGACGCCGAGGTTGCCAAGCATGTTGATGATGCTTTGCACGGTGAAAGGCGTCTGCGTGGTCTGGTCGCCGGAACCGTCGAGGCCGACGACGAGCCCGTAGCCGACGAGCTGGTTGTCGCGTACGCCAGCGATGGAGGCGATGTCCTTGATGCGTTCGGCGTTTGCCGGCAGAGTGAGGAGGAGCATGGCGAGAACAAGCAGAAGGGCGCGCATGAGGGGGGGCCTCAGAACGGGTTGATGGCGACGAAGAAGCGGTGCAGCCACCCCATGGCGTTCGATTCGTCGATGAAGCCGCTGCCCCGGTATTCGATGCGGGCATCGGCCACTTGCGTGGAC
>JAITQD010000063.1 GCA_031289095.1 Azoarcus sp.
GAGGCGCGCGCCCGGCTGGGCAAGCGCGCCGTGCTGCTCTGCCACCACTACCAGCGCGCCGACGTCTACCGCCATGCCGACCTGACCGGCGATTCGCTCAAACTCGCCCGCCTTGCCGCGCGAACCGACGCCGAATTCATCGTCTTCTGCGGCGTGCATTTCATGGCCGAGGTCGCCGACATCCTGTCGCGTCCCGAACAAACCGCCGTCCTGCCCGACCTGGCCGCTGGCTGTTCGATGGCCGACATGGCCAATTTGGCAAAAGTCGAACGCTGCTGGCGCGAACTCGCCGCCGTGCTGGGCGCGCCGGACGAGCGGATCACCCCTGTCACCTACATCAATTCCGCCGCCGACCTCAAAGCGTTCTGTGGCGAGCATGGCGGCATCGTGTGCACCTCGACCAACGCGCCCAGAATCATCGACTGGGCGTTTGAACGCCGCGAAAAAGTATTGTTCTTTCCCGATCAGCATCTGGGGCGCTGGACGGGGTTCAAAAAAGGCATCCTCCTTGACCGCATGGCGGTGTGGGATCCCGACCTCGAAAACGGCGGCCTGACCCCGGAGGAAATCGAAAATGCCCGCATCCTGTTATGGAAGGGGCACTGTTCGGTACACCAGATGTTCCAGGTCGAGCACATCCGGCGCTGGCGCGCGCAACACCCGGACGGTCTGGCGATTTCGCACCCCGAATGCAACCTCGACGTATGCCGCGAATCCGATTACGTCGGCTCCACCGAATACATCCGCGACACCATCGCCGCCGCCCCGGCCAACACGCGCTGGCTGGTCGGCACTGAACTGAATCTGGTCAACCGCCTTGCGGAAGAACTGAAACCGCAAGGCAAAATCGTCCAGTTCATGGCACCCATGGTGTGCATGTGCTCGACGATGCAGCGCATCGACCCGCAACACCTGGCCTGGACGCTGGAAAACCTTGCCGCAGGCAAAGTGGTGAATCCGATCCGGGTGCCGGCGCACGAAGCCGGGTTTGCGCGGGTGGCGTTGGAGCGGATGCTGGAAACTTCCTGAAATTCCCCGCTATTTCCCTCGCCGCACCCGTGCGCCCAGGGCGGCGAGTTTTTCTTCCAGCCGTTCGTATCCCCGATCCAGGTGGTAGATGCGTTCAATGGTGGTTTCGCCTTCGGCCACGAGTCCGGCGACGACGAGGCTGGCCGAGGCGCGCAGGTCGGTCGCCATGACCGTTGCGCCCTGAAGGCGCTCGACGCCCTGCACGACGGCGGTGTTGCCGTCGATGTGGATGTCTGCGCCGAGGCGTTGCAGTTCGACGGCGTGCATGAAGCGGTTCTCGAAGATGGTTTCACGAACCCTCGCTGTGCCGCTGGCCACGCAGTTGAGCGCCATGAACTGGGCCTGCATGTCGGTGGGGAAGGCGGGGTAGGGGGCAGTGCGCAGGCTCACCGCCGCAAGCTTTGGTGGAGCGGTGAGGCGGAGGGTATCGGCGTCGCTTTGCACGGTACAGCCGGCTTCGATGAGTTTGTCGATCACGGCGTCCAGGCTGGAGGCCTGCGCGCCAGTGAGCCGGACTTCGCCGCCAGTGACGGCGGCGGCGCACAGGTAGGTGCCGGTTTCGATGCGGTCGGGCATGATGTGGTGGCATGCGCCGTGTAGGCGGGGGACGCCTTCGATGCGGAGGATGTCGGTGCCCGCACCGGTGATTTTTGCGCCCATCGCGGTGAGGCAGTGGGCGAGGTCGACGATTTCCGGTTCGCGCGCGGCGTTTTCGATGACGGTTTCGCCGTCGGCGAGACTGGCGGCCATCATCAGGTTTTCGGTGCCGGTGACGGTGACCATGTCGGTGACGAGCCGCGTGCCCTTGAGGCGGGGGGTGCGGACGTGGACGTAGCCGTGTTCGACCACGACGTCGGCCCCCATCGCTTGCAATCCTTTGATGTGCTGGTCGACCGGACGCGCGCCGATGGCGCAGCCGCCGGGCAGACTGACCCGCGCTTCGCCGCAGCGCGCCGCCAGGGGGCCGAGGACGAGGATGGAGGCGCGCATGGTCTTGACCATTTCGTATGGGGCGACCGGTTCGGTGAGCGTGCTCGCATCGAGGGTGACGGTGTTGCCCTCGCGTTGCACTTTGACGCCCATTTGCGCGAGCAGGGCGAGGAGGGTGGCGATGTCCTTGAGTTGCGGTACGTTGGTGAACGTGACCGGTTCGGAACTCAGCAGCGCGGCGCAGAGAATCGGCAGGGCCGCGTTTTTGGCGCCGGAGATCGCTATTTCACCTACGAGGCGGATGCCGCCTTCAATCAGCAATTTGTCCATTTTGTAAAACTTTCCATTCGGTCATGGTGGCTTTCCGCGCCGGCGCACCGCCGGAGGGAACAAAAATCCCCCGATCTTTCTTCACGGTTTATTTCCGTGTTTTTTATTGTTCCAGCCCGGTATGTATAGTGGCCCATTTTTCCGGGGTATGCGTCTGTAGTTGCAGCGCATGAATTTCGTTGTTCAGCAATGTGCCGAGTGTGGCGTAGACCCGCTGGTGTTGCTGCACCCGCGACAGTCCCTTGAATTCGGCGCTGACGATGATGGCGCTGAAGTGTACGCCGTCGTCGCCTTCGACGAGGATGAATTCGCAGGGGAGTTTCGCTTCGATCAGGCGCGCGATCTCGTTGGCGTCGAACATGGGTTTTCCTTTTCAGCCGCGCAGTTTGTAGCCCTTGGCGAGCATGACCAGGGTGAGCGCGGCCAAGGCGATGAGACAGCTGCCGGTGACGGCGAGACTGAGCCAGGGCGAGGCGTCGGACTGGCCGAAAAAGCCGTAGCGAAAGCCGTCGATCATGAAGAAGAAGGGGTTGAAGTGCGAGACCCGTTGCCAGAGCGGCGGCAGGGAATGGATGGAGTAGAACACGCCCGAGAGCATGGTGAGCGGCATGACGATGAAGTTCTGGAAGGAGGCGAGCTGGTCGAATTTGTCGGCCCAGATGCCGGCGATGATGCCGAAGGTGGCAAGCAGCGCGCCGCCGAGTACGGCGAAGGCGAGCGCCCAGGCGGGTTGTGCGAGCGGCGCGGCGACGAAGAGGCAGGCGACCAGCCATACGCCAGCGGCGACGAGGAGTCCGCGCAGGATCGCGGCAAGGACGTAGGCGGCGTAGAACACGCGGCAGGAGAGCGGCGGGAGCAGGACGAAGATGATGTTGCCGGTGATCTTGCTTTGGATGAGTGAGGAGGAACTATTGGCGAAGGCGTTCTGTAACAGCGACATCATGACCAGCCCCGGCACGAGGAAGGCGGTGTAGGGGACGTCGCCATAGACGGTGATGTGGCGGTCGAGGACGTGGGAGAAGATCAGCAGGAAAAGCAGGGCGTTGAGCACGGGCGCGGCGACGGTCTGGAAGCCGACTTTCCAGAAACGCAGGATTTCTTTGTGCAGCAGGGTGCGGAAGCCAATGAAGGGCGAGACGCGAACGGGATCAGGCACGGTGCATCACTTCCACGAATACCCGCTCCAGGTCGGGTTCGCCGATGGCGATTTCGCGTACGCCCGCGCCGGTTTCGCGCAGGCGGGCGAGCAGGGTCTCGACGGTGGCAGGGTCGTCAAGGCCGAATTCTACCCAGTCTCCCGCCGCCATGCCGCCCAGGGCGAGGGCGGCGGCGGGCTGTGCGACGCGCACTTTGAGGCTGCGGGTGGTGGAGCTGGAGAGCAGGTTGGCGGTGGTGTCGAGTGCGACGATGCGGCCCGCTTTCATCATGGCGATGCGCCCGCAGAGGGTTTCGGCTTCTTCAAGGTAGTGGGTGGTGAGGACGACGGTGTGGCCGTCGGCGTTGAGTTTTTGTACGAAGCGCCACAGGCTCTGGCGCAGTTCGACGTCTACGCCGGCGGTGGGTTCGTCGAGCACGATGACCGGCGGGCGATGTACGAGCGCCTGCGCGACCAGCACCCGGCGTTTCATGCCGCCGGAGAGGGTGCGCATGTTGGCGTTGGCTTTGGGGTGTAGGTCGAGGCGGTGAAGGATTTCGTCGATCCAGTCGTCGTTGCCGCGTATGCCGAAGTAGCCGGACTGGAATTGCAGGACTTCGCGCACGGTAAAAAAGGGGTCGAACACGAGTTCCTGCGGGACGACGCCGAGTTTGAGGCGGGCGTGGTGGCTGGCGGCGGTGACGTCGTGCCCCATGATTTCGAGCGTGCCGCTGTCGGCGCGGATCAGTCCGGCGAGCGCCGAGATGAGCGTGGTTTTGCCAGCGCCGTTGGGGCCGAGCAGACCGAAGAATTCGCCCTGGCCGATTTCGAGGTCGATGCCAGCGAGCGCCAGCAGGTCGCCATAGCGTTTGGTCAGGGCGGCGACGCGGATCGCGGGGACGGCCATGGAGGAGGGAGGGGGTGCGGAAGGGTCGGAAAGCCGCCGGGAGCGGAGCCGGCGCTCAGGGTTTGTGCGGCAGCAGCGGGTCGATGCCGTAGAGCCGGGCGAGCGCGTCGAGCGCGCCGGGGAGGACGCGCAGTTCGATTTTGCTGCCGCTCGCTTTCGCCCGGCGCAGCCAAGCGAGGAGCAGGGCAAGCGCGGCGGAGTCGACCCGGGTGACGCCGCTGAGGTCGAGCGCAAAATCTCCGGCGGGGATGGGGCGTTCGAGGCTGGCGGCGACGGTGTGCAGGGTCAGTTCTCCTTCCAGCTTCACGACCTGGGTCGTTTCCATTATTTGTCGCCTGTCTCTGCCGAGAGTGTTTTGTTTTTGGCTTCGAGGGTGGCGATCAGGCCGTCGATGCCTTTGGTGCGGATTTCGTCGCCGAAACTGCCGCGATAGTTGGTGACGAGGCTCACGCCGGCGACGATGACGTCGAATACTTTCCAGCCGTCGGGTGTTTTTTCCAGCGAGTAGTCGATGCCGATCGGCTGTGCGCCGTCTTGGCGCACTTCGGTGTTGACCTTCACTTGTTTGTCGTCCGGGCTGGCGCGCAGGGGCTTGTAGTCGATGATCCGGTCTCTGTACTGGGTGATCGCATTGGAGTAGGTGCGGACGAGCAGGGTGCGGAAGGCGTCGGTGAGGCGGCTTTGCTGCTCCGGCGTGGCATTGCGCCAGTCTTTGCCGACCGCGAGCATGGTCATGCGACGGAAGTTGAAGTGCGGCAACACTTTTTCGTCGACCAGCGCCAGTACTTTGTGGGTGTCGCTGGCGAGCGATTGGTCGGTGCGCACGATGCCGAGCACGTCATCGGCGACGCTGCGCACCAGTACGTCGGGGGCGACGGTGGCGTCCGCCGCAGCGGCGAAGCGCGCGGGGGCGAACAACGCCAGCGTCACGAGCGCGAGGCAGCAGGCGAATAGTTTTTTTGTCATGGTCATTGTTTCTCTCCGGTGTTTTCCGTTTTGTCGTCGT
>JAITQD010000071.1 GCA_031289095.1 Azoarcus sp.
CAAAAGCTGTTGGACGTATCGCGCAGGCTCGCCAGCGCCACCCAGTCGACCGGGGCGATGTTTTTTGCGTCCGGGCCGGCCTTGCGGCAATCCGTCCCCGGTTTGACCACCAGGTTGCCGATGCGCCCTTCGCCGGTCATGGCCAGATCGAGCACGTATTCTCCGTAGGCGTCCGGATTCTCCCGCGCGATGCAGTACATGAAAGCGGCTGGGCCGCACAGCGGAGCACGCAATTGGTCGATCAGTTTTGGGGCTTCATGTCTGTCTTCCAGATCTTTCGCAAACTCATTCCTTGCTTCTATGCAAGCGAACGCCAACGAGCCTGTTCCGCTCTTGAACGCACTCAATTTATTGCTGTAAGACATCCTTTTCCCCTGTTTCGGTTTTCCACGAGGGCGACACCCGGCGCATCGCCCCCGTTCACGTCATCATTCCCGGTTCTGCTTCACGTCCCAGGTTCCGGTAATCGGTGCGCTCATCGAGCCGTTGGCGTTCTGTTCCCTGACTTCGATACTGATTGTGGCGTAGGACAGGCCCACCGTTTCGACCCACAAGGCATCGGCGGAACCGCTCGGCGTCGATGACACCACCAGCACGTCGCCCAGGGTGATGCGCTGGTATTCCTCCTGACCGCCGCCGGACTTGGTAACCGATATTTCCACTTTCGGAATGTGCTTGCCCGCCGCGCAGTATTTGAAAAGGTTCGGCGTCGCCCGGTCGACGTAGTGGGCGAAGGTCAGCGCCGGAAAGTCGGCCTTGCCCACGCCGCCGCCGCCGCCCGTGCTCATCGAGGAGGACTGCACAACGCCGAAATCGACGCTGAGGGCGTCTATCCACCCTTTGTGTTTGGCGTCCCTGGATTCGCCCGTGATGCCTTCAACCTTGACGTAGATACTCATGCCGCCCTCCTGCTGTCGCAGTTTGTATGAAAGTATGAAATATGCCGCAGTTTATACGAATAACCCTGCCGACATCGGGCGATGGCGGTTTGGCGGGAAAGCTGTGCGATTCCGTTTCAGGAGCGCCTTCCAATAGCGGCAAGCCATTCGCCGTATTCCTGCTGCCCGAGCCGGTAAAGCGCAAGGCGGCCTTCGTCGAGGTGCGCCATGGCTTCCGTCAGGAGACGCGCGAAGGCGTCCCGATCCCGCCCTGGAACCGCCTCCCCGGCCACGCGCCAAATGTTGGGTTTTGTGGGCGGCATTTTTTTCCTGACCAACGTTTGCACCGCCGCCGCGAGTTCTTGCCGGTAGCGGATTTTCAGCGGATCGGGCGTGGGAGGCGTCTCGGCGGCGGCAAGGTAGTTCTGGCACGAACGCTCGCAGGCCCACACGAACACGTCGCGTAACAGTTCGATGCGACGGAGTTCATAAACCCCCAGGGTTCCTTCCGTGTAAGCAAGCTCAGGCACGTCCAGGAACGAAAGCGGACACAGGTTGTGCCTGAGCAGCGGAATGTTTGCCCCGAGGCGGGAAACCCGCTTGTTTATATCCACAAACGGTTGCAGGTATGGAATCTGCACCATGAGGAAAAACGCTTGTTCAAACGGGTCGGAAATGGCGTTCGCCTTGTCAAGGAGAAGCCTGAAGCCGTTCTCGATGAACTGCGGCATCGCCAGCGGCTGAAAAACCGTGCCGGCGATTTCCAGCGGACGGCGGCGCAGGCGGCCTGCGGCAGCATCGTCGCATAACAGATTCTGCGACAGCACTGCGTGCAGGTTGCGAAAAGTGAGAACGTCGAAACCGCCCTCGCCAACGTTGTCGAGCAACATTTCGACAGCGGCCTTGTGGTTGAGGATCATCTGCACTTCGAGGATGTCCTTGCCGCCAGCAGCCGTGCCGGATTCAATCAGGCACTGGGCTTCGCGCCGGGTGTAAGTATTGCCTTCCAGCCGGGAGGAAGCCCATGACAAATCCACTAACAGCCTGTCTTTGATGCTGTTAGCATATACTCCAGCAGACTGGCCCGCCGCAGGCGTGCGCCCGATTTCGTGCAACTGTAGCCGGATCGCATCGGGAAGGTATTGCGTGACGCCGGGTTCGTAGCGTTCCAGGAGTTCCCGGCTGTAACCGACCGGGCTGCGTTGCGTCAGTGGCTGCCGGATCATGTCACGGATTTCCGCGCCTTCTTTCGAGACCGGCACATAAAGCTCGTAAGCGCCGCCGGGTCCCGCCACGCGCGAAGCCGCAACGGCTGGCGGCGCGGGCGCACGGGATTTATAGACGCGGGCCACGCTCCGGCCTTCGCCGGTCAGACGTCCGTCCTGCACCAGGCGCGCCAGCCGGCGTTGCAGGGTGCGGCGATTGATGCCGCCGAGCCGCGCGACCAGCATCTCGTGCAAACCGGAGACACCGATGCCTTCGGGACACGCCGCCACCATGGCCATGATGGCCTCGAATTCCCGCGTGCTCGTTGCCTGATTCATGATGCTCTCCCATGGCGCGACAAAAGTGCGACATATTCTGTCGCGCATTATGTCATGTCATCCAGCGGCGATAAGAAAAAATACCGCCACCGGCGCATCGGGAGATGCTTTCGCCCGTCGCCCTGATTCACGACCACGCGCCAAAGGGTTTTTCACACAAGCGAGCCGCACAAACCTTTCAAAATCGCGCCGATGCGGCTCTACACATTTGCCTTCACCCACTCCGCCAGTTTCCCCGGCGTTTCCACGCAAGCAAGCGGCATCTCGGCACGCAGGGCGGTGAGCGGGTGCGCGCCAAAACCGACGCCCACGCCCGCCACGCCTGCGTTTTTCGCCATTTGCAGGTCATGCGTGGTGTCGCCGATCATCAGCGTCCTTTCGGGAGCGACGCCCAGTTCGTCCATCAATTCTTCGAGCATCGCCGGATGCGGTTTGGAAAAACATTCATCGGCACAGCGCGTGGCGTGGAAAAGCGGGCCGAGACCGGATTGCGCCAACACGTGTGTGAGACCGGCGCGGCTTTTGCCTGTCGCCACCGCAAGCAGGCGGCCTTGCCCGGCCAGCCAGGCGAGAAGATCGGCGATGCCGGGAAAAAGGACGAGTTCCTCGCACAGCAAAAGATAGTGGTGACGATAGCGCACCGACATCTCCGGGTAGTCTTGGGGCTGAAGATCGGGTGCGGCGTAGCGCAGGGCCTCTGCAAGCCCGAGGCCGATGACGTGGCGCGCGCTGGCGTCATCGGGCGCCGGCAGACCCAGGTCGCGGCAAGCCGACTGGATCGAGCGCGCGATGGCGGCGGTCGAATCCATCAGCGTACCGTCCCAGTCGAAAACGATGAGATCGAATCTTGCGTTCATGCGGCGGGTTCCTGTGCGTCGAGACGGGCGATGAAGCCCTGGAGTTCCGGCGGTAGCGGCGCATCGAGCGCGAGCCGCTCGCCAGTGCGCGGATGCGCGAAGACCAGCTGCGCGGCATGAAGGAACATCCGCCGCAGCCCTTTGCCTTCGAGCGCCTTGTTGAGGGCGAAATCGCCGTATTTGTCGTCGCCCGCAAGTGGAAAGCCGAGGTGCGAAAGATGCACCCGGATCTGGTGCGTGCGCCCGGTCTTCAGTTCGACTTCGACGAGGCTGAACCTTTGCCAGCGTTTGAGCAGGCGCACGATACTGTGCGCCGCCTTGCCGTCGTCGGACACCCGGACGCGGCGCTCGCCCTCGACGGTGAGGTACTTCAACAGCGGCGCGCGCACGTGTTGCAGCGGGTTCGGCCATTGCCCGGCGACGAGGGCGATATAGCGTTTTTCCATGCGGCCTTCGCGCATCATGTCGTGCAGTACGGTGAGGGCTGCACGTTTTTTCGCCACGATCAGCAAACCGGATGTTTCGCGGTCGAGCCGATGCGCGAGTTCGAGCATGCTGAGTTCAGGACGCTGGACGCGCAACTGCTCGATCACGCCAAAACTCACGCCACTGCCGCCATGTACGGCGCGCCCGGCGGGCTTGTCCACCACCATCAGGGCATCGTCCTCGAACACCACTGGCAAGGGTTCGCCCGCTGGCACGGGATGCGCAGCGACGTCCGCCTCGCCCGTCCGCAGCGGCGGAATCCGCACTTCGTCGCCGATGGCAAGGCGATACGTCTGCCGAACCCGGCGGCCATTGACCCGCACCTCACCGCCGCGCAGGATGCGGTAGATGTGGCTTTTCGGCA
>JAITQD010000114.1 GCA_031289095.1 Azoarcus sp.
GCCGTGGATGTCCGCCAACCATTGCCCGAGGGCGCGCAACTGTGCGAGCGTCGCCGGGGTGCCGTTGATCCATGCTTTGGTGCGCCCGCCCGCATCGACAACGCGGCGCAAGATCAGGATGCCATCACCGGCGTCCAGTTCCTGTTCGGCGAGCCAGGCGGCCAGTTCTTCGCCGGGGGGAAGATCGAATTCGGCGGCGATATCGGCTTTGTCGCAGCCGTTGCGCACGACGCCCGCATCGGCGCGCTCGCCGAGCGCGAGGCTCAGGGCGTCAAGCAGGATGGATTTGCCCGCACCCGTCTCGCCGGTGAGCGCCCCGAAACCACGGGCAAATTCAAGTTCGAGCCGGTCGACGATGACGAAATCACGGATGGAGAGGCGTTGCAGCATGGGAGGGGGAATGTCGCTCGAACGGGGGGAATCAGGATTGCGACAGACCAGCGCTCCAGTGGAGCTTTTCGCGCAACATGGAGAAGTAGCTGTAGCCCTCGGGGTGCAGCAGCCGGACTTCCAGCGGCGAACGCACAATTCGCAGCCGATCGCCGGCGCGCCCGTCGCAATACGCGGCGCCATCGAAGTGGATGCGGACGTCGTGCGGCGGCATGAGCACGATTTCGATGCAGCAGGTGTCCGGCAATGTCACCGGGCGGGCGGACAGCGCGTGCGGACACAGGGGAACAAGGGCGATCCCCCCGACCCCCGGATGCAGGATGGGGCCATTGGCCGCCAGCGCGTAGGCGGTCGAGCCGGTCGGCGTGGTGACGATCATGCCGTCCGAACGCAGGGTGTAGACGAATTCTCCGTCGACCCGCAGCTCGAATTCGATCATGCGACCAAGGTTGCCCCGGTTCACCACGACGTCGTTGAGCGCCAGCGTGTGGAAAATGCGCTCGCCATCGCGTATCACCTCGGCGTCGAGCATGAAACGCGATTCGGCATGATATCGCCCGTCAAGAATTTCGCCCAATTGCCTGCGCGCATCGACGCGCGACAGGTCGGTGAGAAAACCGAGGCGTCCGAGGTTGACCCCCACCAGCGGCACCGCACGTTCGCCCATGCGCCGTGCGGCGTTGAGCAGGGTGCCGTCGCCGCCGATGACCACGGCGAGATCGGCTTCGTCGGCGATTTCGTCGTAGGTGGCGGTGGTGAAATCGTCGGCAGCCTTGCCGATCGCGGTCGCCGTACCCTGCTCGATCCAGACGCCGAGACCGCGCCCGCGCAGATAGGCGGCGAGATCGAGCACCGTCTCGGCGGTGCCGTCCGCACTCTGGAACTTGCCGATCAGGGAGATATTGTTGAATTTGCGCGCCATGGCGCTCGATTAAACCACATTCGCCCCTTTCTGCGTACCCACGCCAGACTGCTAGAATCCGCAAATCATGTCCAACACCATGCACCCGCTCGACAACCGTTCTCGCGTCCTGCTCAAGACGCTGGTTGAGCATTACATCACCGACGGCCAGCCGGTTGGATCGCGCGCGCTATCGCGCAGTTCCGGCCTAGAGTTGTCGCCAGCCACGATACGCAACGTAATGAGCGATCTCGAGGAGATGGGGTACATCGCCAGTCCGCACATTTCCGCCGGGCGGGTACCGACAGCGCTCGGCTACCGTTTCTTCGTCGATACCCTGCTCACGGTGCAGCCGATGGAAAGCGGGCGAGTGCGGAAGCTCAGAACCCGGCTCCAGCCAGGACAGCCGCAAAAGCTGCTCAATTCGGCCTCGCGCCTGCTCTCGGAACTGACCCGCTTCGCCGGCATCGTCGTGGCGCCGCGCCGGGAGACGGCGCTCATCCGCCAGATCGAATTCGTCGGTCTGGCCGAAAACCGCATCCTGCTCATCATCGTCACCACCGGCGGCGACGTACAGAACCGTATCCTGCTCACGCGCCGCCCCTATTCGACTGCCGAACTGGCGGCGGCGGCAAGTTACCTCAACGAGCATTACGCTGGACAGGCGCTCGACGATATTCGCCTGCATCTCCAGGCCGAGTTGCACAAGCTGCGCAACGACATGAGCGAGCTGATGACGGCAGCAGCCGAAGCCGGTTCCGCAGCAGCCGAGGAAACCTCAGTCGATTACGTGATTTCGGGCGAAACCAATCTGCTCGACATTGAAGATCTGTCTTCCAACATGTCGCGCCTGCGGGAACTGTTCCGCCTTTTCGAGCAGCGCACGAGCCTGATGCAGTTGCTCGACCTCTCCCGGCGCGCCGAGGGGGTGCAGATTTTCATTGGCGGCGAATCGGGCCTGACCCAGCTCGACGGTTGCAGCGTGGTGACCGCGCCCTACGAGCTGGACGGGCGCGTGCTTGGCTCAGTGGGCGTGATCGGCCCCACCCGCATGGCCTACGACCGGGTGATTCCCATCGTCGATATTACCGCGCGGCTGCTGTCGAACGCGCTGTCTTCCAACGCCTGATCCATGGCCCGCTTCCGGCCCGAACCCGCCCCCACTCCGGATCGCGCCCGCACGGGCGTCCTGCTGGTCAACCTCGGCACCCCGGCCGCGCCGACTGCGGCGGCCCTACGCCCCTGGCTGCGCCAGTTCCTGTCCGACCCGAGAGTGGTCGAACTGCCGCGCCTCCTCTGGTGGCCGATTCTCAACGGCGTCGTTCTCACCGTCCGCCCGGCAAAATCGGCCCGCAAATACGCGAGCATCTGGACAGCGGACGGTTCGCCGCTCAAAGTGCATGGCGAGCGCCAGACTGCCGCGCTCGCCGCCACGCTCGCCCCGGACAATATCGCCGTCGCCCTGGCGATGCGCTACGGCGCCCCCGCCATCGCCGACACGCTCGCCGGCCTGCGCGCGCAGGGCTGCACCCGCATCCTTGTCGTGCCGCTCTACCCGCAATTCGCCGCCAGCACCACGGCCAGCACGCTGGACGAAGTCACGCGCGTCATGCAGTCGTGGCGCAATCTGCCCGAACTGCGCTTCGTGCGCAGCTTTCCCGATGACACCGGTTACATCGCCGCGCTGGCGGCGAGCGTGCGCGAAAATTGGGCGAATCAAGGCCAGGGCGATTGTCTGGTCATGAGCTTTCACGGCCAACCCAACCACAGCGATGAACTGGGCGACCCCTACCGCGCCGAATGCCTCGTCACCGCCCGCCTGCTCGGCGAGGCGCTGGCGCTGCCGCCGGACAGGCTGAAAGTCACTTTCCAGTCCCGTTTCGGCGCATCCGCCTGGCTGCAACCCTATACCCTGCCGACGCTCGAAGCCCTCGCCGCCTCGGGCGTGAAACGGGTGGACGTGATCTGCCCCGGCTTCGCCGCCGATTGTCTCGAAACCCTGGAAGAAATCGCCATGCTGTGCCGCGACGCCTTCCTCGCCCACGGCGGCGAGGCGTTTCGCTACATCCCTTGCCTGAACGAGCGCCCGGCGTGGATCGCAGCACTGGCGGCGCTCGTCCGCAAGCATCTGGTCGGCTGGCTCTAAGGGGAAAACTCAGTCGTCGACCAGGCGCAGGTCGAACTTGCTCGTGGCGTGGCTGGCCGCCGCGCCCGGACTGCCTCCGACCGCCGGAGCCGTCTGGCAGCGCTCCGCGTAGACGGCGGCGAGTTCGCCCAGCCGCCTTGCGACCACACCCGCCACTTCTCGATGGAAAGTTTCCCGCACCTCGTCGGTGGCCAGCGCCAGGGCAGACGGATTGATCTCGATATAGACGACAGGCTCCAGCGACACCACCGACATCGTCTGGCGATGCTTGGCGCTATCGAGCCAGGCAAGCTCGCCGAAAATCGTGCCCGGCCCGATTTCCATCACCCGCCGTCCCTTGACCGACAGTTCAACCCGTCCTTCCAGCAGTACGCCAAAACGCTGTTCGGTGTCGCCCTCGCTGACGAGCTGCACGCGCGCACCCACCTTGCGCCACCCGCTGATGCGCAGCATTTCCCACAGGGCGATGTCGTCGAACTCGGTAAAAAACGCCTGCTTGCGCAGCATCGAAAAACGCGAAGTATCGAACCGGGCGTCGCCGTCATCGACAATCTTGTAGCGCACCGCCGACAGATCCTTGGCGAACTCGGCGCCGTTCTTGTAGCGCGAGTACAGGTCTTTTTCCATCGCTTTGCGGATCACCGCGTCCATCTGCTCAGAAACGTCCGGGTTGAGCTGCACCACCGAGGGAGGATCGGTGTTGATGATTTTGTAGACCAGTTGCGCCGGATTGACAGCGCGGAACGGCAGCCGGCCAGCGAGCAGGTGGAACATCACCACACCGAGCGAATAGATGTCGGTTTTCTGGTTGAGCGGGTAGTTCTTGATCTGCTCCGGACTCATGTAGGCCGGAGAGCCGACGCCCATGATGAAGGTCGAATCCGACTCCACCTTCTTGTTGATGTTGAGCGCCAGGCCGAAATCGGTGATCCGCACATCGTCGTTTTCGTCGACCAGGATATTGGCGGGCTTGATGTCGCGGTGCACGATGCCCTGACGGTAGGCGTAGTCGAGCGCCATGCAGCACTTGAAAATGATACCGATCACACGATGCTCGGGCAGACGATGCTCGAAGCCGCAGAATCTCTCCAGGGTCATACCCGGGAAATACTCCATGACCACGTAAGCCTGTTCGGGCTCGAACAGCACCTCGTGGATACGGATGATGTTGGGATGATCCAGACGCCGCGCCACAGCATCTTCCGCCCGCAGCAGTTTGAGCAGACGGCGGTTCATCTGGGTGCCGTCTCGGCTTTCGTCACCGAACCGGATGAGCTTGACCGCAACCGGTCGGGACTGCTTCGGATGAATGGCCTCATAGACGGTCGCGGTCGCGCCGCGTCCGACTTCGCGCACGATCCGGTACTCGCCGACTGTCGCAGGCGTTTGTTCCATCGCTCCCCGCAGCTACGCGATCATCCCGCTTTTCATCATTCGCCCCGCTCCAGTCAGCGTATACACACGACATGTAGCCCGCACCGCATTCTGTCACGATTCCGCCGCCCATGAAAACCGCGCGACCGGCCCGGCAGTACGCCGGTCTGGGAGTACACTTTCCGGTCGCCGAACACCCGGCACATCATGGAGATCCGGCTTGAGCATCGAAGTCGACCTTCTCGTTCATCCCCGCTGGCTGATTCCGGTCGAACCCGACCGTGTCGTGCTCACCCGGCACAGCCTCGCCGTGCGAGATGGTCGCATCGTCGATATTCTGCCCCAGGCCGACGCACACGCCCGCTACCATGCCGCCGCCGACCATGACCTGCCCGGGCACGCCCTGATCCCGGGCCTGGTCAACCTGCACACGCACGCCGCCATGAGTCTGATGCGCGGCATCTCAGACGACCTACCCCTGGAGCGCTGGCTCAGGGAAACAATCTGGCCCGCCGAGGCCCGGCATGTGTCGCCGGCCTTTGTGCGCGACGGTGCCCTGCTCGCCGCCCGCGAGATGCTGCGCGGCGGCATCACTACCTGCAACGACATGTATTTCTTTCCCGAGGCCGCAGCCTCGGCCTTTGCCGAAGCCGGCATGCGCGCCGTTGTCGGGCTGATCGTGCTCGACTTCCCCAGCGCCTGGGCGAACGACCCCGACGACTACCTGCGCCGGGGGCTCGCCGTTCGTGACAAATGGCGCGGTCACCCCCGCATTGCATTTTCCATCGCCCCGCACGCGCCGTACTCGGTGTCCGACGCCGGACTCGAACGCGCAGCCTGCCTCGCCGCCGAACTCGACCTGCCAATCCACATCCACGTCCACGAAACCGCGCATGAAGTCAGCGAATCCCTCGCCGCCCACGGCGCGCGCCCGCTCGCCCGTCTCGAACGCCTGAGACTGCTCGGCCCCAATCTCACCGCCGTCCATGCCGTTCATGTCGACGCGCACGATCTCGCCCTCCTTGCCCACCACGGTTGCAGCGTCGCCCATTGTCCCAGCTCCAACATGAAGCTCGCCAGCGGCATCGCGCCGCTGCCCGCCATGCTGCGCCAAGGCATCAACGTCGGGCTGGGCAGCGACGGCGCTGCGAGCAACAACCGCCTCGACCTGTTCCAGGAAATGCGCCAAGCCGCGCTGCTGGCCAAGGTGGGCTGTCTTGATGCCACCGCTGCGCCCGCACACGCGGTGCTGCGCATGGCCACCCTCGGCGGCGCACGCGCCCTGGGGCTCGACGGCATGATCGGCTCGCTCGAAATCGGCAAGCACGCCGACCTCTGCGCCGTCGCGCTCGGCACCACCCCCGCCACAGCCCCGTGCTTCGATCCAATATCCCACCTGATCTACGTGTGCGACCGCGAACAGGTGTCGCATGTCTGGATCGACGGAGATCTCCGCGTCCGGAACGGCAAAGTTCTGTTGCGAATAAGCGACAATGAATTGCTCGCTCTTGCATCGCTATGGCAAACTAGACTCGTTTAACTGAGTTGGATTCTTGCTCACCCGACGTCGCTGAATGACAATCAAAGTTGTTCGGCATAGTTCCTGCGGCATTGTCTCGCCCTTCACTACTGAGGAAACCATGACCAAACACAACCAGAAGCTGCTCACGCTGGCCGCCATCGCCTCTCTTGGCCTGTCCGCCGCCACCGCTTTCGCGCAAGATGTCGTCGTCGACGGCAAGGGCGAGATTCCCTACGTCATTGACGCGCGTAAAGTCGTCTCCCGCAGCGGGTTCAACCTGTGCTGGCGTACCGGCTACTGGACGCCCGGCGCCGCCGAGAGCGCTCCGGCGGGCGAGTTCCCGGTCGGATGTGGCTGCGATGGCGACATCGTGCCGAAGGCCAAGTGCGAAGCCGTTGTCGTCGCCGAAGTTGCGCCCGAGCCCGAGCCTGTGCCCGTGGCGACGCCCGGCGGCCCGGTCGTGAGCCAGGACAAGGTCAGACTGAACGCCGACTTCCTGTTCGACTTCGATCAGGCTCTGCTCAAGTCCGACGGTCGCACCGCTCTTGACGACGTCGCCACCCAGGCGAGCCAACTGCAACTCGAAGTCGTCATCGTGACCGGCCACACCGACCGCCTCGGTTCGGACGTCTACAATCAACGCCTCTCCGAACGCCGCGCCGCTGCGGTCAAGAGCTACCTGGTATCGAAGGGCATCGACTCCTCCCGCGTCTACACCGAAGGCAAGGGTAGAACCCAGCCCGTGACTGCGGCCCAGTGCAACGGCGTCACCCCCCGCAAGGCGCTCATCGAATGCCTGCAACCGGATCGCCGCGTCGATATCGAAATCATCGGCACGCGCTGATTTTCGGCCATCCGCTTCCACAAAAGGCCCTGCTTCGGCAGGGCTTTTTGTTTTGGATCGCTTTCCGGCACAATCACTGCCTGCACACGGGCGCGTAACGCCCGCCATCCGGCCTCACCACTTTTTCTTCCCGCCATGACCGCCCTCAACGCCGATCCCGCAGAGTTGCAAAAATTCAGCGACCTCGCCCACCGTTGGTGGGATTCCACTTCCGAGTTCAGACCCCTGCACGAGATCAACCCGCTTCGCCTCGGCTGGATCGACGCCCTGGCGGGACTCGCTGGCAAGAACGTGCTCGACGTCGGCTGCGGCGGCGGCGTCCTGGCTGAAGGCATGGCCGCGCGCGGCGCGAACGTCACCGGCATCGACCTGTCGGAAAAGGTGCTCAGCGTCGCACGCCTGCACCTGCTCGAAAGCGGTCTGAAAGCCGATTACCGGCAAGTTGCCGCCGAAGATTTCGCCGAGACTCATCCCGGCCAGTTCGACATCGTCACCTGCATGGAAATGCTCGAACACGTCCCCGATCCCGCCAGCACCGTCGCCGCCTGCGCCCGGCTGACCCGCCCAGGCGGGCAGGTGTTTTTCGCCACCCTGAACCGCAACCCGAAGTCCTATCTCTTCGCCGTCGTTGGCGCCGAATACGTGCTCAAGTTGTTACCGCGCGGCACGCACGATTATGCTCGTTTCATCAAGCCGTCCGAACTCGCCGGCTTCTGCCGCGCCGCCGGACTCGCCCCCGCCGCCATGAGCGGACTGACGTACAACCCCCTGAGCCGCATCTATCGCCTGGAGCCTGACACATCGGTCAATTACATGATGCAGGCCCAGCGCGGCGCTTGAATGTCGCGCGATATTTCGCCACAATGTAAAGCATGGTTGTAATTCCGGCGAGCCGGAGACGTTCTGGACAGGGGTTCGATTCCCCTCACCTCCACCAAAGCGCATGGGGGCGTGTGTTTTGGTGGGGGTGTCCCGGTTTCGACAGGGCGAGCAAAAGCAAGCAGGCAACCCGATAGGCGACGGACGTAATCCGCGCAAATCCATAAACGCCAATGATGAGCGTTTCGCAGTCGCTGCATAAGCTGATTGCCGGGGCCGCTGAAGCCTTGTAACCCAAGACAGCCGGTGGAGACTTCGGTCTCCACCGTCATTTTCAGTTTCCGTTTCCACTTTCCGGGCCGAAAATCCGCCGCCTGACCAATCACCGTCTCTCGACGTCATGACTTGTGACAAAGGGCGAGTCAACGCTATGCTGCCAGCCTTTCCGGCGCGTCGCCGGAAAATGTCGACACAAAAAGGAGCAGCGCTATGCCGCGTGATTTTTCCGAAGTCTACCTTTACAACTTCGAAGACCTGAAGGAAGGCCAGACCGCCTCCATCGCCCGTACCGTTTCCGAAGCCGACATCCTCGCCTTCGCTGGCGTCTCCGGCGACACCAACCCGGTACACGTCGACCAGGAATTCGCCGCTGGCACCATGTTCAAGGGCCGCATCGCCCATGGCATGCTCTCGGTTTCCTACATTTCGACCGTGCTCGGCACCAAGCTCCCCGGCCCTGGCGCGATCTACCTATCGCAGACAGTGAAGTTCAAGGCCCCGGTGCATATCGGCGATACTGTCGTCACCCGCGCAACCGTCACCGCGCTCGACACCGCCAAGCGCCGCATCACGCTCTCCACCGTATGCACGGTCGGCGATACCGAAGTCACCGTCGGCGAAGCGCAAATCCTGCTGCCGAAGCACTGACCCGGCCCGCGTTACCGACCGGCGTCGTTTTCGCCGGATCGGGCCGCGCGTCAGGCGCCCTCACGCGAGGGCGCTTTTTTATCCAGCCCGGCTTTGACGATTGCGGAAAAGCGTCTGTCACACCGGCAAGCGCAGGAAGGTATCGCGGTAGTAGCGCAATTCGGCGACCGATTCGAGGATGTCGGCAAACGCCGTGTGTGCACCGGCCTTTTTCACACCCTTGTGCACTTCCGGATGCCAGCGCTTGGCAAGTTCCTTGAGGGTGGAAACGTCGAGGTTGCGGTAATGGAACCACGCCTCAAAGCGGGGCATGTAGCGCGCCAGGAAGCGGCGATCCTGGCAGACGGTGTTGCCGCACATCGGCGACACGCCCTTGGGCGCCCATTGCCCGAGAAAGGCCACCATCGTCGCCTCGGCTTCAGCCTCGCCGATGGTGGACGCACGCACGCGCTCGGTCAGGCCGGAACGGCCATGGGTGTTCCTGTTCCACTCGTCCATGCCCCCGAGCACTTCGTCTGACTGGTGCACCGCAATCACCGGCGCTTCGGCAACGATGTCGAGCGCGTTATTGGTGATGACGAGGCCGATCTCGATGATGCGATCGCGCTCGGGATCGAGGCCGGTCATCTCAAGGTCGAGCCAGATCAGATGATTCGCGTCCTGTGCCATAATCTTCAAGCCTTCTCATTCATGCCGGACAATGCCGCGGCGACAATAGACAACAACCCCAAAGGCCGCGATTGTGTCACAAAACGCCCGCCGATCTTCCTCTGCCCTGGCCCCGGCGGGCGCAAGGCTTCCCGGAATTGTCGCCGCCGCCTTCGGGCGTCATTTCGAGGTGCGTACCGCCGACGGCCTCGTCCGCTGCCATACGCGGGGTAAAAAGAACAACTACGTCTGCGGCGACGAAGTCGACATCGCCCCTGCCGGCGACGGACTCGGGGTGATCGAAGCATTACATCCGCGCCGCAACCTGCTCTGGCGCTCCGACGCTTTCCGCCAGAAGCTGATCGCCGCCAATCTCAGCCGCGTCGTCGTCGTCGTCGCCCCCGAGCCGGGTTTTTCCGACCTGCTGGTGTCGCGCTGCCTCGCGGCGGCGGCGAGCGAAAACATCCCGGCCCTGATCGTGCTCAACAAGACCGATCTCGTCGCCGGTCTGCCCGTGGCGCGCGTCAGGCTGCAAATCTTCGCTGCCCTCGGCTACCCGGTACTCGAACTGTCAGCGCTGGCGGGCGCGACCGCACTCGAACCCTGGCTGCAAGGCGAGCGCGTCATACTCGTCGGCCAGTCGGGCATGGGCAAATCCACCCTCATCAACACCCTCGTACCCGAAGCGGCGGCGTCCACCGCCGAAATCTCCACCGCGCTCGACAGTGGCCGCCACACCACGACCTTCGCCCGCCTCTATCCGCTCGGCGACGGCTGCCTGATCGACAGCCCCGGCTTGCAGACATTCGGACTCGCGCACCTCGATACTGCGGCACTGGAGGCGGCATTCGTCGAATTCCGCCCCTACCTCGGACAATGCCGTTTCCGCGACTGCCGCCATGATGCCGAACCGGGTTGCCGCCTGCGCGCTGCCGTGGACGCGGGCAATATTGCCGCGCGCCGTTTCGAGCATTTTCACCTCATCCGTACCGAAATCGCCGCCGCCCGCCGCGCCAATCCGGGCTGGTGACCCGCCCGCTCCGGGAAACCGGGGATCGGAAAGTTGTGCTGGACAAAGTGCGATAACCCGAAAAGAATATCTTGCGTTACAAGGCGATCTTGCGCCATACGGCCCTGGACGCCTTGCAACAAGACGAGGAGAAATAACAATGAAAGCATTGATCTACAACGGCCCTGCGAAAAAAACCTGGACGGACAAGGCCGATCCCGCCATCGAAAAACCGACGGATGTCATCGTACGCATCACGCACACCACGATCTGCGGCACCGATCTGCACATTCTCAAAGGCGACGTCTCCACCATTGCGCCGGGGCGCGTTCTGGGACACGAAGGCGTCGGCGTCATCGAGCAGGCAGGCGCGGCGGTGCGCAACTTCAGGCAAGGCGATCACGTGCTGATCTCCTGCATCACCGCCTGCGGCGGCTGTCCCAACTGCAAGCGCCAGATGTACGCGCATTGCGAGGATGGCGGCTGGTTGCTTGGCAACGTCATCGACGGCACGCAGGCCGAATACGTGCGCATTCCGCACGCCGACAACAGCCTGTATCCCATCCCGCCCGGCATGGACGAAGAAGCGCTGGTGATGCTGAGCGACATCCTGCCCACCGGTTTCGAGATCGGCGTGCTCTACGGGCAGGTCAAACCGGGCGACACCGTTGCCATCGTCGGGGCCGGGCCGGTCGGCATGGCGGCCCTGCTCACGGCGCGCTTCTACAGCCCGGCGCGGCTCATCATGATCGACATGGATGCCAACCGGTTAGAAGTCGCCCGCAAGTTCGGCGCAACCGATACGGTTCGCGTCGGCGAAGGCGACACCGTGCAAAAAATCAAGGACATGACAGGTGGCCTTGGTGTGGACGTCGCCATTGAGGCGGTCGGCATTCCGGCAACTTTCGATATCTGCCAGCGCATCCTCACCCCCGGCGCGCATCTGGCGAACGTCGGCGTGCACGGCAAGAGTGTTGAACTGCACCTCGAAGATCTCTGGATTCAAAACGTGTGCATCAGCACCGGGCTCGTCAACACCAACACCACCTCAATGCTGCTGAAAACCGTGCAATCCGGCGGCATCGACCCGGCGCAGCTCATCACGCACCGTTTTCCGCTCGCCCACATCGAGGACGCCTACCACGTCTTCGGCAACGCTGCTCAAGAAAAAGCACTCAAGGTGCTGTTGAGCGCGTGACGCAATAGCACACGAAACACGGCGACAGATTCCCGTGAACCTGTCGCCTTTTCAACCAGAACATCTCGCGCCGCAGGAATGCGGCGCAAAAAGGCGCTGATGAAAATCAAACAGCCATTCCACTCTATTCAGCGAAATTCCGTGAGGCGCGAATTCTGCGAATATTTTGTAGACGTCACGCCTTGCAGGAAGGCGAAGCCATGATCTTCCAGATAGTAATAAGTAAAAAGTTCATCGTCTCGGCTTTCGATGGCATGGCATTTCAATTCTCTGGCATTGCCCTGGAGTTGTGGATTTAGCCCCTCGGCTGCAACGTCGCGCGCCACCTTGCAAATGACTTCCGTTTCCCTGCTGGACTGATTGGTCACGCTATCCGCAACCCGGATGCGCTGCCGGTAACTCAATTGCGAACCGACTGGCATTTTGTTCCAATCTCCCCGCAATTCCAGCCTGTCCGTAACGGCAGCGCTCTGGGTGTCGGAGCCGTTCACCGTCTGGCTGATGGGGATCATGCCCAGAAAACTCACCTGCTCCGTCCTGGCGCCGTCCTCAAACTGCACGACGCGGAAAACACCCGGCGTTTCCGTGCCCTCGATCGAAGCTTCCTGCAAAAAGGAACCGGATTTGCTGTTCAGGCGCGCCGCCGCGCTGCTGTCCTTGGACGTCTTGGTGCCTTCGACGCGCAGGTAACTGAGCGGCGATCTGGTGGGCGAAACGTCGAATTTCGCTAGGATATTGATGATGTTGACATCAGGCTCGGGCAGATTGGCGAA
This sequence comes from Azoarcus sp., assembly GCA_031289095.1. Taxonomy (GTDB): domain Bacteria; phylum Pseudomonadota; class Gammaproteobacteria; order Burkholderiales; family Rhodocyclaceae; genus WRNU01. The sequence goes on from JAITQD010000114.1 coordinate 12,552, forward strand.
ATCCGGGAACTGCTTGCTGCGCACTTCGGGGGGCACCAGGGTCTCAAGCAGCTCCTTCTTGCCACAAGCCGTTGTCAGCAAGGTGGAGAAATCGCTGGGCGCCTGTCCGAAGCTGACGACCGGGGGCCGCTGCGTCAGTCCGCCATCCGTCGCCGTCTGCTGTTGATCCAGGTAATAGACATAAAGGAGGGAATAATTCTGCCGCAGGCAATTGGCCACATAGAAACCGGCCCGGCGCGCATACGGCGCCTTGAACAGACGGATATAGGCAAGGTAGGGATAATCGACCGCCGCCCAGAAGCGCAGGCTGCCGTCGCTCCGGTTCTCCAGGCTCGATATGTCGAGGAGCGTCTGCGTATCGCTCCGCTTGTTGTAGACGACCTCGCGCCACGCAGGCTCGCGCTCGCACGCGCCCCGCACCTCGGGCAACTGGCGAACGGCCTTGGCGGTGGAAGCACTCAAGACGAGCGGCGGCGAATAGGTCGCCGTGCCGCTACCGTAGCGCCGCGTCCCCGTGGTCTGCTTTTTCATCGGAAGGTCGGCATAGATCCAGTCGGCGTCGCTGCTGGAGCAACTCACCTGGAGATGCACGCTGCTGCCCTTGTCGTCCCGCAGGGACAGGGAAACCCTGTCTCCGTCGCGCAACAGGCTCTGCTCGACCACCTTGCCTTTGCCCACGAACGCCGAGACCGCCCGGTCGGTTTGCGCCAGATCGTCGTCGGGCTTTACCGGAAACGAGGAACTACAGGCGGACACCGCGATGAGCACAGGGCAAACAACCAGCAAACGCAAGAAAAACATGACAAAATCCTTTATTTCCGTGAGCCTGTTGGCTCACACGTAAAAATACCGAAAGACTCTCATTTTAACGCTTTCGCCGCGCTACGCAATCGCCATGTCCGGCCCATTCTGCCAGCGGCGGCCTGCGTAATGATTTCTCCCGGCATAAACGGCATTCGTTGCGATCCGAAATAAATAAGCGCAGTATTCACGTCATAGGGAAAGCCTGCAAACCGGGTGTGGCACATCATTCATTCAATCCATGATTTCATATTGGATACCGTTCAATTACATGAAAATCTGAATCCTAATCTTCTTGCCATTCTTGCAATCGCCTTCTATCGTGTTGTCACCCTACCTGGGACAAGTCAAATCCACCTCCCCTGCCCAAACGCACCGCCTGAAAAGTTATTAACGCATCTACACTCTTCGCACTATTTCCGTTCTTCGCACCATTTCCGCACGATGGAAAACGCAGGAGAAAGTGATACGATGTCCGCCGTTTCGGCCCGCTCCTCATTTCCTCATTATTTCCCAGGTTTCCTTCATGTTTTTGCACGCCCTCCGCACGCCCTCCCTCTGTCGGCACGGCATCGTCGCCACGCTTTTCATGTTCTGTCTCAGCGCCTTGAGCCATGCGCAGACTGCCACCGCAGAAAAGGAAATCCAGGCCGCCGTCGAAGGTATGCAGGCCGTCGCGGTACAGGGGCCGCTGGACGTTTCTCTTGGCGCTCAGGCAAGCATCAGGCTGCCGGAGGACTTCACCTTCGTCCCCAAGGCAGAAGCGGAACGTTTCATGCACGCGGTCGGCAACCAGGTCGCCAAGGACTTCATCGGACTAATCTTCAGCGTACGGCTGGAAGGCTTCGTTTCCGTCGAGTTCACCCCGGCGGGCTACATCAAGGATGACGACGCGAGAGACTGGAACGTCGACGATTTGCTGCAAAGCCTGAAGGACGGCGCCCACCAAGGCAACGTGGAACGCACCAAGCGCGGTCTGCCCGAAATCGAAGTCCTGGGCTGGATTGAAAAACCTGCCTACGACGCCAGCACACACCGGCTGGTGTGGTCGATTTCGGCGCAGCAGAAAGGCGGCGGCTCCATCGGCGAGGAGCAAGGCGTGAATTACAACACCTACCTGCTTGGGCGCGAGGGCTATTTGTCTCTCAATCTGGTCACGGACAACAGCAATGTTGAAGAAGAAAAACCTGTAGCGAAACAACTGCTCACCGCCGTCAGTTTCAATACCGGCCAGCGTTACGAAGATTTCAACGCCGCCACCGACCGCGTGGCGGAATACGGTCTGGCGGCGCTGGTCGGCGGTCTCGCCGTCAAAAAACTCGGGCTACTGGCGGCGCTTGGCGTTTTTCTTCTCAAGACCTGGAAGATTGTCCTGATCGGGGTCATCGCGTTCGGCGCGCTGTTCAAGCGTCTTTTCGGTCGCAAGACAGCCAGTTGATCTCTCACTGCGACGAGTCTCCGCGCTCGCCGTTCATGACGCCGAACATGGACAGTTCGGGCTGTTTCGCGGCGTGCTGATCCTCAGTCGGTGCCAAACTGGGGATGATAGGGGCCGTACAGAACCCCATTCCGGTGCCCGCCGGAAAGAAGCTGATAGTTCGCTGATCGGGCCACGCCGTACGACTTGTCCGACAGTGTATTGACAATCTGGTTGATGGCCGCGCTCACCAGCATGCCGATCAGCCCGCCGCTGTTGTTGTTCCGTCCCGTGGAAACATAGACCTGGCCTTTCCAGAGTTCTTCGCCGCTCCGGATATCGACAAGCCGGGCGGCAGCGGACGCTTCCACGACACTTTCGACCAGGCGGTAGCTCGTGCCGAAGCGGTCGACCGTGAGGTAGAGCGCCGCATCGGCCCCAAAAATTTCATGCAGTTTGTCGAGCGAGATGCTTTGCGCTTCGTCGGCGACGGTGACGCCGTTCTGCCGGAACGTTTCTTCCGAGAGCGTGACCGGAATCACGTAGTAGCCCGCTTCCGCCAAGGGAACGGTCGCGGTGGAGAGAAAGCTCGCGGAGGCTTTGATTTCCGGGGAACGATTGACCGGCGGCATCACCAGAATGGAGCGCGGTCGGCTGGCCCGGTACGCGGTGTAGTCGAGATTGCGCTGAGGCGTGACGCAGGCGGCGAGCAGTAGCGAAACGCCTGCCAATGCAGCGACCCGAAAAGTCGAAAAAGGAAAACGTATGCGCGACATTGACATTACTTACCGTATTTTTTCAACAGGAAATCCATGAACGCGACGGACTCGGGAAAACGCGCCTTTTCCGTCTCGAAACAGGCAATGGCCTTGTCGTCGTGGCCGGTTTCCGCGTAGAGCAATCCCAGATGCGCGTAGAACCCCGGCGGCGCGATTTTGCCGCTGGCGTTGATGGTTTCCACGTCGCGCTCCAGCGCCAGAATTTGTTCTTCCCGGCTTTCGCCCTGCAAGTGCGCGTAGACCTGCGCTTCGTAGCTGCCCCAGCGATACAGCGGTTCCGGGGCGCTCGCGCAGCCGGTCAGGAAAGCGGCAAGGACAAGCGCCGGAAAGAAGCCGCGAATGACGCGCACGTCTACGCTCGCCACCGTCATTTGCCCGCAGGCCGCCACGCGCCGCTGTCGATGGCGACGGTCAGGCTGTCGACAGCTTCGCGGATGGCCAGATCCAGGACTTTGCCGTTGAGGGTGGAATCGTAGCCAGAGGTGCCGCCAAAGCCGATGATTTCCCGGCTGGAAAGCTCGTATTCCGCCGCACCCTGCACCGAATGGACGATTTCCGTGGTGTGGATGTCGACGATGTTGAGGCTGACCTTGGCGTAGGCGACCTGTTTTTTACCACGCCCCAGGATGCCGAAAAGCTGGTGGTCGCCCACTTCCTTGCGTCCGAATTCCGTC
>JAITQD010000001.1 GCA_031289095.1 Azoarcus sp.
CATGCCCTGATGGGGAGAGCTTTGCGGTTGGCGGCGCACTTGGGATGCACGCGCGAAGTGTTCGTTGGCGACTGCGACGAGATTGCACGCCAGTGGAGCGAGTGGAGCAGGTTGCTGCAATTCGGCGACGCGACACCGCCCTCGTTTGACGCCCTGAGCGGCGGAGCCGGCGAACCGGCGAGCGGGCAGGGGCCGCGCCAGGCCGTAGACGGGAATGCCGTCGCGCCGCCCGCAGCGGCGGAACCCAGTTTGCGGGCGATGCTGGTCGAGAAGAACGCCTCCGAGCGTGCGAGGGTGGCGAAGGCGCTTCATGGCATCGGCATTCACGTCTTTGAATGCGGTGGTCTCGGCGCCGTCATGGAACAGGTGCTCGACGTGCAGCCGCACATACTGGTGCTAGACGGCAGCGACGATCCCATTCACGCTGGCCGGCTGATAAAGATCTTGCGCGCGTCGCGCATCGGGCGCGGTATCTACATCCTGCTGTTGCTGCCCGCCGATGACGTGACGCATATTTCCGTGCTCGAAGCCGGGGCGGATGACTTCTTCATCAAGCCGGCGGGTTCCCGGGTGCTGCTGGCGCGACTGAACGCGGCGCGCCGGATCGTGCAGTTGCAGCAGGAACTGGAACACGAGCGAGAGGATCTGCGGCATTTCGCCGCCGAACTGGCCATTTCCAACCGTTGTTTGCAGGACGCCGCGTTGACCGACGCGCTGACCGGCTTGCCCAACCGGCGCTATGCGCACGAGCGCATGCAGCAGGAATGGTCGTCGGCGCAGCGCAGCGAGCGATCCCTGGCGTGCATGGTCGTCGATCTCGATGGCTTCAAACAGATCAACGACATCTATGGGCACGACGTTGGAGACATGGCCTTGCGCCAGGCCTCCGACACCTTGCGCCAAGGCCTGCGCGGCAAGGACGTGATCTGCCGCACCGGCGGTGACGAGTTTCTGGTGATCTGCCCGGAAACCTCGCTGGAGGAAGCGCTGGCCTGTGGCGAGCGCCTGCGCGGGGAAATCGACCGGTTCACGCTCAATACCGGCGCCGAGACGCTGCACCTGACGATCAGCGTGGGCGTGGCGGTGGAGGACGACACCATGTCCGATGTCAACGATCTGGTCAAAAAGGCCGATCTGGCCGTTTTGCTGGCCAAGAAGCGAGGGCGGAACAAGGTTGCCGCAGTGGAAGAAGCCGACAAGGGCGGCTGACTGGCAGGCGCTTCGTGGAGGGAATGCCGCAGAATTCCGCGCCTCATGATCGAAGGCCATGCTCGCGTCCGGTGCCGGGCGTGAAATATTCGGCTTGTGGATGCTGAGAATTTACTTTAACTTGAACGCGACATTTCCTTGAAAGGTGAGGATTTTCGATGAAACACCCCGATTTCCAGACGGAAATCCGCGAACTCAACGTTGCTTACCTGATGCTGGCGCAGAAGATGTTGCGCAGCGATCGGGAGACGGCGCTGTTCCGGCTCGGCATCGGCAAGGAACTGGCGGATTTCGTTGAGAACCTGACAGTGGCCCGGCTGGTCAGGATGGCTGATAACCCTGCGCTGATTCCGCGTTTCCGTTTCGACGATGAACGTCTCGCCCGCCTGATGGCCGGAGAAGGCCGGGATGAGACGGCTTCCGTCCTGCATGCGGCGATTGTCGCTGCCGGACGGGCGACGGAGGATGCCGCCTGAGGGCGGGGATGTCCCTGGGCAAAGGGGACGGGAGAGACACATGAAGAACAGGCGAATCATCGACGAGGCGGAGTGCGTACACCGCGCCGTCGAAATGGTGCGGCTCGGCGCCCGCATGCAGATGCTCGAAGTCGAAACCCGGTTGAGCCGCGAAAAGCTGCTCAAAATCTACAAGGAAGTACGCGGCGTCTCGCCCCCGAAGGGCATGCTGCCGTTTTCGACCGACTGGTTCATGACCTGGCAACCGAACGTGCATTCGTCGCTGTTCATGGGGTATTACCGCTTTTTTGAGCAGCGCGCCGGGTTGAATGGGCTCGATGCCATTGTCAAGGCTTACCACCTCTATCTCGACCAGATCGAGATTGGCAGGGTGGAGCCGGTGTTGAGCCTGACCCGGGCCTGGACGCTGGTGCGCTTTTTCGATGCCGATCTCCTGCAATTGGCTGCCTGCCGCGATTGCGGTGGTCGTTTCGTGGCGCATGCCCACGATCCGGTGCGCAACTACGTGTGCGGCCTGTGCAATATGCCGTCGCGCGCTGGCAAGACCCGCCGCGCCGCAGTGAGAAAGGTGCTGGAGCGTGAGCCGGTAACGCTTTGAAAGAAGCTTCCTCGCCTGGAAACGGGGCCGGTGCATCCAGGCGGGTATGCGCACGGGGAGCAGTCATGCGGTCTGGCTGGCGCGATGGGTTTTTGCTATTCCAGCTTCAAGTTTTCACGGCGCGGTGACGTGAACTCGGGCAAGGTATGTTCCTGCCCGTCGTCTGGAGTAATCCGTGCTTCTGCTTGTTGGTTACGTCATCATCCTTGCCGCTGCGCTGGGGTCTTTCGCGGTTCACGGCAGTATTCTCGCGCTCTGGGTGCCGGCGGAGTATGTCGGAATCATGGGATTGCTCGTTGGCGGTTTTATCGCCAGCAACGGCCCCAAGGTGCTGAAGTCCTCGATCGCCGCACTGGGGCTGGCGCTCAAGGGGTCGAAATACACCCGCGATCTTTACGTCGATCTGCTTTCACTGCTCTACGAAACACTGGCCAAAGTGCGCAAGGAAGGTTTGATGTCGATCGAGAACGACGTCGAAAACCCGGAATCCAGTCCGCTATTCACCAAATACCCAAGCGTGGCCGCAGAGCATCACCTGATCGAGTTTATGTGTGATTACCTGCGCATGATGGTGGGCGGCAATCTCAATGCGTTCGAGATCGAGAGCCTGATGGACATGGAAATCGAAACGCACCACGAGGAAGCGCACCAAGCCCCGCACGCCATCGACGAAATCGGGCAGGCGATGCCGGCGTTTGGGATCGTTGTGTGTGTATTGGGTGTGGTCAACACGATGGGGTCGGTGGGCGAACCGCCTGCGGTACTCGGCAAGATGGTGGCTGGCGCTCTGGTGGGAACCTTCCTCGGCATCCTGCTTTCATATGGTTTCGTCGGGCCGCTCGCCAGCCAGATCAAGCAGAAGGTCACGGAAAGCAGCAAGGTTTTCCAGGTGGTGAAGGTGGTGTTACTGGCGAGCATGAATGGTTATGCGCCACAGATCGCGGTGGAGTTCGGACGCAAGGTGTTGTACTCCACCGAGCGTCCGACCTTCCTTGAACTGGAACAGGAACTCAAGAATCGCAAGGGCTGAGGGGGGAGTGAACGGTGAGCGACAACACCCAGCAGCCGATCGTCGTCAAACGGGCGAAAAAAGCGGCTGCCGGCGGCGCGCACGGTGGGGCGTGGAAGATCGCCTATGCCGACTTCGTGACTGCGATGATGGCGTTTTTTCTGATGATGTGGCTGCTTGGGTCGACCGCGCAGGGCGACCTCCAGGGCATCGCCGATCATTTCCAGAATCCGCTCAAGCTCACGATGGAGGGCGGGCCGGGCACGGGCGACAGTTCGAGCATCATCCATGGCGGCGGCGAGGATCTGTCGCGCAAGGTGGGACAGGTGCGGCGCGGCGACACGCCGTCGACGCGGGCGATCAACGTCGATGCCGAGAAGCGGCGGCAAAAAGGCGCTGGCCTCGACCCCGAGAGTCTGGAGATGGAAAAGCGGCGCGAACATGCCCGTCTCATCGACCTCAAGGGGCGGATCGAAGCCCTGATCGAGGCCAATACCCAGTTGCGCATGTTCCGGAACCAGATATTGATCGACATCATTTCGGAAGGCTTGCGCATCCAGATTGTCGATGAGCAGAACCGGCCACTGTTCGATCTCTCCAGTGCCGACCTGCGCTCCTACACCAGAGTGTTGTTGCACGCTATCGGCCAGGCGCTCAATGAAGTCGACAATCGTGTGAGCTTGTCCGGACATACCGATGCGTCACAGTACGCAGGCGGCGAAGGCGGTTTCTCCAACTGGGAACTGTCCGCCAATCGCGCCAATGCGGCTCGGCGCGAACTGATCGCCGGGGGACTCGCGGCAAGCAAGGTGGTGCGGGTGGTGGGACTCGCCGATACCAGCCACCTGGACAACGACGATCCGCTCGATCCGATCAACCGGCGCATCAGCATCATCGTGCTCAACAAGGAAACCGAAGCGGCGATTCGTAACGAGGGCACCGGGCGCGCGCTCGAAACGCCGGCGCGACCAGCCCCTGAGGACGGCGAGTCCGGGCGTGCGCCGTCTCCGCTCCCCTGACCGGCTATTTCCAAAAATTACACCAACAAGGTTCCGTCATGGCTTTGCCACCCTCCACACGCTACACACCGCCCACCGGGCAGGGAGATTCGCGTCCGAAGTCTACGCCCGCTGCGTCGAGTTTCAGATCCGTCGATGTTGCGAAGACCTTATCGACGCTCAGTACTGTCACGACCCCAGGCCGCGAGTTCGAGTTCACCGGCGCCGATTTCGATCGCATCCGCAAGCTGCTGTATGAGCACGCCGGCATCGCCCTGTCGCCGGCCAAGCAGGACATGGTGTACAGCCGGCTGGCGCGTCGTTTGCGCGTCTGCGGCGACAAAACCTTCACCCAGTATCTGCAACGCCTCGAACGGGATCACGGTGAATGGGAAACCTTCATCAATTCGCTCACGACCAACCTGACCTCTTTTTTCCGTGAGTCGCATCACTTCGATATTCTCGCCGCGCAGCTCAAGCAGATCAGGGAAAAGCGGCAGATCAAGATATGGTGCTGCGCCGCGTCGACGGGCGAGGAACCGTATTCGCTGGCGATTACGGCTTGCGAGGCGTTTTCGTCCCTTGGCCCGCCGGTACAGATCATTGCCAGCGATATTGATACCGCCGTCCTCGCTTACGGCGAACAGGGCCGCTATCGGCGCGACCGGGTAGAGCGCATGCAACCCGCGTATCTCGGCCGCTATTTCACGCACAACGCGGAAGACGATAGCTATTCCGTACGCGCTGAATTGCGCCGCCTGATTACTTTTCGTCGCATCAACCTGCTGTCGCCGACCTGGGCGGTGCAGGGGCCGTTTGATGCGATATTCTGCCGTAACGTGATGATTTATTTTGATAAACCGACACAGCGCGCTGTCCTGAAACGTTTCGCGCCGCTCTTGCGGGCGGATGGGCGGCTTTACGCTGGGCATTCCGAAAGTTTTCTGCATGCCAGCGATCTGTTGCGTTCGCTTGGGCGCACGGTATATGTGCGGCTGGATTCGCCGCTGCGTTGAGGGAGGGAGAATATGCCGCCGCCATTGACGAATCCGCTCCGTCCGTATAGCCGGATATTTCCGTACAGCGGCTCCATCATCTTCATTGGCGCTTCGACCGGCGGCACCGAGGCGATCCGCGATGTGTTGACCCGTCTGCCAGCAGACGTGCCGCCGATCCTGATGACGCAGCACATGCCGGAGCTTTTCACCGGGTCGTTTGCCCACAGGCTTGATTCTCTGAGCGCCATGAACGTGCGCGAGGCTGTCCATGGCGAACCGGTCGAACCCGGTGTCGCCTACCTGGCGCCCGGCCATTCCCATCTGACGATCAGGAAGGCGGAACACGGGGGCTACATCTGCGAGCTGGCGCGCAGCGAGCCGGTCAACCGGCATCGTCCCTCAGTCGACGTGCTGTTCCATTCTGCGGCGGAGCAGGTCGGGCATTCGGCGATCGGTGTGTTGCTCACCGGTATGGGCAAGGATGGCGCGCTCGGCCTGCTGCACATGATGCAGGCGGGAGCATGGACGATTGGCCAGGATCAGGCTTCCTGTGTCGTCTATGGCATGCCGCGCGAAGCGGCGCTGCTGGGCGCGCTCAAGGAAGTCGTCCCTCTTTCCGATATTGCCTCTCACGTAATGCAGCGGGTGAGGGGCGGATTTCACGGTCATGGCGAACATGCGCGCGTATGATTTCGAGAGCCGTTTTGCGACAGTATATCCAGGCGGTATGGAACGATGGCATGAATGCGCGGAAATGTTGAGACGCAACCCTTTAGTCTGGCTGGCCGTAGCCGATTAACTACCAGGTTTATCGCGCCGGTCGCGCCGACCGGGTACACAGCACTTTCGGCGGAGCACAAAATGTCCGATTTACTGAAGAACATCGATGCCAGAACGAGACTGGCCGGAACCAACAAGCTGGAAATCTTGCTGTTTACCCTGGGGATCGACCAGCGCACCGGGCGTCGGGAAACTTTCGGGATCAACGTGTTCAAGGTGCGCGAAGTCATGCGTACCCCCGCGATCACGGCTGCGCCTGAAATGCCTGCCGCCGTCGAAGGCATGGTCAGCCTGCGCGGCGTGCTGGTGCCGGTGGTCGACCTGGGCAAATACGTCGGGGTGGGCGAAAAATCGGCGCGCGACATCATGATCGTCACCGAGTACAACGGCCACACCCAGGGCTTTCTCGTCGAGGCGGTCGATACCATCCTGCGCCTGGACTGGTCGCAGATGCGGGTGCCGCCCGACATGCTGACCGCCAAAATGGGCGGTCTGGTGACGGCCGTCACCGAACTGGCCGACAATAAACTCGTGATGCTGCTCGATGTCGAAAAAGTGCTGTCGGAAACCACGCGCTACGACGATGACCAGTTGCTGTTCAAGGATATCGAGCCGATTGCCGACGCCGACCGTTACATGGTGGTGTTTGCCGACGATTCTTCGGTGGCGCGCAAGCAGATCACGCAGACGCTCGACCTGATCGGCGTCAGGTACGTTGGCGCGGTCAATGGCCGCCAGGCCTGGGAAGAACTGAAAAAGATCGCCGCTGCGGCGGAAGCTTCCGGGCACAAGGTGTCCGACAGGGTGAGTCTGGTGCTGACCGACGTCGAAATGCCCGAGATGGATGGCTACATCCTGACCCGCCACGTCAAATCCGACCTGCGTTTTGAAGGCGTGCCGGTGGTGATGCATTCTTCGCTGTCGGGGATGTCGAACCAGCAACTCGGCATTTCGGTGGGGGTGGACGAATACGTTCCCAAATTCGAGCCGCAGCGCCTGGCGCAGACCCTGCGCCGCCTGATCCTCGGCGAGCAGGCCGCCCCGGCGGTTCCAGACAAGAAAAAATGAGGTGAGGCCATGCTGAGTCAGGATCAACGAAGCGAAGGTCTGAAGGATACGGCGCTGCTCGATACGATCGACGGGCGCACCATGCTTGCCGGTTCAAACCGCATGGAAATCCTCCTGTTCGCGCTGGGTACGAGCGAGACCTTCGGCATCAACGTCTTCAAGGTGCGCGAAGTCTCCGCGACACCCTTCATCACCAAGGCTCCCAACATGCCGCGCGGCGTGGAGGGACTCATCTCCCTGCGCGGCAACGTGATCCCGGTGCTGTCGCTCGCCAAAATCCTGGGGCTGGCGCAGCCGGGCGATCCGCTCGGCGCCTCGATGATGGTGACTGAATACAGCAAGCGCACCCTGGGCTTCCTGGTCGAGAGCGTCGACCGCATCATCCGGGTGGAATGGGACAGGGTGCGCGCCCCCGAAAACGTTTCCTCCGGTCTGCACAGCTACATCACGGCGATCACCGAACTGGCCGACGGCAAGCTGGTTTCCATCCTCGACGTCGAAACCATCCTCGCCAACACTTTTGGCGAGGCCGTGGTTGGCAACATCGACCCCCTGCACGGCGGCGACGGCTACAACGTGTTCTTTGTTGACGACTCAGCCGTGGCGCGGCGCAAGATTTCCGAAGTGCTCGACAAGCTCGGCGTGCGCCACAGGCACGCCCAGAACGGACTGGAAGCCTGGACGCGTCTCGAAGGCATGGCCGGGCATGCGCAGCAGACCGGGCGGCATGTCTCCAACGAAATCGACCTCATCTTGGTCGATGCCGAAATGCCGGAAATGGACGGCTACGTTTTGACAAAAAATATCAAGAGCGACAGCCGTTTCGACGGGATTCCCGTGGTCATGCACTCGTCGCTGTCGTCCGAGGCCAACCGGGCGATGGGAAAGCGGGTCGGCGTCGATGCTTACGTGGCAAAATTCGACGCTGACATACTCGCACAGACCTTGCGCCCGCTGCTCCAGCGGGCGCACCAGGAATGATGCGTCGTCCGAGCATGACCGGAGAGCATGATGGGTGATCCCAAGACGAAATTCCTGATTGTGGACGACTTCTCGACGATGCGTCGCATCGTGCGCAACCTGCTCAAGGAACTGGGTTACACCAACGCTGACGAGGCCGAGGACGGCGTGGTGGCCCTGCAAAAATTGGAGTCAATGCCATCGGAATTCAACTTCGTTGTTTCCGATTGGAACATGCCCAACATGGATGGCCTGACGCTGCTCCAGAAAATCCGCGGTTCGCCGCAACTCAAGCACCTGCCGGTATTGATGATCACCGCCGAGGCCAAGAAGGAAAACATCATCGCTGCGGCCCAGGCCGGGGCGAGCGGCTACATCGTCAAACCCTTCACGGCGGCGACGCTGGCCGAGAAGCTGGAGAAAATATTTGAAAAAATGAAGCCGGCCTGAGCGGCACGCCGGCAGAACCCGCGCCCACATCCGATGGGGGCGGGCAGGGAAAGACAGAGGGGGCGAGATGGTGTCCAAACGAGCAAAAGTTGACGAGACGGGAGATTCCGACGATCTCCAGGCGCTGTTCGACAACATCGCGGCGGGGGAGGGAGGAACGAAACCTGCGCCTGTCGCGGCGCCGCCTGTTCCTGCGCCCGCTCCTGTTCCCGCGCCCGCGTTGGCCCGGGCCGTTGCCGCTTCCGCCGGTGGAACGGACGACGACGATGAATTACAGGCCCTGTTCGATGCGGAAGCCAGCAAGTTCGCCATGCCGGCGGGCGGCGAAGAAGACGGTGATGAAGCTGTCTTCCACCGTATTGGCAAGATGACGCGCAAGCTGCACGACATGCTCATCGAACTCGGCCTCGACAGCGCCTTGCAGGAAGTAGCCGACACCATTCCCGATGCACGCCAGCGCCTGACCTACGTGGCGCAGATGACCGAACAGGCTGCCAGCCGCGTGCTCAACGCGACCGACATCGCCAAACCGGTCGCCGACCGGATCGAGACCGGCGCCGACGCCCTGCGCGCGCGCTGGGACAAGGCGTTCGCCAACCAGTTGTCAGTTGAAGAATTCAAGGCCTTGGCCGGGGAAACGCGAACCTTCCTCGGCACGACTGCCGAAGGCAGCCGGGCGCTCAACGCCCAGTTGCTCGAAATCATGATGGCGCAGGACTTTCAGGATCTGACCGGGCAGGTCATCAAAAAAGTCGTCGAAATGGCGCAATCACTCGAAGCGCAACTGCTTGAAATACTGATTGAGGTCGCGCCGGAAAGCGTGCGTACCGAAAAGACCAGCGGCCTGCTCAATGGCCCGGTGATCAACGCCGCTGGGCGCGACGACGTCGTGACCAGCCAGGGGCAGGTCGACGACCTGCTTGAAAGCCTGGGATTCTAGGCGGCAACGAGATGAAGGGAGCAAACGAACCATGAGTGACTTTGCCGGAATGGAAGACCTGTTGCAGGATTTTCTCACCGAGGCGGAAGACCTGCTGTCGGACGTCGACAATAAGCTGGTTGACCTGGAGCGCAGCCCGGACGACCGCAGCCTGCTCAACGATATTTTCCGCGGTTTTCACACCATCAAGGGCGGCGCGGGTTTCCTCAACGCCACCGAACTGGTGACGCTGTGCCATCTCACCGAGAGTCTGTTCGACAAGCTGCGCAACGGCGAGCTTGGCGTGACGGCGGAAATCATGGACGTCGTTCTTTCCGCCACGGCGGGCGTGCGCGGCATGTTCGAGCAGCTTCACCAGAACACGCTGCCGAACCCTGCCGATCCGGCCTTGATCGAAGCGCTCAAGACGGTGCAGAGTGGCGAAAAAGCACCTGCCGCCCCGTCCGCGCCTGCCGCCCCACCTGCGCCCGCCGCGCCTGTGGCGGAGAGCAAGGCTCCGTCCGCCGTGATGCCTGCTGCGGGCAAGGGCGATCCTGACTGGGAACAACTCCATGCCGCCGTCGCGGGTGTTCCCGTCCCCGCTGGTAAAGCGGCGCCCGCGAGCGCTGCGGTGACGGCTGCGCCGAGTGGCGCGGCAGATGCCATCGTCCAGAACGCCATGGGCCGCCGCGCCGCCGACCGTCCTGGTGCGAACGCCCCCGCCGGGCGGCGCGATGCCGAGCGCCAGCGCGACACCTCGATCCGGGTCGACACCGCGCGGCTCGACCAGGTGCTCAACCTTTCCGGCGAAATCGGCCTGACCAAGAACCGGCTCAACGCCCTGCGCAGTGACATTCTCAATGGGCATAGCGATTCCGAAACCCTGCATGCGCTCGACCTTGCGGTCAGCCAGCTAGACCTGCTGGTGTCCGATCTGCAAAACGCGGTGATGAAAACGCGGATGCAGCCGATCGGGCGTCTGTTCCAGAAATACCCGCGCATCGCCCGCGATCTCGCCCGCAGCCTCGGCAAGGACGTCGAACTGGTGCTGGCTGGCGAGGAAACCGAAATCGACAAGACGATGATCGAAGATCTCTCCGATCCGATCATCCACATGATCCGCAATGCCGTCGATCACGGCGTCGAAGATTCCGCCGAGCGCCGCGCCGCGGGCAAACCCGAAAAGTCGGAAGTGCGCCTGGAGGCACGCCAGGAAGGCGACCATATCGTCATTCTCGTCTCCGACGACGGGCACGGCATGAACCCCGAAAAACTGCGCGCCAAGGCGGTGCAGAAGGGCCTCATCTCCGACGAGGAGGCCAACACCATGGATGAGCGCCAGAGCTTCAATCTCATCTTCCTGCCCGGCTTCTCGCTCGCCGCCAAGGTTTCCGACGTCTCCGGGCGCGGCGTGGGCATGGACGTGGTGCGCACCAACATCCAGAAGCTCAACGGTTCGATCGACATCCGCTCGATGCAGGGCAAGGGCACCACCTTCATCATCAACCTGCCGCTGACCCTGGCCATTCTGCCGGTGCTGCTGGTCAAGCTCGGCGAGCAGCCGTTCGCGGTGCCGTTGTCGATGGTGCGCGAGATTCTTCCCATCGACCCCAGCGAAGTGAAGGAAGTCGGAGGCCGCGCCACCATGGTGGTGCGGGGCGAGGTGCTGCCCGTCCTGCCCCTGAGCAGTCTGCTCGGCTGGGAACAGAAATGCACGCCCGAATATGGTGTGTTGATGCAGATGGCCGAACTCTCGTTCATCCTCGCCATCGACAGCTTCGCTGGACGCGAGGACGCGGTGATCAAGTCGCTCGACGATTTCCGTCCGAAAGGCGTTGCTGGCGTCACGACCCTGTCGAACGGCCAGATTGTGCTGATCCTCGACATGAAGGAACTCCTGAGCGCGGCTGGCGATCAGCGCGGCGTGGCCCGGGCGCTGCTGGTCAAACCGGCGATCGTGAAGCGGGCCAAGGCGGAAACGGCCTGAGTCTTTCCTTCACCGCATTGACGCGAACCGCCGGGCTGGCGACAGCCCGGCGTTTTTTTTTGGTTCTCAGGCGGTGAGGCGAATCGAGATGGCAAAATATGGAGTCGTATGGAAGGGAAAATTTCCTGCCGCCTGCGATCGCGGGGAAACTGTGCTACTTTTATCGGAATACGGAGGCGGGCGGGTCATGGCTGCCGTGCGGCGCATTCTCCGCTATGTCATTGAAACACCGATGGTTTGTATTTGGTATATGCGGAGAGAAGGCAATGGGAATTGCAATCGAGACCGCCGTTGAGTGGATTGAGAATACGGCGGAACGTTTCTGGAAGTTGGGAATCGCGGCCAGGGTGCGCACTCTGTTGCCCGATGCGCCGCCCGAGCCGGCATTGTTCGATTTTAGTCATGACGAAGAAGAAGGGCCGGGACTGTTCCGGGAATTGCATTTCGCCACGAGCGTGACGCGCCATGTCATGCCGGAGTCGTTGTGGCGGGAGTTTGAAGCGTTTTACCGCGCGCCACAAACTGTATCCTGGTGGATGATCACCGGCAGGGCGGGCACAGGGAAAAGCCGTGCGGCATACGAATTCTGCCAGGCATTGACGACGGGCAAGGTCGAACTTTTCGAGGCAGGCGAATTCAGAGTGCTCGAAACCGAGCCAGTAGTGGGGGAAAACTATTCGTCCTGGCGGGCCGGTTTTCTCGATCTCGCCGATACGCCTTTCGATGTCTGGGAAGCCTGGCGTCCCCGGCGGCATACCCTGCTGGTGCTCGACAAGCTGGTGTGGAATGACAGCGCCCGGGGCGATGAAAAAGGCGAGGAAGACAAGTCGCCGCCCCGGTGGCATGACGTTGCCGAAATCATCAAGCTTCTCGCGCGCAAAGCGGTAAAAGGCGATTTTGGTTCATACCGCGTGCGTTTGCTGTTGCTGGAGCGCGATTACCGGGAAGCGGGCGAAGATAGGCGGCCATTTGCCTGGTATCGGGATTTGCCCGCGTACCTGTCGTTGCGCCACGCAGAAGAACCGACGCCATTGCCTCCCGTGTCGCCGGACGGGTTGTTCAGCATTGCCTGGGACATGCAGGAGAGCGTCAGGCAGGACAACCTGCAAGCCCTGTACGTCGTACCGCAAGATTTCCTCGCGCGGCTGCGGGTGCTCGACGACGGGCAACGCCCCTTGTTCGCCATGTTGCTGGCCGCGTATGTCACCGAGGACAACAGCGAGGAAGTGACGCGGCGGCAGGTGCTGGACTACGCCCTCTGGCGCGAGTACGAACGGGTGTTGCTACCGTCAGAGATAGAAAACGTGCCGCAGGCGATGCGCGCCCTGGTGGTTTCCACGCTGACCAACGGCAGTGTCGGTGCCTGCCGGCTCGACGACGTACACGCCTTGTGGTATTCCGGCATGGGAGCCGAGATTGAGGGCGACGTCAACATGTTCCACCCCTATCCGGTCGAGCCGGACATGCTGGGAGAATATTTTATCCTGGATGGTGTGGGGCAGGACGACATCCTTGGCAGCGCGAGCATTGCCGATGCGGATATGCAATCCCTGATCCTCAAGGCATGGGAAGTCTGCCCCGGCGACGTGGCGGAGTTCTTTGGGCGTTGCGGGCAGGATTTCGCCGATGATCTGCAATGGATCGAAACCCGCTTCCTGAACGATCAACTGATGAATGCGAATCCCGTCACGAAGGCGTGCTACATGCGAGCCGCCGCCGCGCTGATGACCCGTTTCGACAGGAAAAAAACCGGTGCAGTCCGCATGGTTTTCGATGGCATGAACCGGTTCGTGGAAGGCGCTGAGGAAGGGGAACTGTTCTGCGACGAGCGGGCTAGGGCGACAGTCACCCTCGTCCGCGCTTATTGCGAATCGGGGCGGGTCGACGAGGCTTCCTCGATATTCATGGGCATGCGGACGTTGGGAGAGTCGGCAGAAGTGCGGATGCGCACCGCCGAAGCCGCTGCCTGCCTGATCGAAGGCTTGAGCAGGGAAGGAGAACTCGTGCGTGCGCGGGTGCTGTTTGAAGGCTCGCTGGCTTTCGAGAACGGGGAAGATTTCCGTTTGCATCGCGCCCGGGCGCTTGTCGGCCTGATAAACGGCTATGGCAAGGCGGGTGTGCTCGACGAAGCGCGCCGTCTGCTTGGCAACCTGGCGGCCTGCGGAAATTCGGAAGCGTTGTTGGCGCAGCGCGCCCGGGCGTCCGTCAACGTGATTCTCCTGCATGCGAGGGCGGGCCACTTGCCCGAAGCCTGCGAGGTGTTCGAAGGGCTGAAGGCGCTCGGCGACTCGCCGATGGTCTCCGAGGCGCGCGAGAAGGCTTTCAGGTTTCTCGACTTTTTCACCGGCAACAGGCATGCCAGTGAAAAACAGCAGACCCCAGCAGCAGCGGCTTAAGCAGCGGTCAGTTCGAGCAGGCTAGTGAAAGCCCGCTCGAACTGCGCCAGGCCGTCGGCCTGGAGAATTTCGCCGGTTTCGTCGAGGTCGATGCCCTGTGCGGCGAGCCTGTCGAGAAGCGCGCGCGCGGTCTCGGGTTCGTGCCCCAGCGTATCGGCGACGCGGCCATGGTCGCGCAGGGCGGCCAGGGTAGTGTCGGGCAGCGTGGTGACGGTCTCGGAGCCAATCAGCGGTTCGACGTAGATCAGGTCGCCGTAGGCGGGGTTTTTTGTGCCGGTACTCGCCCACAGCATGTATTGCGGTCGTGCGCCAGCGGCGCGCAAGGGTGCGAATGCCGGGCCGTGAAAACGGGCGCGGTAAGCCTGATAGGCAAGCCGCGCCAGCGTGAGCGCCGCTTGTCCGCGTAACGCCAAGGCGTCGCCGCCCAAGGCTTCGAGGCGCGCGTCGACCAGGGTATCGACCCGCGACAGGAACAGGCTGGCGACCGACATGGCCCGGCCCAGGTCGCCGCCCGCTGCGCGCAGGCGTTCGAGTCCGCGCAGGTAGGCGTTGGCGACCGCATCGACGTGCGCGAGCGAGAACAGCAGCGTGACATTGACGTTGATGCCGTCGCCGATCAGGTGCTCGACCGCGACCAAGCCAGCGGGCGTGGCGGGAACTTTGACCAGCAGGTTGGCGCGCTCGACTTCGCCATGCAGACGCTTTCCCGCCGCCACAGTGCCTTCGGCGTCGTGGGCGAGCGCCGGGGACACTTCGAGGCTGACATAACCGGCTTCGCCGCACGAGCGCTCGTGCAACGGGCGCAGCAGATCGCAGGCGCGCCGCACGTCCGGAATGGCCAGGCGTTCGTAGCGCGCCTCCGCCGTAAGCGCCTGCGTTTTGAGGCGGGCGAGGTCGTCCCCGTAATAGCGTCCGTCCGCGATGGCTTTCTGGAAGATGGCGGGATTGGTGGTGACGCCGGCGATGCCGTCCCTGGCGATGAAGCGGGCGAGATGTCCATCGTTGAGCAGGCTGCGGGAAAGATTGTCGAGCCAGACTTGCTGGCCGAGGGCGCGGACTTGAAGCAAGGGGTTCATGGTGCCGGAATGGAGACGAAGGAGATGTAAAACGTGTCGAGCGCAATCCCTGCCTTCAGGCAGGGGCGGCTCAAAGCGGGCGCCCGTGAGCGCCCGCCGGATGCCGGACGGGAAATCAGGCGAAATTTTTCGCCGCGAAATCCCAGTTGGCCAGCTTGTCGAAGAAGGCGGCAACGAAATCGGGCCGACGGTTACGGTAGTCGATGTAGTAGGCGTGTTCCCACACGTCGACGGTGATGAGCGGCGTGTCGCCCGTGGCGAGCGGTGTGCCGGCGTTGCTGGTATTTACGATGTCCAGGCCGCCATCGGCCTTTTTCACCAACCATGTCCAGCCGGAGCCGAAATTGCCGACTGCGGACGCCTGGAACGCTTTTCTGAAGTCGGCGAACGTCCCCCATTTCCCGGTGATGGCTGCTGCCAGCGCGCCCGTGGGCTCGCCGCCACCATGGGGCTTGAGGCTGTTCCAGAAGAAAGTGTGATTCCAGATTTGCGCCGCATTGTTGAAAATGCCGCCAGCGGGCGCTTTTTTGATGATGGCTTCGAGGCTGAGGTTTTCGTACTCGGTGCCCGCGACCAGATTGTTGAGATTGGTGACGTAGCTCTGGTGATGCTTGCCGTGGTGGAACTCCAGAGTTTCTGCCGAGATGGCCGGGGCCAGAGCGCCGAGGTCGTAAGGCAGGGGGGGAAGTACGTGCGCCATGATGGGGTCTCCTGTTGGTGCTGCGCGGCCATGACGATGGCTCGCATTTTCGTGGGTAATCGAAAGTCCTGATGTTGCGCCGGTATTCCGAACGCAACTTAGCATTATAAAGCGATTTTCTGCCTACGCTGTCACTGGCGCGCGGCATGCGGCGGCGTTACGCCCATGCGCCCAAGTGGTATCCGCTTGGGGGGGCGGTGTCGTGGCGCGCAAACCGTTTTCTTCGATGCGCCCGGCGAGTCGCGGCGGGACGAGGATGGAGTTCTCCCGTTCCCTGAACCGGCATCCTGACAGGGTTGGGTTTTTCAGGGATACTTCCCGGAATGTGTTTTTCGTGGCCCGCCAGACATGCGCAAACATTCCGATGAATTACCCCAAGCCGCTCACCGCCTGACCGGGCGGCTGGAAGTCGAAACCGAGCAGGGCACTTTTCTGGGCAATACCCGTATCCGGCTGCTGGAAGCCATCGACACGCACGGCTCCATTTCGCAAGCCGCGAAGTACGTGCCGCTTTCCTACAAGGCGGCGTGGGACGCGGTGGATGCCATGAACAACTTGGCCGACAAATCGCTGGTGACGCGCGCCACTGGCGGCAGGCACGGCGGCGGCACACGGCTCACCGACTATGGCCGGCAAATGGTTGAGCTATACCGGGCGCTGGAAGCCGAGTACCAGGCAGCGCTGGAGCGCCTGACTGCCAGCATGAACGCGGGCGGGGCAGGTACGCTCCAGGAATTTCGCCGCCTCCTCAAGCGCACGTCCATGAAGACCAGCGCCCGCAACCAGTTTGCGGGCACGGTCGTCGGCCTCAAGGCGGGGGAAGTAGACTACGAAGTCCGCCTGAAACTGGGCGATGCCAACGAACTGGCCGCCGTCATCACCCGCGATTCCGCCGAAAACCTGGAACTGACAATCGGCATGGAAATCTGGGCGCTGGTGAAAGCTCCGTCCGTGATGATTCTCACCGAGAAAGAAATGCGCACCTCAGCCCGCAATCACCTGTGGGGCGAGGTGAGCCGCATCCACCGGAGCGCGATCAACGCCGAAGTCACGCTGGCGCTGCCCGGCGGCAAAACCGTCTGCGCAGTCATCTCGAACGAGAGCGTAAGCAACCTGGCGCTCGCCGTCGGCAGTCCGGCCTGCGCCGTGTTCAAAGCGTCTTCCGTCATCCTGTGCGCCGCCGACTGAAGCGGGCGGCGGGGGCCATGTCGCCGCGAACCGTTCAGCCCGGCACGCCCAGAATAATGTGGCTCGCCTTGAAAAGCACCGATGCCGGGACGCCGGGTTTCAGCCCCAGTTCCAGCACCGCCTCGTTGGTAATGATGGCGTAAGCAAGGGAGCCGCCCGTGAGCTTGACCGCGACTTCACTGTTGACCGCCCCTTTTTCCACCGACGCCACCGTGCCCGGCAGATGGTTGCGCGCAGAAAAGCGGATTTTTTCGTTACCCGCCAGCAACAGAACCCAGGAAGCTTTGACAAAGGCGATGGCCGCCACGCCGGGGGCGAGCCCCAGATTGTCGACGCTTTCATGAGTGACGACCGCGACAATCTTGTCGCCGCCAGCGAGCGTCAGTTCCACCTGGGCATTGATCGGGCCGGTCTCCACCTTGCTGACGGTGCCGGGAAAACGGTTGCGGGCGCTGATGTTCCACATGGTGGTTGCTCCGTGAGCAGAGGTTTTCGGGACGGGAAGAAATGCGGCCATCCTGAAACGGACAACCCCGCGAGTCAAGCACAAAGACACGCCAACCTTTGCAGGCGCATGCAGCGGGAACGCAATGGCGGCTTCCGGGCTGCGTTATACATGCAACAACATTGCGCCAATTCGCGGCAAAGCTTACATTGCCTCCTTGCCGACTTGTTCGAGCGAACCGTCTCAACCTGAAAGGAGCAACGCCATGCAACAACCCAGGAACCTCTTCAAAGTTTTCGCCGCGACGCTGGCGCTGTCCTTCGGCATTGCGCCCGGGGCGCAGGCTGGGGAAGTCTCCGTCGCCGTCGCCGCCAACTTCACCGCGCCCATGCAGGACATCGCGGTTGCCTTCGAGAAAGACACCGGCCACAAGGCGGTGCCGTCGTTTGGCTCTACTGGCCAGCTTTACACGCAGATCAAGAACGGCGCGCCGTTTGAAGTCTTCCTCGCCGCCGACGACAGCACGCCCGCCAAGCTCGAACAGGAAGGCGGCACGGTGGCCGGCAGCCGCTTTACCTACGCCATCGGCACGCTGGTACTGTGGAGCGCCAAGGAAGGCGTCGTGGACGGCAAGGGCGAAGTATTGAATAAAGGCGGATTCGCGCACATCTCTATCGCCGACCCGGTGAAAGCGCCCTACGGCACGGCAGCGGTCGAAGTGCTGAAAAAACTGGGCCTCCACGAAGCGCTCACGGCCAAAATCGTGACGGGCAACAACATCGCGCAAGCG
Organism: Azoarcus sp.; assembly: GCA_031289095.1. GTDB lineage: Bacteria > Pseudomonadota > Gammaproteobacteria > Burkholderiales > Rhodocyclaceae > WRNU01. Next base: position 18,048 of record JAITQD010000001.1, read on the forward strand.
CACCAGTTCGTTTCCACCGGTAACGCGGAACTGGGCTTTGTTGCGCTCTCGCAAGTGTACAAAGAAGGCAAACTCACGAGCGGCTCCGCCTGGATCGTGCCGGAAAACCTCTACGAACCGATCCTTCAGGATGCCGTGCTTCTGGCCAAAGGCAAGGACAACGCTGCCGCCGCTGCGCTGGTCAAATACCTGCGGGAGCCGAAAGCCGCTGAAATCATCAAATCCTATGGCTATCGGTTGAAACAATAACGTGTAGCAGTATTTTGATTTGCATGAACGCCGCACGGCGATTGCCGCCGTGCGGCGCGTAGTTTCTGACATTTCTTGATCCGACATGGATGGTTCCAGCCTCGCCGCTATCTGGCTCACCTGCAAACTGGCAACGCTCGTCACCGTGCTGCTGCTCGTGGTCGGCACGCCGATCGCCTGGTGGCTGGCCAACACCTGTTCGCGCCTGAAAGGGCCGGTCGGCGCGCTGGTTTCCCTGCCGCTGGTGCTGCCGCCTACCGTACTGGGGTTTTACCTGCTGCTCCTTCTTGGGCCATATGGCGGCATCGGTAAAGCGATGGATGCGCTGGATCTGGAGCGGCTTCCGTTTACCTTCGCCGGCTTGGTGGTGGCCTCCGTCCTGTACTCACTGCCTTTTGTGGTGCAACCCATCCAAAACGCCTTCGAGGCCATCGGCAGGCGACCGCTGGAAGTTGCGGCGAGCCTGCGGGCCACGCCGCTGGATGCGTTTTTCAGCGTCGTTGTACCGCTCGCCCGCCCCGGTTTCGTCACCGCCGCCATCCTGGGCTTTGCGCATACAGTGGGCGAATTTGGCGTCGTCCTCATGATGGGCGGCAACATCCCCGGCAAAACCCAGGTGCTATCGGTAAAAATCTACGATTACGTAGAAAACGGCGATTACGCGCAAGCGCACTGGTTGGCGGGCGGCATGGTGCTCTTCAGCTTCGTCGTGCTGCTGCTGCTCTACGGCAGCCGCAAGCAGAGTTCGTGGAGCCGGTGATGGAAGCGCGTTTTCGTCTTGCCTACCCTGGCTTCACGCTGGACGTCGACTTGAACCTGCCGGAAAAGGGCGTCACCGCGTTGTTCGGCCCGTCCGGCTCCGGCAAAACCACGGTGCTGCGTTGCGTCGCCGGGTTGGAGCGCGCCCCGGGCGGCTTTTTGAAAGTCGCGGACAGCATCTGGCAAAACGACGCGCACGGCGTTTTTCTGCCCATCCATGCGCGCCCGCTGGGGCTGGTTTTTCAGGAAGCGAGCCTCTTTCCACACCTTTCTGTACGCAAAAACCTTGAATACGGCATGAAGCGGGCGGGCAACGCCAGAGGCGAAGGGTTCGACGCCATGCTCGACCTCTTGGGCATCCGCGCGCTGCTGGCGCGCGACCCCGAGCACCTGTCCGGCGGCGAGCGGCAGCGGGTCGCCATCGCGCGCGCGCTCCTCACCCGTCCCCGCCTGCTGCTGCTGGATGAACCGCTTGCCGCGCTGGACGTGAAAAAAAAGCAGGAAATCCTGCCGTACCTGGAAGCCCTGCGCGAAGAGCTGAACATCCCCGTGCTTTACGTCAGCCACGCACCCGACGAAGTCGCGCGGCTCGCCGACCATCTGGTGCTGATCCAAAACGGGCGCGTCACCGCAAGCGGTGCGCTGATGGCAACCCTGGCGCGGCTCGACCTCGGCTCCGCTTTCACCGACGACGCAGGCGTCGTGCTGGAGACAACGGTGGCCGCGCACGAAGCGGACGGCCTTGTCCGGCTGGAATTCCCCGGCGGCAGGCTCTACGTGACCGAGCGCGACAAGCCGCCTGGCAGCCGCCTGCGTTGCCGCATTCATGCGCGCGACGTGAGCCTCGCCTTGAGCGCACACAACGACACGAGCATTTTGAACGTCCTGCCCGCAACCGTCGTCGCCATCGCCGGGGCCGATGCGCCCGGTCACGTGCTCGTGCAACTGCAACTTGCAGAGGGCGGCCCTTTGCTGCTGGCCCGCATCACCGAACGTTCCCGCCGCGCGCTCGCCATCGCGCCGGGCATGGCGGTAGTGGCGCAGGTGAAATCAGTGGCGTTGCTGTGAATCCATGAGTTGCGCTAATGGTTTCGAGACCGAAAGCCGCAGGCTCGGCGAGGCGCTGTCGCCACGCATGCGTGGCGTGCCGACAGCGGTCAGATCGACGCCTGCTGCGCCCCGAAGCTCAGTCGTCCGGATCAATGAACTTGTAGAGGAACGCGCCCAGTGCGCCGCCCACGATGGGAGCGACCCAGAACAGCCACAGTTGCGCGAGCGCCCAGTCGCCGACGAAAACCGCTACGCCGGTGCTGCGGGCGGGATTGACGGAAGTGTTGGTGACGGGGATGGAAATCAGGTGAATCAGGGTCAGGCAAAGGCCGATGGCGATGGGAGCGAATCCAGCCTGGGCTTTTTTACTGGTAGAACCGACGATGACGAACAGGAAGATTGCGGTCATCACGACTTCGCATACCAGCGCCGACAGCAGCGAATAGCCGCCGGGAGAGTGTTCGCCGTAACCGTTCGAGGCAAAACCGCCCGCGTCGAAGCCTGTTTTGCCGCTGGCGATCAGGTACAGGACGCCGCCGGCGACGATGCCGCCCAGAACCTGGGCGACGATGTACGGCAGCAGATCCTTGCGCTCGAAACGCCCGGCCACCATGAGCCCGACCGATACCGCCGGATTCAGGTGGCAGCCGGAAATATGCCCGATTGCAAAAGCCATGGTGAGCACGGTGAGACCGAACGCGAGCGACACGCCGACAAAACCGATTCCCAGATCCGGAAACGCCGCCGCCAGCACCGCGCTGCCGCAGCCGCCGAGGACGAGCCAGAATGTCCCGACAAATTCAGCTGCATATTTTTTCATGAAAAGCCTCCTTGCGATTGGACGATATAAGACTGGATGGCAAATACGGCTCCGGCGGGCGTCGCCCGCTGCCATGCCGTGCGGGATCATCTTCCGAAATCGTGCTTACGGCAAGCCGGAGGATATTCAGATTCACAATATGACTTCTGTGTTTTTTGATGATGACGATGCCGCGCGATAGGCGGCGAGGAATTCGCCGTCCGTGGCGAGCCAATCGGCTTCTTTAGGATAACGCCGCATGTGTCTGAGATTGCGCTGACGCAGGAAGCGGCCCAGGGTGTGCCGGTACAGGCGGATGTCGGCAATGTCGATGAGTCCCAGTGTTTCTTGCGAGGTGTGCACGATGTTGCCCAGATGCAGCGAGCGGAAATAGATGCCGAGGTCGTGGAGATGGGCGACGAAGGCGCCGAGCCGTTGGCGCAATCGGGAGGCTTCTGTTGCGGAGATGTTCTGCGCCAGGATTTGGCGCAAAGTCTGGCCGGGCAGGGGATGGTAATGCACGGCGTCTCGATCAATGGACGGAATGCGGTAGAGCGCGATGACTTCGGGGCAGGGAATGCGGCGGGCGGCCAGTGTGCGGCAGGCTTCAGCGAAGCGGCGCGCATAGGGTTGCCACAGCGCGGACGAGAGCAGGCGCTTGCGGCGGAAAAGCTTGAGGTAGCTGCCATCGGGAAGCAGCAACACTTTCACGCCATGGCTGTCGCGTTCGACAACTTTGCCGTCGGCGCTCAGGGCCTGGTAACAGGAGGAATCAATGTGGATCAAGCGCGTGCTTCTTTTATGCGTTCAAACGCCCCATACCACCGATACGCCATCGGTTCGCGCGCGTTGCAACAGGTCGAGGAGCGGCCAGGCGCGCTGGGCCAGATTAACGGATGCCGCCATGCCGACCTGGCCGGCCTCGCGCGCGGCGTTTTCTTCGGCTTCGCGTTCGGCGGCGCTTTTCGTGCCCTGGTGTGCGCGTTCGGCGTCGATGGCGGTTTGCAGGTGTGCGATGGCGTCCGGCAATTGTTCGGCGGTGATGATGCCCTTGGCGTCGTCACCGTCCTTGCCGAGCACGGTGAGCAGGTGGCGGGCGGCGTCACCGAACATGATGACGTCGGCGCCGGCCTGTGATTTGAAAGTGACTAGCATATCTTCAGAGATCCTTGACGGCGTAAATGCCGTCGGCATTTCGCCAATAGCCGCGATAATCCATGCCGGAACCGAAAAGGAAGCGGTCGGGCAGCTCCAGTCCGGTGAAATCGGCGTGCAGGCCGGGGTGCGCCTTGCGGTCGTGCAGTTTGTTGACCAGCACAGCGGTGAGCACCTCGCGTGCGCCGAGTTCGCGCAGGTGTTCGGTGATGGCGAGCAGGGTGTGGCCGGCGTCGAGAACGTCGTCGACGATCAGTACGGTGCGCCCTTGCACGTTGGCGTCCGGACGGGCGCGCCATTCGACATCTTCGCCCTGGACGGCATCGCCGTAGCGAGTGGCGTGGAGGTAAGAAAGTTCGAGCGGAAAATCGAGCCGCGACAGCAGGCGTCCGGCGGGTAGCAGACCACCGTTCATGACCGCGAACACGAGCGGATCGGTGTCGGCCAGTCGGGTGGTGATGGCGACGGCCATGCGGTCGAAGGCGGCTTTGACCGTGGCCCCATCCACGAGGAGTTCGGCTTCGTCGCGCATGCGTCGGATGTCATTCAGACGGATGATGTCCAGGCTCATCGTTATTCTCACTGCGAAAAAATTTTGAACACAGCACTATAAGCTACACTCGGATGCCCCCGATTCTAGCCCAACTCAAACGGAATCGAGCCATTGAGGCCGATGCTTTACCGGTTCGGCTGGGGAAGGGTGGCAAGCGCCCGGAATATGCCCGGTTTCGTGAGCGAAGTGAAGGGTTGAAGTTTTTATGCCTGAAAAAATGAAGGAGACGGGATATTGCTGTCATCAAAAAACGGATTGAAGCAATGACGACCGGCAGCCATCCGAAATACGCCTGGTGGCCTTACCGGGCGCTCGCGGCGCGGGAGGCGGAACTCGGGCGCGCCGCGCAGGCGCGCGGCGGTTGGCGGCGCTTTCTTTATGAATTCGTGCGTTTCGGCGTCAAGCAGGCATGGGCATGCCTGTTTGGCGGTTTGATGCTGGCGCTGCTCGTCGGCTCCTACCTCTGGTATCCTAAAGACGCCGCGCTTGCCCGCTATGATTTTCTCGTTCTGGCCGCACTTGCCATCCAGGCGTCATTGCTTTTGTTCCGTATGGAAACCTGGGACGAAGCGAAGGTCATCCTGCTCTATCACATCACCGGCACCGCGATGGAGGTGTTCAAGACGCACGTCGGTTCATGGCAATACCCCGATGCCGGGTTCCTGAAAATAGGCGAGGTGCCGCTTTTTTCCGGTTTCATGTATTCGTGCATCGGTTCCTATATCGCGCGGTGTTGGCGGCTGTTCGATTTTTCCTTTACCCGCCATCCGCCATCGTGGGTGACGGTGGTGTTTGCCGTGGCGATTTATGCCAATTTCTTTACGCACCATTATTTTCCCGATTGCCGCTGGATCATTCTGGCGCTGCTGGTTCCGGCTTTCGGCGGGACGTGGATTCATTTCCGCATTCACCACCACTATCGCCGCATGCCGCTGTTGCTGGGATTTTTTCTGGTCGCGCTGTTCATATGGTTTGCCGAGAACATCGGCACTGCGGCGCATGCCTGGGTTTATCCAAACCAACAGGACGGGTGGCGCATGGTTTCTTTCGGAAAACTAGTTGCCTGGTATTTGCTAATGATTGTCAGCTACGTGATGGTTTCTTTCGTCAACAAACCGCAAAACTATCCGATGCGCCTTTCTTGAGCACGCCGAGTGATAAAATGCACGGATTGCTTCTGGCGCAGCTCGCAACAGGTTGTTACGAAGAAGTGAGCGGCTTATGCGGCGATCAGACCGCCTACGCCCGGCTTGGCGATCCGACGGATGCCAAGATGAACCGGGCGGGATTTTGCGGGTTTCTTGTCAATTTGGCGGCTGACAAACGCCGACCGCCATCTCTTGTTTGGGGAGGGGGTGCTGGTGGGAAGGTCGCGGCCCGAGACGCGCTTCACATTACTGCGCCCAGGATTACTGCACCAGGGAATGCGTTACCAGCCAATGGCGCAGGATGTTGTTGAACCGGTCTTGCCAGTCCGGCCCCGTTTCCCGCAGGGACTCCACTACGTCGCCATCGAGGCATAGTGTGACCTGTTTTTGCAGACGGGCTTCGTTTGCCGTGGCGAATACGGCAGCGATGGAGGCTTCAGATTTGTGGGCGAGAGTGATGGGGGTATGCATGATGGTGTCCTATAACGTAGTGTGGTGCATTCCTATGATTTGCACCATGCCGTTTAATCGACAAAGATAATTACGCAAGAAGCAGGCCAGCTTCTAAAATGTTGATTTTTTTATTTAAATAAAACAACGCATGACAAAATGTAAAAACTGGCGACACTTGACGTGTAGATACTTAAATAAAAATAACCAAGGTGCAAGCCGCCGTTTTCTTTATGGATAAAGGAACTGCCGCACCAGAACGAGTTCGCCGGCAAAGCGCATCGGGAAGGCAAATTCCTGACGCTTTTCGTGCGGCGTGCCTTCGTTGCTGACCACGGCAAGGTGGGCGATGGTCAGGTTTCCGCCTCCGCCTTCGTCTTCGCCGCCGCCGTAGTAATTGACATAGACCTGATACAGCCCTTTTTCCGGCGCGGGTGAGGCGAAGATTTCCGGGCCGTAGCCGGTGGTGACGTCGACGTCGATGGCGCCGCCGTCGATGACTCGTTGTCCGTACCAGGCGTGCTGGCCGTTCGGGGTGAGGACGTGCAGGTCGAGATCGGTGCCGTCGCTGTCCCAACTGAGGAGGATGCGCAGGCGTGATTCGGCTTGCCCGTTCGCGCTTTGGTGGAACTGGGCGCGCAGGCGCTCGCTGTCACCGGCGATGACTTCGATGCTGTTGGAGCCTGCACCGAAGGCATACGGGCGGGCGAAAGCGCCGTCTTCATTGATCCGCATCGGCATGGCGTTGCCGTTGACGACGAGGGTTGCGATGTCTTTGTCGCGGTTGCGGATGCGACCGCGTATCTGGCTGCTTTCCGGGGTGTCGGCATCAATGCTGGCGCTGACGGCGGGGTAATTCACTGTCTGGGTGTAGGGGGCGTTGGGGTTTCCCAGTCGCCAGCCGGCGATTGGCGCTTCCAGTTCGGCCCATGCCGGGGCGGACAATGCGGCGGAAAGAAGGCCTGCGGCGAGCGGTGCGAGGCGCAGAGAAGCGGGTTGGCATATGTTCATGGATGGTTCAGAAGACCAGGGTGCGGACGTGGGTGAGTTCGCCGATTTTGCGCAACGGCAGGACATGACTTTCGCGGCGCTCATTGGGGGTGTTTTCATTCAGGATCAATGTGAGGCGGCAGGTGATGATGGGCTTTTGCCGGGTATTTTCGTCGAAGTGATAGCCTGATGAACCGTAGTTGCCCCAGTAATTGACGTAGAACAGGTAGGGGCCGTGCAGGGGAGCGGTGACGGAAAAAATCTCCGGCCCCGCGCCGTCGACGCTGTCGACGTCCATGCCGCCACCGCCCACGAGTACCGGGCTCGACCAGGTGGCGTGTTGGCCATCGGGGGTGAGGACGTGCAGATCGACTTCGGCATGATCGTCGTCCCACGACAGGATGGCGCGCAGTTGCGCACGCGGGCGATTGGGGTTGGATTCGTAGAATTGCAAGCGCTGGATGGATTCGCCTGTGGGGCTCAGGATTTCGATGCTGTTCGAGCCGGGGCCAAAGGCGTAGGGGCGGGCGAAGTGGCCGTTCCCGTCGTCGTAGAGTGGCATCGGGTTGCCGTTGACGACCAACGTTGGCGGTTTGCGCCCGGCGGCGTTGCCGGTTTTCCCGGTGAGTTTGCCGCGAATGAGCGTGCGTCCCCTTTGCGCGCCACGGTCGATCAGGTTGTAAGGATAGGCGACGGAGATTCCTTCGCTTTTGTCGGTGAAGCCGCCGTAATTCCAGCCGCCGCCGGGTGAGACGATGGGCGCGGGCAGGCCGTCGAGCGCGACGGCAGGGGCGGGCAACAGACTGGCGAGCAGCAACATGCCGCTGGTGAGAACGCCTTGCGCGGTTCGTTTTGCGTCAGGGAAGGGCATTTGCCGTTTCATTCAGGCTTTCTCCATCCATCAGGCGGCGCGCCCAGCGTTCGACGAGTTCTTCATCGTGACCGGAAGGATGATGGCGCAGGCCGAGATGCAGGTATTCGTGGGTCAGTGTAATGCGATCCTCAACTGTTTTCAGGCCGCTTACGTGGATGCGGCCCCTGTCCTGTTCGGAAAAGGGGGTGCCGTGGGCAAGCAGGCAGATGCGCGGCGCGGGCGGGGCCTCGAAGCCTTGCAGGCGTCCGTGCAGGATGCGATGCCAGTGCGGAGCCTGCGCCGCGAGCCAGGTTTCGGCCTCGGTGAAGCGTCGGCAGGGAATGCCCGCCGGGTCGTACATCGCGGCCAGATCGGCTTTGGGGAAAGCCTTGCGCAGGATGACGTCCCAGGGTTCCCCGGCATGATCGGCGGCGACGGCTGTCGTCCACGCCATGCGGTGCGCGGACGGCGTGACGCTGTGATAACCGACCGGTGCACCGACGAGCACGAGGCCGGAGGTGAAGCCTGCGATGGCGCGCGATGGCGCGCCGGGCGGGTTGGGCGATACCCGCTGCGCACGGCTGCTGTCCTCAATGGCGAGGCAGTTGCCTTGTTTTTTTGCCTCGTTCAGCAGGTAGCTGCGGACAACGACCGACAGGGCGCGCGCGGCCCCGGTTTCGGTCGCGTCGGCTTCGCGTTCGATGACGCGGGCAACATAGTCGTCGACGCCGAATCGTCCTTCGAGGCGATCGCGCCCATTTTGCCGCGTCAGGGTGAGTTCGCCGTTGGCGCGCAACGGCAGTGCGACACCGTTCGGGAAGCGGGCGACGTAACAGCCTTGCAGGATGCCTTCCGGCGCGGTTTTGCCGTCCGCCAGTTCGAGCGTGAATGGGTAGCGCGCGAAGAAATTCACTTTGACACAGCCGGGTGTCGGCGCGGTGTTTTCCGGCGACAGGGTTTGCGCCAGGGCGGTGGCGATGAGCGCGCCATGCCGCGCCATCACTTGTTGCCCCGTGCCTTCGCCCGCGAACCACACCGGTCGCCCGTCTCCCAGCCAGCCCGCGCCGCCGCCGTAGCGGATTCCGGGGGCGTCGGGACGATGCCAGGAGAAAGTCTTGACCCGCAATTGGCCGCCCATGCCCCGCACCAGTTCCGTGGTTTTCCGGGCGGCATCCGCGCTGTCGCCGAACAGTCGGGCGAGCAGGACGTTTGCGGCTTCCTCGCGTGCATGGATGGGCGCGGCGGCGAGGGCGTGCAGGATGCTGGCGGGGGAAACCACGGTTTCCGGTTTTAGTGCGGCGAGCTCGGTCAGCCAGGGGGCATGGGCGCGCACGCCGGGACGGGCTTCCCAGAATTCGCGCCATGCCTGCGGCGCGATGCCGAGGCGATCGGGGGCGAAGAAGATACCGCAGGAGCGTACCAGCGCCGCATTCCGGTCGATGCTCTGGCCGGGCGTGCAACAGTAAGCCTCTTCGGTGCGGCGCGCGTGGGCGGCGGCGGATGCGCCCGTCGCGCCAGTGCAGACGTAATCCGGCGCAGGGCGTCGTTCCTCGACCAGCCAGAGGTAGACGAACAGTTTCCACAGGCTGCCGAGCGGTGCACGGGCGGCATAAGGGTCTTGCGTGGGTACGTTCGCCGCGAGCGGTTTGCCTTCGGCGTCGAAGACGCGCCACGTCAGTTCGCCCGGGGCGTCGCCTTGCCAGAGGATTTCCAGTGCTGGCGCGGCGGCGCTCGCAGCCTGCGCACCCGGACAGCAGGCTGTGAGCGCCGGGAGTATGGCGCGCAGGAGTAGGGATTTCATGCCGGGCCGCAACACCGCGCCATTCCGCGCTTTTTCAGTTCACCACCCAGACCGCGTTACCGCCTTCGGCATAAGCTTTTTTCTCCGGCTGATACATCCGGTGGTAGCGCACCGGCGGCAGGGTGAAGCTGCCGCTTTGCCCGACGCGCAACAGGTTGCGCAGGATGACTTCCTGGCCGGCAGGCAGGATTTCGACCGGTATGCCGTAGCGATCCGGGTGTTCTTCGGCACGGCTGCTGTCGAGGGTTTTTCCTTCCTTGCCATCGTCTTCGAGCAGGGCGATTCCCCAGGTGCTGCGTTCGATGGCCGCGCCGGGGGGGAGCGGCGCTTCAACGATGCCGTACCGGTAGACGTTGCTCGCTGAAAGACGAATTTCGTCGAGGTAAAGTTCCTGCGTCGATAGCTTGTCGCCTGGCTTGACGGGGAGGGCGGCGTAGCTGGCGTTGCCTTTTTTGAACGTCCGCCGCTCCAGCCGGTACAGCTTGCGTTCGATCTTGACCGGCAAGGTGCTGTCGCCGCTTTCCTCGCTCTCGAAACGCAGGATGGCCGTGAGACGGGCGGGCGCGTGGCTCACCCGCAGCGTGTCGGGCAGGCGCGCGCCAGTGGGCCAGCGCCATTCGGTTTGCCCGAAGCGCGTTTCCGTGTCGGTCCATTTGTCGTCGGCGGGTTTGAGGTTGCCGGCGTCGTGCCGGAAACCGCCGCCAAGCGCCTTGCGCGTCCAGACCAGCGTCAATGCCCGGTCGAGCGTCGGCGTCTCCTCGGTGGCTGCGGCGAGGATGGCGGGCGCTTCGTCAGGCTTGAGGTTGCCCGCGAGCAGGAGCAGGGCGCGCGCCGAAGGCAATTCAGTGTCCTGCAAGGCTTTTTTGGCTCTGGCGAGCGCGTTGCCTGATGCAGCGGGTTGGGCGGGACGGGATTTCGCGCGGGTGCGGGAACGCGATTTCGTCGTCTTGCCGGGTTTGGTATTCGCCTCCGTCCTGGCTTCGGACGGGGTGTCGAAATTCGCCCTGATGCCGGCTTCCGAGGCGACGATGGCGGTCAGCGTTCGCGCGTAGGCAAGGCCGAGCGGGGAATCGGGTGCGCTCAGGAGCGGACTGGTCGCTATGCCGTCCTCGTCCTTGTTTCCGTTTTTGTCGTCCGTCTCCTGCCGTAGCGCAGCGACCAGACCTTCGGCCTGCGTACGCGTCGGCAGGCCGATCTGCTGGATGAACCACAGCGCCAGGGCGCGATGCAGCACAGGCGTTTTGTCGGCGTGGTCGCGGTAGACCGTCAGGACGTTTTCCCAGTGTTCGGTGGGCAGGCTGATGCCCAGGGCGCGGGCGGCGTGCCAGTCGGCGTAGTAGGCGTAGGCGCTCATCAGGAGATCGCCGCCGGTGCCCCGGCCCCACCAGCCGAATACGGCATTGGGGCCCGCCATTGCGGCCAGACGCTGGCGCTGGCTGGAAAGCGCTTGCCACAAGGGGGCGGTGTCGCCGCGCGTGCGGTCGGGGGCCAGCAGCGGGGTGACGATGGCGAGCGGAATCAGGCGGCTCGATGTCTGTTCGACGCAGCCCCATGGGTAGTCGATCAGCGAGTCGGCGATGCGCAGGAAGTGTTCGCTGCCGCTCGCGGCCAGACGCAGGCTCAAACGACGGGCGCTGGCGGGGAGTTTGAGGGGCGTCGCGCCGCGGTCGAGTTCGACCGCCTGTTCGCGGACGCCGCGCCAGCGGCTGGATTTTGCTTCGAGCGGCGTTTCCAGTGCGTCGGCGAGCGTGCCCGCGTCCCGCACTTCCAGGCGCGCCGTCTGCGCGCCGGTGAATGACGGCAACTTGAAGGGCAGGTAGTTGATGCCGCGCGCCAGCGTTGCTTTTTGCGTGATTTCCTCGCCGGCCAGTTTGAGGACGATTGCCGCTTCGCGCGTCGCGTCCATGTTGTTGAACACGGCCAGCGAGGCGACGGGGGCATCGCCTTCGCGCATCCAGGCGGGCGATGTCCACTTGGCGTACAGCGGTTTATCGGACTGGACGTGGGCGGTGCGCTGTCCGTAAGCGCCGCCTGAGGCCGCCGCGCCGTCCAGCGCCACGGCGCGTACGGTGATGCGCCAGCGTGACAGCGCATCCGGCATTTTGAAGCTGAAACGGGCATGGCCGCTCGCGTCGGTGACGAGCGTGGGTTGCCATGCTGCGGTGTCGGTGTCGTCGCGGCGGGCGCGCTCCAGCACCTTGATGCCGCGCTCGTTGTACTGGTGGCGGGCGGGCGGCTGGCGCGCGGCGTCGCTGGCGTAATCGGCGGCTTCGTCGTAGGTGATGAAGTTGAGGCTGGCGTCGGTGCGCACATTGTTGCGCCGCACGTGCTGGAAGAATTCCACCACGTCGGGGGCGATTTCCGGTTGCTGGGCGTAGATCGCTTCGTCAACGACGGAGACGGTCAGCATGGCCCGCGCTGGCTGGCCTTTCAGACTGGCGTCGATGTCGACCGTCACGGTGTCGCCCGGCTT
>JAITQD010000044.1 GCA_031289095.1 Azoarcus sp.
CATTGCGCGGGGCGGCGCCAGAATATTTTTTATAACCGCAAAGGCGCAAAGGGAAATTCGTTAGTTCGTTAGTGCAACAGTCGAAACTTTGCGCTCTTTGCGCCTTTGCGGTTAAGACATCATGTTTTGTTCGTTAGGGCAATCTCTCCTAATCCTGTTAATCCTGTCAATCCTGGCTAAAGAAGCGCGCAAAATTTCAACCGTTGCAAGACGGAAACGGCCCGCCCGGAGGTCGGGCCCCACCCGCCCGCCCGGAGGTCGGGCACCACCCCAGGACCTTGACCCGTCCCGCTAACGCACTAACGATTCATGTAGGCGTCATAATCCCGTTGGCCAGGCCCAAGCGAAAAAACCGTTGCACAATCGCCGGCCAGGCGGTATCATGCGTTACTATAAACAGAAACAATGGAGGGAGCGCGATGAAACGGGTGTTGTCGGCAGGTTTGATGTGTGCGGTGGTTGTCCTGTCCGGATGCGGCAAGAAGGCGTCCGGCGGGGGCGCGGCGGCGGCTGCGGCGATCACGTTGAACTATGCCAATTTCCCGCCCGCATCGACGTTTCCCTGTGTCCAGATGGAACGCTGGAAGGCGGAGGTGGAGACCCGCACGGGCGGCAAGGTCACGATCAACACCTACCCCGGCGGCACGCTGCTGGGCGCGAAGGATATTTTCGATGGCGTGATCGCGGGCACGGCGGACATCGGTAATTTCGCGATGAGCTACCAGCCGGGACGTTTCCCCGTTTCTGAGGGCATGGACCTGCCGCACTTCTTTGCCGACGCGAAGACCTCCAGCCGCATTCTGGCCGAACTGATTGCGAGGTTCCAGCCGGCGGAGTTCAGGGAAGTCAAGGTGCTGACGCTGTTCACCTGCCCGCCCGCCGTCATCATGAGTTCGAAAGAAATCAAGACCCTGGCGGATCTCAAGAATCTGCCGCTGCGCTCGTCGGGCACCGGCGCGGAGGTGATGAAGCGCCTCGGCGCGGCCCCGGTGGCGATGCCGCAGTCGGACGTGCCGGACGCGCTGCAGAAGGGCGTGGTCAAAGGCAACGTCTCTTCCGGCGAAGTGCTCAAGGATATGAACTATGCGGCCTATTGCCCGTATGTCTACAAGACCGACCTGTGCGTCATCAGTTTTGCGGTGGTGATGAACAAGGCCAAGTACGAGGCGCTGCCGGACGACGTGAAACAGGTGCTCGACGGGCTCTATCTCGAACAGGCCGAGTGGACCGGCGCGTATGTGGACGAGCATGTGCAGACGGCGCTCGCGTGGTCGGCAGAGAAGCACAGCCTTAAGATCACCGAGCCCGCCGACGAGGACCGCGCCGCATTGCGCACCACCGCGCAACCGCTGATCGAGGAGTATGTCGCCCGCGTCACCGCGAAAGGCGTCGACGGAAAGGCGGTCATCGATTTCATCAAAGGGAAACAATGAGAGGGCGCCGGCGGAATCGGCCGGGTCGATTGAGTCGATCCCTTCGATGAAGCCGAGCCGTCCGAAAGCACGATGATGTTGCTGAAAATCATCAAAGCCGAAAAGCGCCTCTGCGTCGCCGGGATGGTGGTGGCGGGGGGCCTGCTGGCCTCGCTGGTGGCGCTGTCCGGCCTCAACGTGGGCTGCCGCCTGTCAGGGTATCCGATCAGCGCGAGCTACGAGCTTTCGGGACTGTTCGGGGCCTTGATCGCAGCGCTGGCGCTGGCCGACACGCAGCGCAAACGGGGGCATGTGGAACTCGATCTGTTCACACGCGCCTATCCGCGCCGCGTGCGCCGCTGGATCGGCGCATTCAACGTGCTTGCGGGGGCCGTGCTGGTGATTCTGCTGGGTTGCCAGCTCGCCAACCGCGCCGGGGTCTTGCTGCGGGCCGGCGAGGTTTCCGAGACGCTCAAGCTGCCCTATCCGTGGCTGATGTACGGCGCGGCGTTCGGGCTTTTCCTGCTGGCGGCTTCGTTCTTCACCGATTTTGTGCTGCTGGCCTCGGGCGTGGCCGACAAGGATGTCTATGAACGGCAGCGCACCGACCGCATGAACCCCGTTTGCGACGAGGAGGCGGAAGAGAAATGACGCCTGCCGCCATCGGTTATCTGGGCATCGGCGCGATGCTGGCGCTGATCGTCTTCGCGGGCATGTCGCCGGGCTTGGCGATGTTGCTGGCGGGTTTTGCCGGTTTACTGGCGCTGAATCCGCCGTCGACGGTTGCCGCGCTGCTGACCGGGACGGTCGGGGCCGATGTGTGGAGCGTGTTCTCCAACTACGGATTCACGGTGATCCCGCTCTTCGTGCTGCTGGGCGAGGTGATCTATCACGCGGGCTACAGCGACCGGCTTTTCCGCGCGGCGCAGGCGTGGTTCGGCCACAAGCGGGGCGGGCTGGCGGTGACGACCATTCTGGCCTGCGCCGGTTTCGCGGCGATCTGCGGGTCGAACACGGCCACGGCCGCGACCATGAGTTCCGTGGCGCTCAGACCGATGCAGCGCAACAAATACCATCCGGAACTCAAATGCGGCAGCATCGCCGTGGGCTCGACGCTGGGCGCCATGATCCCGCCGAGCATCGTGTTGGTGGTGTACGGGCTCTACACGGGGCAGAGCATCGGCAAGCTCTTTGCGGGCAGCATCCTGCCGGGCGTGACGCTGACCGTTCTGTTCGTGCTCACCGTCAAAGTCATCATGTGGCGACATCCCGACTGGGCGCGGGCGGGGGTGCGCGGATCGCGCAGGCGCCGCCTCGCGATGCTGCCGCAGGTGATCGACGTGGCGGTCCTGTTCGGCGTGATCATGGCCGCGATGTTCTCCGGGGTCGTGACGCCGACCGAGGCGGCGGGGCTGGGCGCGCTGCTGGGGATTGCCGGGTGCGCCCTGCGCGGCCGACTGTCGTGGGCCGCGTTCGTCAAAGCGTCGCGCGCGACGCTGCGCATCACCGCCATGGTCTTCCTGATTCTCGCCGGAGCCACGGTGTTCGGGCGCTTTCTCGTGTTGACGCGCCTGCCGTTCATGCTGACCGAATGGGTGGCGCAGATGCACATGGCGCCCGCGTTGATTCTGCTTTTCATGATGGCCTGCTATCTGGTCGGCGGATGCGTCATGGACGCCCTGGCGTTTCTGCTGATCTCGCTGCCGCTCTTCGAGCCGCTGGTGAAAAGCATGGGGTACGACTTGGTCTGGTTCGGGCAGATCGTCTGCCTGGTCACGACGGTGGGCGCGATCACGCCGCCGGTGGGCGTCTCCTGCTTTGTGGTGGCGGGCATGACGCCCGACGCCCACTCGGCGCAGGTTTTCCGCGGCGCGATGCGGTTCCTGCCTGCGTACGTGCTCGTCTACCTGCTCATGAATCTTTTTCCCGGTGCGATGGTCGGCTGGCTGGCCGGCATGGTGAGATAAGGGTCACAGGATGCTCAGCGCGTCGATGTCGATGGCGAGCGTGACATCGCTCGGCAGGGGGGGGTGGGCCAAGAGGGCGCGCAGTGTGCGCGTCAGGGCGGCGGCGGTCGCCGCGCGCAGGATGAGCTGGTAGCGGTACAGGTCCTTGGCCTTCGCCAGCGGTGCGGGACAGGTTTCTGAAACGGTGACGGCTTCTCCGGCGCTGGCGCGGTAGTCGCGCTCAAACGTCTCGGCGGCGAACTTGACGCGGTTTTCGGACGGGCCCTTGAAGGTCAGGCAGGCGAGGCGCGTGTAGGGCGGATAGCCGCCCGCTTTGCGCTCGGCGAGTTCGCGTTTCGCGAACGGTTCGAATCCGCCGTCCGAGGCGGCGGCGCGGACGGCGAAATGTTCGGGCGAATAGGTCTGGATGAACACCTCGCCCGGCAGCTCGGCGCGTCCCGCGCGGCCTGAGACCTGCGCCAGCAGTTGGTAGGTGCGCTCCGGGGCCCGGAAATCCGGCATGTGCAGGCTCGCGTCGGCCATGAGCACGCCGACCAGCGTCACGTTGGGGAAATCGAGCCCCTTGGCGATCATCTGCGTGCCGAGCAGGATGTCAGCGCGGCCGCTCTTGAAGATGGCGAGCAGTTCGTCGTGGCTGTGCTTGCGCGCGGTCACATCGGCATCCATGCGCAGCAGCCGCGCCTGCGGGAAGCATTTCTGGAGCGCGATCTCCGCGCGCTGCGTGCCGAAGCCGGAATACTTGAACGCCGGGTCGCCGCAGCCCGGGCATGCGTCGGGAACGGGACGCCAGCCGCCGCAGACGTGGCAGCGCAGGCATGCGTCGGTCTGGTGGTAGGTGTAGGCGACGCTGCACGACGGGCATTCGGCCACGGTGCCGCACTTCGGGCAGACGAGCGACGTGGCATAGCCGCGCCGGTTGAGAAAGAGGATCGACTGCTCGCCGCGCTCCAGGCGCAGTTTGAGCGCCTCCAGCAGATCGCCGGAAAAGATCTGGACGTGTCCGGTCTTGGCGGTTTCGACGCGCATGTCCACGATGTGAACGCGCGGCATGGGACGCCCTGCGACGCGGCAGGCGAGCCGCGCCATCGTGTATTTGCCCTTTTCGACGTTGAGCCAGCTCTCCAGGGCAGGCGTGGCGCTGCCGAGCACCACGGCGCATCCCTCGATCCAGCCGCGCATGACCGCCGCGTCGCGCGCGTTGTAGCGCGGGGTCTCGTCCTGTTTGTAGGAGGGCTCGTGCTCCTCGTCCACCACGATCAGGCCGAGCCGCCGAACCGGGGCGAAAACCGCCGAGCGCGGCCCGATGACGACCGCCGCCTCGCCGGTGCGGATGCGGTGCCATTCGTCGAAGCGCTCGCCGTCGCCCAAGGCGCTGTGCAGCACCGCGATGCGGGCGCCGAAGCGCGCGGCGAAG
>JAITQD010000083.1 GCA_031289095.1 Azoarcus sp.
CCGGTTCGCTGGCAAACCCTGGCACATGCTGACGCCCGGCCCCCCGCAGGATCGCCCGCCCTATACGCCGTCCGGCCAGCGTTACGACTACCGGATCGCGCTCGAACCCTACAACCAGCGCCAGCGCTGGCTGCCAGCGCTCGACTACCCAGCCGGCCCGGTGCCGGAGGTGCGCTTCACTCGGGATTTCCGGGCTTTGAGCCACAAGCTGAGTAGTGGTTACACGCAATTCATTCTCAGCGCCTATCCCCACACCAAAGCCGGCATCGACGAGGCCCCATGGATGCTCGATCAGGCCCGCAGCCTGCCCGCGCACGGCAATCCCCAGGCGCGAAAACTGGCCGCCCGCCTCAAAGCGGAGACACCCGAGCGGACAGTGGAGCAAATCCTCGCCTGGTTCACCGAGGGCGAATTCACCTACACCCTGCAACCGCCGCTGCTGGACGAAAGCAGCATCGACTTCTTCCTGTTCGATACCCGCAAGGGTTTTTGCGAACACTTCGCAGGGGCTTTCGTTTTTCTGGCGCGCGCGACGGGCATTCCTGCGCGCGTGGTCACTGGCTACCAGGGGGGGCGCGTCAATCCGGTCAATGGCGCACTGACCGTGCGCCAGTCGGACGCTCACGCCTGGACCGAGGTCTGGTTTGCCGGTTCCGGCTGGGTCAGGGTCGATCCGACCGCGCTCATCGCACCACAACGGATCGAGGAAGGGTTGGGAAATTCCCTTTCTGAAAGCGAATTGCTGCCTTTCATGCTTCAACCGCGCTTCCGGTTGCTGCGGCAATTGCGCGACCGATGGGAAACCATCGCCGCAAAATGGAGCCGGTTGGTGATTTCCTACGACAACCGGCAGCAGCGCAATCTGCTGGACGCGCTCGGCCTCGACGCTTCCTCATTGCCCACGCTCCTCGGCTCGATCGCCATTGCCACCGCCCTGTTGCTGGCCGCGCTTTACTACTGGGCGCTGCGCCGCCACACCGTGGTCGAACCGCTCGACCGGGCCTGGGCGCGTTTCTCGGCAAAACTCGCCCGCCAGGGTCTCGCGCGCGCGCCCTCGGAAGGCCCGCTCGATTATGGCCGCCGCCTCGCCGCAGCGCGCCCCGCCAACGCCGGAGCACTCACCGCGATCTGTACCGACTACGCCCGCTTGCGCTATCGTCCGCCTGCATCGCACCAGGAAATATGCAAGCTGATACACTCTGTCGCCCGCCTCGATCTCAAAGAAGAAACACCGAAGCCACGATGAAAATAAAAGTCCTGCTCGCCGCCTGTCTGCCGCTCGTCCTGACGTCATCCCCCGCACACGCCGATTACACGATGCGCGCCGACGTTTCCGCCTTCGTCGAAGAAATCTCCGCGCGCAACCAGATCGACACAGCCCCGCTTTACGCCGCGCTTTCCCGCGCCAATCACAATCCGCGCGTGATCGAATTGATCACGCCGCCCACGACGCGCGGCGCACGCTCCTGGCGGCGCTACCGCTCCCGCTTTCTCGACCGCCTGCACATCGACGCCGGCTTGCAGGCGTGGGCGCAGTATGAAGACACCTTGCGTCGGGCCGAAAAGGAATACGGCGTACCGCCAGAAATCGTGCTCGCCATTCTCGGGGTTGAAACCATCTACGGACGCAACACCGGCAACTTTGAAACCTTGTCCGCACTCGCCACGCTGGCCTTCGACTATCCGCCGCGCGCCGAACTGTTCCGGGGCGAACTCGAAGCGCTTTTCCTGCTCGCGCGCGAACAGAAGCGCGATCCGGCCAGCTTCACCGGCTCCTATGCCGGCGCGCTTGGCTGGCCGCAATTCCTGCCCAGCAGCGTGCGCCGCTTCGCGGTGGATTTTGACGGCGACGGTCATATTGATTTCGACCGGGACGGCATCGACGCCATCGGCAGCATCGCTCATTACCTGCGCGAATATGGCTGGATGGCGGACGCTCCTGTCGCAATCAGGGCGCGGCTCGAACCGCGTACCGATCCGGCCCCGCTCATCGACGCTGGTGTGGAACCGGGCCTGAACCCGGCCCGGCTTGCCGAAGCCGGCGTTCACTCTCTCACCGGCGGCCTGCCCGACGCCGACGCCACGCTGATCGACCTCGAAACGCCGGATGAAGAAACCGAATACTGGCTCGGCTATCGCAATTTTTACGTCATCACCCGGTACAACCGAAGCAATTTCTATGCGATGGCGGTATTCCAGCTCGCGCGCGCCCTGCGGGATGGCCACGACGGTTTCGCCATGCCGGTTGCGACGGCGCAAAAACCGGCAGGCGCGAAACCGCGAGCCAAGTCACGCAAACAGGTTCGTTCCACGCGCGCAAAACCCTCGCGGGCTACGCGCAAACCGGCCCGCCGCCGCAAGTAACCCGCTTTACATGCCTGCTCAGCACACTGGTTGACAACCATCACAGTTCTACAGAGGTTATGCAGGGGCCCCCTTACAGCATCGGGGTTCCCTCCTGCTCTCCCTTTTCATAGACCACGTTTGCGCGCCCAACGATCAGGGGGTCGAGCGGCGCGATACGGGTAATGTCCTTGTTGGTGTAGGGCAGCTTGTGCAACACGTAACGCATGGCGTTGAGACGCGCCCGCTTTTTGCAATCGGACTTCACCACCGTCCAGGGCGCATCCGCCGTATCGGTGTAGAAAAACATGGCTTCCTTCGCCTTGGTGTAATCGCCCCATTTGTCGAGCGAGGCCATGTCGATGGGCGACAGTTTCCATTGTTTCAGCGGGTGGTTTTCCCGTTCCTTGAAACGCCGACGCTGTTCGAGGCGGCTCACCGAAAACCAGAACTTGACCAGATGCACGCCGCTGCGCACGAGGTTGCGTTCGAGTTCCGGACACTGGCGCATGAATTCTGCATATTCGTCGGCGGAGCAGAAACCCATGACTTTTTCCACCCCGGCGCGGTTGTACCAGGAACGATCGAAAAGCACCATTTCGCCAGCGCTCGGCAAGTGTTTGATGTAACGCTGAAAATACCACTGCCCGCGCTCGATTTCCGAGGGCTTTTCGAGCGCGATGACCGACGCGCCGCGCGGATTGAGGTGTTCCATGAAACGTTTGATGGTTCCGCCCTTGCCCGCCGCGTCGCGGCCTTCAAACAGGATGAGAATCCGTTGCTTTGTTTCCTTGACCCATGCTTGCAGTTTCAGCAGTTCCACTTGGAGGTGATATTTTTGTTTTTCGTAGTTCTTGCGTGACATCAGGTTTTTATAGGGATACCCGCCGGTACGCCAATCGTCGGAAAGTTCGTCGTCGGGCTTTACCAGCGGCGCGGGAAGGATCACCTTGCCGTTCTGTGTCTTGCGCAGGAAAGTTTCACGCAGCAACGCCACGTCATCGGGAGAAGCGCCCGCGAGGATCGCCTCCAGCGCGCTGGCTGCGGACTGAACGTCGTCGCCCCGAGTTTCGAGAATATCGGTCACGGCCACGACCTTGGAGTCATGGGCAGCATCAAGCGACTGGTTGACCTCGAAAGCCTCGATGCCATCCGGGGTCAGGGATTCCGCCACGTCGCCTTCACGGACGCGCCGCGGTGCGGATTTCTTGCCGCTGGCGGCAGGGTTTTTCGTGTTGTGGGGCGAAGGCTCGGAAGCGGCGGACGCCAGAGAGGTATTGGCTTTATCGTTGTTCATGGTCGTGGGCATCCTGCGGTGAAAACGAGCCGTTTATGATACGCCTCCCGCACCAGCCACGCAGCCCCCGGCCTCCGGCGCCGCTTCCTAGCCAGATTTTCGTTCCTTCCCAGGACGTAATGCGGCCCCATCGCCGTACTATGGAAAATTTCATCGGCTGATCCCGCCGGTTCCATTATCTGTGACAGAATACGCATACAAAAAAGTCTACATAGTCATACAGGGGGTAATTATGAAGATCTTGCGTCCACTTTCCGGTCGCCATGCTGCGGCCCGGCTCGTTACGGCGGTGGCGTTGTCTCTCGTCACCGGCTTGACGCCGGTTCACGCGCAGAAACGGTCCGTTCATGACACACGGGAACAGGCTACCCAGGCGCTTTTCGACCAGGGTGTTGCCGCCGCCAATCAGAACGACGATAAAACGGCTCTCACTATCTATGAACAGGTCGCGCAGCGGTACGGGAAAGGCTCCCCTCCCGCCATGCGCACGCTGGCCGCCAAGGCTCTGCTCAACAAAGGCGGCATCCTCGGCGAACAAGGCGACGCCAAGGGAGCCATCGCCACTTATCAGCGGCTCGATCTGCGCTTCGGGCAGGACAAGGATCAGGCCATCCGCGAAGTGGTGGCGTCTGCGCTCGTTTCCAAGGCCGAGGCTTCCTATAAACAGGGCGACGCCAAGGCGGCCGTCGCCACTTACGAGCAGATCGAAAAACGGTTTGCAAAAGACGGCAGCAGCTTCATCAGGCAACTGGTCGCCATCACAAAGTGGCGAACCGCCGAAATACTGGCTGACAGCGCTGCGCTTTCATCACGACGGTAAAACGTAGAACGCACACGTCCGGGCGCGATGAGTATCGGGCCTGGAAGCCGGTTTGCTAACATGGCGTTTCCCGTTCGTTTTGGCAGTACAAGGAACCGCTCATGACTACCCTCTTTCCAGGCAGGCATCCCGAACCGGCACACGTCACGGAGCCTGGCCGATGCGCCCGCGCCGGCCTGCTCATGGCGGCGCTGGCGGGCGTGACGCTTGCCATGGGCGCTTGCAGAACGCTCGACACCGTGACCAGCGAACGCCAGCAGCCTGGCGCGCAAAGCGGGGCCGGGACGGATAAAGCCGCCCAGGAACTTTTCGATAAAGGCCAGACCCTGAGCCAGCAGGGCGACACGCGGGAGGCCATCGCCGTCTACGGTGAAATAGACCGTCGTTACGGCAACGACATAGACCCCGCCCTGCGCAACAAGATCGTCACTTCATTGTTCGAGAACGCCGCAAACCTGGGCCGGGAAGGCAACCTCGCGGCGGCAGTTCGGGTTTACGGCGAAATCGAGCAGCGCTACGGCGACGACGCCAACAAATCGTGGGCCATCTGGGCGCTTTTCTATCAGGGCGAACTCCAGCGCCAGTTGCGCAACACGAGCGCTGCCGTAGCCACTTTCGACCGGCTCGACCAGCGTTTCGGGCAGGAGCGCGACACCGCCATCCGGACAGTGATCGCCGACGCCCTGTACAAGAAAGGGGAAATCCTGGCCAGTCGCGGCGACACACGGGAGGCCATCGCCGCATACGATGAAGTCGCCCGCCGCTTCGCGGAGGATCGGGACGCGAGTTTCCGGCTGAGAGCCGTGCGGGCGCTGTTCACAAAGGGCGCCCTGCTGGACAAGCAGGGCGCGGGCGAGGAAGCCGACGCCGCCCGGCCTTCCATCGGTATCCAGCAGAGCGGCGACAACGCTGCGGCCGTCGCCGTCTACGACGATATCGTGCGGCGTTTCGGACGCGACAGCGACCCCGGCGTGCACAGCGCCGTCGGCGGCACGCTGCTCAAGAAAAGCGAAGCCCTGCGCCTGCTCGGCGACGCGCCGGGAAGCATCGCCGCTTATGACGAAATCGTCGAACTATTCAGCAGGGACGAGGCCCAGGCATCCCGTTTGCTGGTCGCCACGGCGCTTTTCCGCAAGGGATTGGCCTTGGGCAGACAACACGAGATCGACGCGGCCAACGCCAGTTTCGACGAAATAAACCGGCGTTACGGCTCCGAGGCCGATCCCAAATTACGAAAAATCGTCAGCCAGGCCGCCGCCGCCAAGCAAAGACTCGCCGAAGAAGCGCTGCCGCTGAACGACAACTGAAAGAGGGCGGCAAGGCTGCGGGGTTTCCGCCTTACTCCAGCACCCCGTCCACCAGTCGCAGCGTACGGTCGCTGCGCCGCGCCAGGGTTTCATCATGGGTGACGACGACGAAACTGGTCGACAGCTTTTCGTTGAGCGACAGCACCAGTTCGAGCACCGACCCGGCTGTGTGGCGGTCGAGATTGCCGGTGGGTTCGTCGGCGAGCACGCAGGCGGGATTCGTCACCAGCGCCCGCGCAATGGCGGTGCGCTGGCGTTCGCCGCCGGAAAGCTCGCTCGGGGTATGGTCGAGCCGCTTGCCGAGGCCGACTTCGTGCAACATGGCCTCGGCACGCTCGTTGGCATCCTTCCTGTTCATACGCCGGATGTAGAGCGGCATGGCGACGTTTTCCAGCGCGGTAAACTCGGGCAACAAATGGTGAAACTGGTAGACGAAGCCGAGCGAGCTATTGCGCAGGCGACCACGCTCCGCTTCGGAGAGGGTTGAAAAATCCCGCCCCATCAGGCTCACTGTTCCGGCGCTGGGCACGTCCAGCCCGCCAAGCAGGTGCAGCAGCGTGCTCTTGCCCGACCCCGACGCGCCGACGATGGCCACGCGTTCGCCGCACCTGATCTCGAAATCCACTCCACCCAACACCTGCACCGCGTCAGCCCCCTCGCGGAAGCGCTTTTCCAGTCCCTTGCAACTCAGTACTACATCACTCATAGCGCAAAGCCTCCGCCGGTTTCACTCTCGATGCGCGCCAGCTCGGATAAACCGCTGCAACCAGTGTCAGCACGAAAGAGACGGTCAGGATGGTCACCACGTCGCTCACCAAGACTTTCGAGGGCAGTTCGCTGATGAAATAAATGTTTTTGTCCCACAGAACTGCGCCCGTGAGCGTTTCAAGCGCCGGAATCACGACGTCGAGATTGCAGGCGAGACTCAGCCCGCCGGCCAGCCCCGCCGCCAGCCCAACCACCCCGATGATCGACCCCTGGATGATGAAGATTGCCATGATCGAAGCCGGACTCGCCCCCAGTGTGCGCAGAATGGCGATGTCAGCGGCTTTCTCCTGCACGGTCATGGTCAGACTGGCGACGACGTTGAACGCCGCCACCCCCACGATCAGGAACAGGAACAACATCATCATCGTTTTCTCCAGCGCCACGGCGCGGAAAAAGTTGGCGTGGATGCGCGTCCAGTCGCGCAACATAAGGTTCGGCACAGTGATGATCCGGGACAGTTCGAGCGACACCCTGGGCGCGGCGAACAAATCCTTGAGCCGTAGCCTGACGCCACTCACCGCGTCGCCCATGCGGTAGAGCGCCTGGGCGTCGGCGAGATGGATGAGCGCCAGGCCCGAGTCGTACTGCATCACCCCGGCCTCGAAAATGCCGACCACCACGAACTGCCGCACCCGCGGCATCACCGCCGCTGGCGTCACGAGTCCTTGCGGCGCAACCAGGGTCAGTCTGTCGCCCGGCCCAACCCCCAGCGCCCGCGCCAGATCGCGCCCGAGCACGATACCGAAACGCCCTGGCTGCAACTCGTCGAGAGACCCCGCTCGCATGTGCTGGCTAAAATCGGCCACCGTGCTTTCCGGGCCGGGGAGTATGCCGCGCACCTGCGCGCCGCGCACCGCCTCGCCGGCCACCAGCATCCCCTGCTCATTCACGTAAGGCGCCGCCGCCGCCACTGCCGGGTGAAGACTCGCGTCATCGACAACCTGCTGCCAAGCCAGAACCCGGCCATTGCCCTCGAACGATTCCACCTCGATGTGCGAAGCCACGCCCAGGGTGCGGTCGCGCAACTCTTCCTGAAACCCGTTCATCACCGAAAGCACGACAATGAGCGTCGTGATGCCGAGCGCAATACCGAGAATCGAAACCAGGGAAATGAAGGAAACGAGACGGTTACGCCCCTGGGCGCGCTTGCGCGAACGGGTGTAGCGCAAGCCAGCGAAAAGTTCGTAGAACATCGGTTGAAAGCCGGATGAGTGAAGGGGCGCATTCTAACCTCCCATCGTGGTCTTCATCTTTTTTTCGGCGCGACCTCGCTCGCCCTGTTCTCGCGCCAAGTTTGCATTGCACTGCCACAACCCATAGCATGACGGGATCCGTCATAATCCGCCGCCCGCCCGCGAGGCAGGCGACTCGCTCCCCGGCTCAGGCGACAGGCGGAGCACACCTAACAGGAGACACTCGTGGCACAACTGCCTGTCATTCCACACCTGACCGACAAAGACCCGCAGGAAACCCAGGAATGGGTGGATGCACTGGCGGCGGTCATCGAAAAAGAAGGCGCAGATCGCGCCCACTACCTGATCGAATCGCTGATCGCCGTGGCGCGCGAGGAAGGCGCGGAAATTCCTTACAGCGCCACAACGGAATACATCAATACTATTGCGCCCGACCGGCAGCCGCGTTACCCCGGCAAGCCGGACATGGAAATCAAAATCCATTCCTACATCCGCTGGAACGCCATGGCGATGGTGGTGCGCGCAAACAAGCATACCAACGTGGGCGGACACATTGCGTCGTTTGCTTCCGCCGCCGCGCTCTATGACGTCGGCTTTGCGCATTTCTGGAAAGCGCCGTCGGAAAAATCGGGCGGCGATCTCATTTTTTTCCAGGGCCATTCGATACCGGGCATTTATGCACGCGCTTTTCTGCTCGGTCGACTCACGGCGGAACAACTGGACAATTTCCGGCAAGAAACAGGCGGCAAGGGGATTTCTTCTTATCCGCATCCGTGGCTGATGCCGGATTTCTGGCAGTTTCCCACCGTGTCGATGGGCTTGGGGCCGATCCAGGCCATCTACCAGGCCCGCTTCATGAAGTACCTCGCCAGCCGCGCCCTGATCGACGCCGCCGACGCGGCGCAGCGCAAGGTGTGGGCGTTTCTCGGCGACGGTGAAACCGATGAGGTGGAGGCCCTCGGCGCCATCGACATGGCGGGACGGGAAGAACTGGATAATCTGATTTTTGTCATCAATTGCAACCTGCAACGGCTCGACGGGCCGGTGCGCGGCAATGGCAAGATCATCCAGGAACTGGAGGCGCTTTTCCGGGGGGCGGGCTGGAACGTTATCAAGGTGATCTGGGGCACGCATTGGGATGCGCTCCTCGCGCGCGATAAAAAAGGTATTCTCAAGAAACGCATGATGGAAGCCTGCGATGGCGAATATCAGACTTTCAAGGCGAAAAACGGCGCTTACGTACGCGAGTATTTTTTCAATACGCCGGAATTGAAGGAACTCGTCGCCGACTGGACGGACGATGATGTCTGGCAATTGAATCGCGGCGGTCACGATGTGTTCAAAGTCTTCGCCGCATACGACGCCGCCGTGAATCACAAGGGACAGCCCACCGTGGTGCTGGCGAAAACCATCAAGGGTTTCGGCATGGGCGCAGCAGGCGAGGCCATGAATATTTCGCACCAGCAAAAGAAAATGGATCGGGACGCCATCGCTCGCTTCCGCGACCGTTTTCAGTTGCCGGTTTCCGATGAAGATCTGGAAAAACTGCCCTATCTCACTTTTCCAGAGGAGTCGGCGGAATATCGCTATATGCAGAAATGCCGCGCCGACCTGGGCGGTTATCTGCCGCAGCGCCGCCGCAAGGCCGCGCCGCTGGCCGTGCCGCCACTGGCCGCGTTCGAGTCGCTCCTGAAAGCCTCCGGCGAGGGGCGCGAGTTGTCCACGACGATGGCGCTGGTGCGCATCATGAACATGCTGTTGCGCGACAAGCGCATCGGCAGACACGTCGTACCCATCGTGCCGGACGAGTCGCGCACGTTCGGGATGGAAGGGATGTTCCGCCAGTACGGCATCTGGAATCAGGAAGGCCAGAAGTACGTGCCGGAAGATCACGACCAGTTGATGTTCTACAAGGAATCCAAGACCGGGCAGATTTTGCAGGAAGGTATCAATGAAGCGGGTGCGATGAGCGACTGGATTGCCGCCGCGACGTCCTACTCGGTGCATGGTGTGCCGATGATTCCCTTCTATGTCTGTTATTCGATGTTCGGCATTCAGCGCACGATGGATCTGTGTTGGGCGGCGGGCGACCAGCGTTCGCGCGGTTTCCTGATCGGCGGTACCGCTGGCCGCACTACGCTGAACGGTGAGGGGTTGCAACACGAGGATGGTCACAGCCTCGTCCTCGCCAACCTGATTCCCAACTGCGTGAGCTACGACCCCACGTTCCAGTACGAAGTGGCGGTGATCGTGCAGGATGGCCTGCGTCGCATGTTCGAGGCGCAAGAAGACGTGTTCTATTACCTGACGGTGATGAACGAGAATTACGAACACCCCGACATGCCCGAGGGCGCGGAGGCCGACATCCTCAAGGGTTTGTACCTGTTCAGGAAAGGCGCGGACTCGCAGGCGCCAAGGGTGCAATTGCTTGGCTCCGGCAGCATTTTCCGCGAAGTCATCGCCGCCGCCGGGCTGCTGAAGGCCGACTGGGGCGTGGAAGCCGATCTCTGGGGCTGCCCCGGTTTCAACGTGCTCACACGCGAAGGGCAGGAGGCGGCGCGCTGGAACCTGCTGCACCCTGTCGAGACGCCAAAAGTGTCGCACGTCGGGCAGTGTCTGAACGGCACGAAAGGCCCGATCGTCGCCGCGACCGATTACGTGCGCCTCTACGCCGAACAGATCCGTCCTTTCGTTCCGCGCCGTTACGTGACGCTGGGCACGGACGGCTTTGGACGATCCGACACGCGCGAGGCGCTACGGGCGTTCTTCGAGGTCGACCGCCATTGGGTGACGCTCGCGGCGCTGAAAGCGCTCGCCGACGAGGGTGAAATCAAACGCGAAACGGTGGAGGAAGCCATCGCAAGATACGGATTGGACGCGGAAAAACCGAATCCGCTGGGCGTGTGATGGCAACCGGAGCCAGGCCGCCAGACATCCGGCGGCCTTGCCTACCCCTACTGGAATCAGGGTTGATAGCTGCAATAAAACAGCTATTTAAGCACACTAGGTCACGGCGGCATGTTACGCTCGATTCCGCCGTTGGTTGCCGGATCGCACGGCATCACTACGGTAAACGCACATTTGACAGCCAAGGGAAGAAGGAGACAAGCATGAGTCAGACAACTGTTCAGGAAACGAAAATCGTCATGGCGGACGCCACCGCACTTGGGGTTTTCGGTTTATCGATGATTACGTTCGTTGCATCCACCCAAAAACTGGGCTGGACAACCGGTTCCGTTTATCTGATGCCCTGGGCCCTGTTCCTCGGCTCCATCGCGCAAATCTGGGCCGCCGCCATTGATTTCAAGCGAAACAGTTATTTCGGCGCCATCGTCCTGGGCGCATTCGGCCTGTTCTGGATTGCGGTCATGATGCACTGGGCCATCGCCAACGGCTGGTTCGGCGAAACGCCCGCCAACGCCGATCCCAAGCAGTTCGGTTACGCCTGTTTCGGATATTTTTTCTTCTGCTGCTTCGTCACGGTCGCGGCCTTCGAGGCGAACAAGGTTTTCGGCATCATCCTGGTGCTGATTCTCGTGCTGCTGAGTTCGCTCGGTCTGCAACTGCTGGGCGTCAATCCCTCGCTGTTTGGCACGTTCGCAGCCTGGGCGGAATTCGCCATCTCCATCCTCGGCTTTTATGCCGCCGGCGCAATCTTCCTAAACACCTTCTTCGGGCGCACCCTGCTGCCGCTGGGCGCACCGATGGGTTGGGTCAGGAAGGGAGCCTGATCCAGAACCCCTCACGGAACCCATCATGAGCACACTCATCGACATCAAGGTGCCCGACATCGGCGATTTTTCCGATGTGCCGATCATCGACCTCTACGTGAGGCCTGGCGATACGGTGGCGGTGGACGATCCGCTCGTCACGCTGGAATCCGACAAGGCGACGATGGACGTCCCCGCCACTGCGGCGGGGGTCGTGAAAGAAGTGCTGGTCAAGCTGGGTGACAGGGTTTCCGAAGGCCGCACCCTGATCCGCGTGGCGACAGGCGACGGGGCGGGCGCAGCAATCCGCACGCCCGCGCCCGCCCCTGCCGTCCCCGCACCGGATGCGCCTGCCGCCAAACCGGTTGGCGGCGCATCCGCCCTCCCCGCCCCCGTCGGTCTGCCGCCGACGCCGCAGCTTGGCGACAGCATCCACGCCTCACCGTCCGTGCGCGCCTATGCCCGCGAACTGGGCGCGGATCTCGCCAAGATCGCGCCCAGCGGCCCCGCCGGGCGCATCCTCAAGGAAGATGTCACCGCCTACGTCAAAGGCGTGCTGACGACGGGCGCAACACCAAGCGCCTCCGGCAGCGGCGGCAGCCTCGATCTCCTGCCCTGGCCGAAGGTCGATTTCGCCCGCTTCGGCCCCATCGAAGTGCGCCCCGTGTCGCGCATCAAGCGAATCTCCGGTCTGAACCTCGCCCGCAACTGGGTGATGGTTCCCGCCGTGACCTATCACGAGGACGCCGACATCACCGACCTGGAAGCCTTCCGCATCCAGATCAACAAAGAAAACGAAAAAGGCGGCGGCGCAAAGTTGACCCTGCTGGCTTTTCTCGTCAAGGCAAGCGTCAAGGCGCTGCAAAAATTCCCAGAGTTCAACAGTTCGCTCGACGGCGACAATCTCGTCCTGAAAAAATATTTTCACATCGGCTTTGCCGCCGACACGCCGAATGGTCTTGTGGTGCCGGTGGTCAAGGACGCCGACAAAAAAGGGATTTTCGACATCGCAACGGAGACCGGCGAACTCGCCCGGCAGGCCCGTGAAGGCAAACTGAAGCCGGCGGACATGCAGGGCGCGAGTTTCACCGTTTCCAGCCTGGGCGGCATCGGCGGCACGTATTTTTCGCCCATCGTCAATGCGCCGGAAGTGGCGATTCTGGGCGTCAACAAATCGACCACAAAGCCCGTGTGGGACGGCAAGACATTCCAGCCGCGCCTGACCCTGCCGCTGTCGCTCACGGCGGATCATCGCGTGATCGACGGGGCGCTGGCAACACGATTCAACGTGTATCTCGCGCAATTGCTGGCGGATTTCCGGCGAGTGACGCTATAGCAAAAACGACATGATGACAACAGATTTGAAAACCCTGGCTATCGACAGTGTTTTGTGCATTAGTCTGAAAGAGCGGGAAGATCGGCGCGCGTCCCTGCTGGATTCTTTCAAGAACTCCGGCCTGAACGTTGAATTTTCCCTGGTGGATAGAGACGAAGAGGATCAACAACGCGGATGCTACGAATCACACCTTGCTTGCGCCAGGACAGTACTGCAACGAGGGTACAAGAGAGCCTTGATTCTGGAAGACGACTGCATCCTTGAACCTTTTTCTTCCAAGGCTGTTGCACGCATCAATCGTTTCCTGGAAAGCAAAAATCCGGAGATTTTCTATCTTGGCGTTATTCTCGGACAACTCTGGCTAACCTGGCGCCCTGGAATTGCACGTTGCCGGGGACAAGGAACACATGCCTACATAATTTCAGCGCAAGGCTGTCGTAAAATGCTGGACTGGAAGGCTTACGCGGGGAAGGCCATTGATAATTCATTCTCCAAAGGATTCAAAGGATACTGCGCATTCCCCATGATGTGTTTTCAAAATAATGAATTCGAAACCGACATAAAAGTCTGGCATGATACTCTTGGTAGAAAAGTAATAAACCCCGTCAAGATAAAAACGCATTTTCGCGCTCAACAAACAAGAAAACAATATATCAGCGCGTTAAGAAAATGGTACAAAACATTACTTTGCCGGTAGCTGTAGACGAATTCGTCAGGAAACAATTCAGGTAGACCATTGCCTCCGCTTACGGTCGCCGCCGTGTGGACGCTGGCGACACGCGGTGCATGCCTCCCGGTTATTATATTATCATCCCCGCTATGCAGCATCGTCCAGAATGCAGCAGTCTGTTACTATCTGTAAAGAATCAACATCCATAAGCTCCAGGCGCGAGTACGGCGAGGTTGCAATGAGTTATCTCGACAAACTGAAAAAGGCGGTATCCAACTTCTTCCCGGCGCATGCCAGGGAAAACAAGGACGCCGAACAAACGGAAAGCGCCGGCCCGCACGGCCTGCCAAACATTCATGTGCTCGCCACCGGCGGCACTATCGCGGGCCGGCAGATGGGGGCGGGGCCGCGTTATCAGGCGGGCGAACTGGGTATTGAGGCATTGCTTGGCGCGGTGCCCACCGTGCGTGCGCTGGCCAACATCCGTAGCGAGCAAATTGCGAACATCGGTTCGCAAGACATGGACGAGGACATCTGGCTCAAGCTCGCGCGCCGGGTCAACGAGTTGCTTGCGCAAAAAAACGTCGATGGCGTCATCATCACTCATGGCACTGACACGCTGGAGGAAACTGCTTATTTCCTCGACCTGACGGTCAAGAGCGACAAGCCTGTCGTTCTGGTGGGGGCGATGCGGCCCGCGAGTGCGGTCGGAGCCGACGGGCCGGCCAATTTGTTCGACGCGGTGGTCGTGGTCGCCAGCCCGGATTCCGCCGCGCGCGGGGTGCTGGTCGCCATGAACGGCAACGTGTTCGAGGCGCGCGACGCCACCAAGGTATCGACCACGGCGGTGCAGGCGTTTGCGGCCCCGAATTTCGGCCCGCTCGGACAAGTGCACGATGGCCGCGTGTTCTACTGGCGTCGATCCGACCGCGCTTCGTCGCGTCCGCTCGCGTTCGACGTTTCCGGGCTGGACAACCTGCCTCTGGTCGGCATCGTCTACGGCCATGCCAATGCCCCGGAATTACCGGTCAAGACGCTGGTCGAGGCGCACTACCGGGGCATCGTTTCTGCGGGCGTGGGTAACGGCAACCTTTACCACAAGGTGCTCGGCGCACTCGCCGACGCCGCCAACCAGGGCGTCGCCGTGGTGAGGTCTTCCCGCGTCGCCGCCGGCCCCACAATGCGCGACGTCGAACTGGACGACACCCGCTACGGCTTTGTCGCCGCGGGCGCTCTCAATCCCCAGAAAGCGAGGGTGCTCCTGCAACTGGCGCTGACCAAGACGCAGGAACCCGGCGAAATCCAGAAGATGTTCGATTATTGCTGAGGGCGAACGCCGTTACGGCGTCGCGCTCGGCACCTCAAAAAGCCGCCGTGTCCGGATGCGGCCCGATCCGGTTGCTGGCGTTGTCGAGCGTCGCCAAGCGCGCCAGATCGTCGCCATCGAGAACAAAATCGAACACTGCGAAGTTTTCCTTGATTCGGTCGGCGTGGACGGATTTGGGAATCACCAGCAGACCGCTGTCGAGGTGCCAGCGAATAACCACTTGCGCCGCTGTCTTGCCATGTTTGGCGGCAATATCGCGCACGAGGCCATTCCTGAGCAGCGCGCCCTGCCCAAGCGGACTCCACGATTGCGTCAGGATGCCGTGCGCGGCGTGGTAAGCCTGTAATTCCTTTTGCTGAAAATCCGGATGCAGTTCGATTTGGTTGACCGCTGGCGTCACGCCCGTCTCGGCAATGATCTTTTCGAGATGCGGAACCTGAAAGTTGGAAACGCCGATCGAGTGCGCCCGCTTTTCTTCTTTCAGGCGAATCAGCGCGCGCCAGCTATCGAGGTAGCGATCCCGGCGCGGCGCGGGCCAGTGGATCAGGTAAAGGTCGACGTCATCCAGCCGCAGGCGTTTGAGGCTTTCGTCGAATGCGCGCAAGGCCTCGTCATAGCCCTGATGGTCGTTCCACAACTTGGTGGTCACGAAGAACTGTTCGCGCGCGAGACCCGATTCCCGCAGCCCCGCGCCGACGCCGACTTCGTTTTCGTAGATCGCGGCAGTATCGATCAGGCGATAGCCCTCTTCGAGCGCGACAACGACACTTGCCGACGCCTCCGCCTCGGGCGTTTGCCAGGTGCCCAGTCCGAGCTGCGGAATGGTTTTGCCATCATTCAGGGACAAGGAAGGATTGGAAACGATATGTGTCATGACGATCTCCGGACATGAAGGACAGCATGCAGTTTAAGCCACGCGAGCATGTCCGCATAGATTTTGCCCTGCCATAACAAAATACCGCGCCGCTGGCGTCACGCCTGTCCCGGCAATGATCCTTTCAATCAGGCGTAGGCCGGGGAGAAGGCTTCTTTGGGGTTTTCCTGCGGGCTATTGGCGGCGTCGTTCCAGTAAGGGGAAAGTTTACGCAGTTGGGCGACGATGGGCGGCACGGCTTCGATGACCCGGTCGACTTCCGCTTCGGTGGTATCGCGGGAAAGCGAAAAACGGATGGTGCCGTGCGCGGCGGTGTAGGGAATGCCCATTGCGCGCATGACATGCGAGGGTTCCAGCGAGCCGGATGTACAGGCCGAACCGCTCGACGCGGCGATGCCCTGTTTGTTCAGGAGCAGCAAAATGGCCTCGCCTTCGATATATTCAAAAGCGATATTGCTGGTATTGGGCAGACGGTTGCCGGGATCGCCCGTGACGAAGGCGTGCGAGACCTGGGCAAGAATGCCTTTTTCCAGTTTGTCGCGCAGGCGCTTGACCTCGGTGTTTTCGTACGTCATGTGCGCGAGCGCCAATTCGGCAGCCTTGCCGAGCGCGATAATGGAAGGCGCGTTTTCCGTCCCGGCGCGGCGACCGCGTTCCTGATGACCGCCCCGGAGCAAAGGCCGAAAACGGCAGCCCCGGCGCAGGTAGAGGACGCCAATCCCTTTCGGCGCATGCAGCTTGTGGCCGGAGAGAGAAAGCATGTCGATTTTTGTGTCCTTCAGGTGCATCGGCACCTTGCCGACCGCCTGTACGGCGTCGGTATGGAACATGATGCCTTTCGCGGCAGCGAGTCCAGCCATTTCCTCGACCGGAAACAGCGTGCCGGTTTCGTTGTTCGCCCACATCGCTGAAACGAGCGCCACATTGTCAGTAAGAAGCGACTTGTATACGTCAAGGTCAAGACGCCCACGTTTATCCACCTTGAGTTTATGGACGACGTAGCCTTCTTTTTCCAACCAGTCACACAGGGAAAGAATGGCCGGATGCTCGACCACGGTGGTAATCACCGTGTTGCGTTCCGGCTGCGCCCGCAGGGCGGAGAGGATGGCGGTGGAATCGGATTCCGTGCCACAGGAGGTGAAGATGATTTCCGAATCGTGCTCCGCGCCCAATAAGGCCTGCATCTGTTGCCGCGCCTCCTTCAACGCCTTGCCGACCTGACTGCCGAAGGCGTGGATGGAGGAGGGATTACCGAATTGCTCGGTAAAAAAAGGCAGCATGGCCGCCACGGCGGCGGGATCGACCCGCGTGGTGGCATTGTTGTCGAGGTAAATGGGGTGCATGGCGGATTCCCTTTTCTTCAGGCAGGATAAAAGGTTTTAGCAATCGCCGTGCCAGAGAAATAATTTTATATAAATCAAATTGTTAAGTTTTTCTTCTTGGTATTTTGTCGGGTTGTGGACAGTGCGCGAAACAGTCACTAAGGAGCATTCCCATGCGCGAAATTCCATTGACAACACCTGGCGAAATTCTGGCGCTTGAATGGCTGGAACCGCTGCAAATTTCACAATACGCCCTCGCCAAAGCCATTGAAGTGCCACCGCGCCGGGGTCACCTGAAAGCAGGTAAACAAACCCCACTGATAGGGCGCACTCACACAAATTCAAAAACATGATATGCTTTGTTGATGGGAATCAACGATGAACACGCACACGGCGCGCCCGTCAAAACCTTCGGCCTGGATTACAAACAATGAAACTGAATCATTATCGCATCACAGTGGAAGCGCTCGATGACGCAGGCGGCGTCCTGCCGACGCATGAACCACTCTCTTTCGAGACCAGCAACCACGACGACCTTTATGCCATCGTCGAAAAACTGGGGCGACGCGACGATCTCGAAAAAGACGAGATTCTGCACCTGGCCATCGGCTTGAAACTCTTCGGTAAGGTTTTGATGGAAAACCGGGAAAGTCCGCTTTTTGACGATTTCTTCCCGCATTTCGTGGAATTCATGAAAAATCTGAAAAAAGGAACGCCAAAATAAGTTGGCCCGGATTTGCCGTGCGGCCATTGGAAATTTCCGCCAGAAAATGATTGACTCGCCGCGTGACGTCTTATAGATTCAGGCGATCTCCGTCGGCATATAAGACACCGGCAGCACCTGCACCAATTCGCCCAGGGCTTCGACCATTTTTTGCTGGATACCGCCCAGGGTGGCGGCTTCCATCATGCAGCCGGCACAGGCACCCTTGAGATTCACGTAGATGTTGCGCCCCTGCACCTCGACCAGTTCCACGTCGCCGTGGTCGCGCACCAGCATGGGACGGACGGATTCCAGCACGGTCTCGATTTTCTTGATGCGCTGCACCAGAGTCAGTTTGGGCGCGGCGGCGCGGGGTTCGAGCGGCTTGATCGGCGGCGACACCTCGCCGGGGCCTGCGCGTTCGGCCTTCACTTTCGCCAGGATTTCCTCGATACCCTCGTGACAGGCGGCGCAACCCCCGCCCGCCTTGGTGTAGAAGGTCACTTCTTCGACGGTATTGAGGTTATTGGCCTTGACCACATCCTCGATCAGCACCGCGTCCACCGCAAAACATTTGCAAATGAGCGCGCCTTCCTCGTGGTCGTCCGCCCAGGTTTCGCCGCGATAATTGGCGATGGCCGCTTGCAGGGCTTCGCGCCCCATCACCGAACAGTGCATTTTTTCCGGTGGCAGGCCATCCAGATAATCGGCAATCTGCTGGTTGGAAACTTCAAGGGCTTCATCCAGCGTCATACCTTTGACGATTTCGGTGAGCGCCGAGGAAGAGGCGATGGCGGAACCACAGCCAAAAGTCTGGAAATGCGCGTCCTCAATGGTGTCCGTTTCGGGATTGACTTTCAGCATCAGCCGAAGCGCGTCGCCACACTGAATGGAACCCACGTCGCCAATACCGTTGGCTTCCTCCAGCGGGCCGGAATTGCGCGGATTGAAAAAATGCTCGCGTACCTTTTCGGAGTATTCCCACATGATCCGATTCTCCCTTCAGCAGTGAAATTCAGAGTGAAAACGACTGCCCGCACGAGCATTTTGCGTTGGCATTGGGATTGTCGAACCTGAAGCCGGTTTGGGTAAGGCTGTCGATGAAATCGATATTGACCTCGTCGATCATCGGCAAGGTAAAGGGATCGACCAGAAGCCTGATGCCGTCGACTTCAAGTTCCATGTCGTCCTCCGCCTTTTCGGCTTCCAGCCGCATCCCGTACTGAAGGCCGGAACAACCGCCGCCGGACACCACCAGCCGCAGTCCGGCAACCGGGGTTTCCGAACCGCGAATAAACCGCCGAATGGCCTTCACGGCGTTGGGAGTGAGATTGATCATGAGGATTCTCCGTTTTTTTGAGGGACGATGTCTCCCAGCAATTGCTATGCCCGATTTTTAATATTCAATGAAATCATTCATCTACTGTACTTTCTCCACAAAGTAGACGAACAGGATTGTTTGCGGAAAACGCGCTTTGTCCGGGCCTTTTTGTCGCAAACCCGACATAAAGCGCCTCCCCGTACAAAATCGTTTGTCCCATTTTACAGAAAACAGTACAAGTCATTGAATCATAAATATTTTATCTCTTGGCACCATGCTTGCTATGTTCCGATGAATCTCTCTTTTGCGAAATTTCCATGTCCGCAGTCATCATTAACGACACGACCCTAAGGGATGGCGAACAATCCGCCGGGGTGGCGTTTTCGCTGGACGAAAAGCTCGCCATTGCCCGGGGGCTGGACGCCATTGGCGTGCCGGAACTGGAAGTCGGCATTCCCGCGATGGGGGCGGAGGAGCGGGAAAGCATTCGCGCCGTGGCCAATCTGGGGCTGGCCGCCAAATTGATGGTCTGGTGCCGGATGCACCCGCAGGATCTGGCCGCCTGCGCCGGATTGGGCGCTGCCGGGGTGACGCGGGTGGATATTTCCGTGCCCGCTTCCGATCAACATCTGGCCTATAAATTGCGAAAGAACCGGCATTGGCTGTTGACCGCCCTGCCCGGCTACGTGGCGCAAGGGCGTGATCTGGGGCTGGAAGTGTGCATCGGCTGCGAGGACGCTTCCCGCGCCGATGCCGGTTTTCTGCGCGCCATCGCCGAGACGGCGGCCAAAGCAGGCGCAACGCGGCTGCGTTATGCCGATACGCTGGGCATCATGGAGCCATTTCGCCTCCACGACATCATTGCCCGACTGGTGCGGACTTCCGGACTTGCCATTGAAATGCACGCCCACGACGATCTGGGGCTGGCGACGGCCAACACGCTGGCCGCCATCCGCGCCGGGGCGACGCACGTCAATACCACGGTCAACGGCCTTGGCGAGCGGGCGGGCAACGCGCCGCTTGAAGAAGTGGTGCTGGGCGTGGAAAAACTCTATGGCGGGGCGACGGGCGTGAACTTGCGCGGCTTTCCGGCGCTTTCTGAAATCGTCGCCCATGCTTCGGGGCGTCCCGTACCGTGGCAGAAAAGCATCGTCGGCTGCGGCGCTTTTACGCACGAAGCGGGCATTCATGTCGATGGCCTTCTGAAAGACCCGCGTAATTACCAGGGTTTTGACCCGGAAGAAGTTGGCCGCCGCCATCGCATCGTACTCGGCAAGCATTCCGGCCTGCAGGCCGTGCTGGCGGTATATGCCGAACTGGGCGTCCTGCTCGACGAGGCGACGGCGAAAGCGCTGCTGCACACCCTTCGCGCTTTCGTGCTCGCCGCCAAACGCCCGCCTGAAGAAGCCGAATTGCGGGAATTTTTGTCACACACGCCAGAATTTGAGGAATGCGTATGGAACCCGACACACTGACGCTGGCCGAAGCGCTGGCGGAACTCGTCGCCGCCGAGGATTTTCTCGATTATTTTGGCGTGTCCTACGAAGAACAGGTGGTGCAGGTCAATCGCCTGCACATTCTGCAACGCTTTCACGATTACCTCGCCCACCACGCGCCCAAAATGCCAGAGGATGACGCGGCGCGATTCGCCCTCTACAAACAATGGCTCACCCAGGCATATGAGGATTTTGTCCGCTCCGACGCGCTCACGGAAAAAGTCTTCGCCGTGTTCCAGAACGCGCCGACAGCAGAAGGCGGCATGTCCACTTTCGTCCCGCTGGATAAAGTGTTTCGCTAATCCTGTGGACGGCCATTTTTTGAAAGCGGCATCATGGCGCTAATGCCTTGCTGGCAAATCGACGATGAAGTGCGCGTCATTCGCAACGTGCGGGACGACGGCACCTTTCCCGGCGCGCAAATGGGCGACCTGCTCATCCGGCGCGGCAGTGTGGGCGTCATCCGCGACATCGGCACGTTCTTGCAGGATCAGATCGTCTATTCCGTGCATTTCTACGCCGAGAACCGCCTGATCGGCTGCCGCGAGGAAGAATTGATCGGTCTGGCCGAAGCCTGGACGCCCAGCCGCTTTGAGTTCCGCGACAAAGTGCAAAGCCGCGCCGTGCTGAAAGTGGCGGGAGAGGCGCTCGTGGGCGTGGGGGATGCCGGCGAAATCCTCAAGGTAGTGCGCGACCATCCCGGCGGCCCGGCCTACCATGTGCATTTTGCAATCCTGCCGGGGCGGGTGCTGCTGATTCCGGAAACCATGCTGGAAAGCCCTGCCTGAAATGCGCTGACCATGACCGCCCCGCAAACCATCCATCACCCCTATCTGCGCCTGAAACTGGCGCAGGAATTGTTCAGTAAACCGCCGCAGGCGCTCTCCGCACCGGAAGCGGCGCGGCTCGAAAAAATCGTCGCGCAACAGGCGCGCATCGAAGCCGCCATTCTTGCCAGCCCGGAAGCTGTCAACGTGATTGTGCCGGTGGCTACGCAATCTGCCCGGCTGGCGGAAATCCGCCAGCGTTATTCGACACGGCAGGAATTCCTGGCCGATATGCGCCAGAACGGCCTGGATGAAACAGCGCTCAAAACCGCATTGCTCCGCGATCTCGTCATCGAAGCCGTGCTGGAGCGGATTGCGGCACAAACGATTCCGGTTTCCGAAATCGACGCGGAAATCTATTACCATCAGCATCCTGAAGCATTCAACCGGCCCGAAATGCGTCGCTTGCGTCACATTCTCATGACCTTTGATAACGCCGCGCAAAAAGAGGCGGCTTTTGTCCTGCTGGCCGAGCTGCGAAATCACATTCAAAATGTCGGGAATTTCGCCGCTGCCGCCGCAAGACATTCACACTGCCCCACGGCGCTGGAAAACGGTGTAATTGGCACAGTCAAGCGCGGCCAGATCCACCCGGAACTCGAACCCGCCGCCTTTGCACTCCATGAGGGCGAAACCTCCGCCCCGCTGGAATCCCCCATCGGCCTGCACCTGATTTTCTGCGAAACCATCCAGCCCGCCCTGACCATTCCTTTTGCCGATGCAAAGGAACGCCTCATCGCCCGCCTGACCGACGAACGCCACAAGGCGCGGCAACAAGAATGGGTCAGGAGTTTGTTGAAGCGGTAATGCCGTTCGGGGGAGTCCCCGGCAACCGCCATGACACGGGCGAGAACTTCGTAGGGATTTTGGCGACAGAGCGGTTGACAAATTATAGTTAATAAGAATATCCTGAAAAGTCAAAGCGATGTGTTTGCGCTTATGCTGAAACCGTAAAGGAGATTGAATATGTTCAGGAAATGCACTTCTTTTCTTGTGGCTCTTATTGTGACTTGCGGCCTTGCAAGTGTGGCTTTTGCTGCGGCTCCCTGCAAAAACAGTGGTAACCTGGCCGCCAGGTATTGTGATGCCGATGGCGATCTGACCGCCGACCCTCCTGCGGATTCCAAAGAATGGGAAGACCCCGACACCCTGGTGTTTGGCGATACGCCGCTTGAAGATATTGAAGATTACGCGGACATCTTTAACGACTTTATGAAGTTCCTGTCCGCCAAGACCGGCAAAAAGGTTGAGTATCGACCTATGGCGTCCAATTCCTCCGGGATCGAAGACATGCGTTCCGGGCGTCTGCACATCGCCAGTTTTTCCACTGGCGCCACCGGCTATGCCGTGAACCTGGCTGGTTATGTCCCCATCGCGGTGAAAGGCACCGAAAAAGAATTTCAAGGGTACCGCCTCATTGTCCTGGTCAAAAAAGACAGCCCCTACCAGAAGTTGCATGACATCAAGGGCAAAAAAGTCGCCCATACGGGACCTACTTCCAATTCCGGGCACATCGCCCCCATGGCGCTGTTCCCCCAGGAAGGCGTCACGCCGGGCAAGGATTATGAGATCGTGTTCTCCGGCAATCACGAAAAGTCCGTCCTGGGCGTGCTCAAGGGCGAATACGATGCCGCCTGCGTCGGCTCCAGCCTGTATGATCGCGTGGTAAACGCCGGGGACGCCAAAGCCGACGACTTCCGGACTATCTGGAGGAGCAGTCAGTTTCCCACCTCTTCTTTCGGCTATGTCTATAACCTGAAGCCCGAATTGGCGCAAAAGATCAGAGCAGCCTTTTTCGAGTACCGCTTCACCCCGAAAATGATCAACGCATTCGGCAAAACCGATCGTTTCAGTCCCGCCACCTATATACGGGATTATAAGCTTGCCCGCATGATTGCCGTTGCCGGTGGCGAGAAGTTTGACGAAATGGGCTTAAAAGCCATGGCTGAATCCGAAAAGAAAACTGCCGCCAGGACTGCCCCAAAAAAAGCCCCGGCACCCTAACCGTTTTGAACTTGCTCAACGGGAGCCGCCAGTTTGAAGGCCCGGGATTTCGACCGTAGCAATTTGGGAGGGGATGCAAACCCCCTTCCAGATTAGTTGCTGGCGGAATGGCGAAACAAAACCAAGACCGGCGAATTGAATTCTATTTGCCTGTCACGCCCGATTATCCGGGAGTCCTCAAGGCATACGAACGGGCGGTTCCCGGTTTGATGCGACACCTATTGCAACGATGGCATTTCGTTCAGAAGCTGAACCGCCATTTCATATTCACTCACCAGTATCTGCTCGGAAACTTTTTCAAAAGCTTCCTTGACAGTGGCTGGCAAAGCTATCGTGGTCAATTGGTTTACTATTTCATCAATGAGCTGTATATCCATCTCATCCAACGCCTTCCGCAAGCTTTCAAAACGTTCTTTCAGGAACGCTGTATCAACTGGAGTAGTCTCCGCTATCACTAAATTTTTGTCTTCTTCCTCCTTTAAAACATGTTCGATATTGTCGAGAAGCGGTTCCAGCATGGCAATAAAAAGACCGATATTAGCATTTACATAATTCGCATTGTTTTCCTTCGCGGCGAACTCAAGCTCTTTGGCCAGTTCTGAAACCGGGATCGAACCGATGCTGGCCGAAGCGCTTTTCAATGCATGGACATAGATGGCAAACAAGGGTAAATTTTCTTCGGCAATGGTCTGCCGTATCTGGTCGACTTTTTCACGACCATCCTTGCAATAACTCTTCAATACCTTGAAATAAGCTTCGATGGAACCGCCAGACATCGACATGCCTTTTTTAACGTCCAGACCTTCAATGGCGATATCACGTGTGATTATTTCAGCACTTCTGTTTTGGGGCGCGTTTTCCTCTTCTATATATTCCTGTTTCTTATCCTTGGGCAACCATTTATCAAGCATGGCATCCAGTTTCGCCACATCGATCGGTTTGGCCATGAAATCGGACATGCCGTTCTTGAGGAACATTCCTTTCATGCCCGACACCGCATTTGCTGTCAAAGCAACAATAGGCATAGCTTTGAAACGACCGTTGTCAAGCGCGCGAATACGGTTTGTGACTTCAATGCCGTCCATTTCGGGCATCATATGATCCATGAAAACAATGTCATAGCTGTTTTGCTGCACAAGATGAATCGCATCTTTCCCAGTTTGGCAAATATCCACTTGTATCTTGTAAGGATCCATCAGCCCTTGAGCCACCATGAGATTCGTCATGATATCGTCGACGATGAGGACGCGCGCGGAGGGCGCGATAAAATGCATGTGATAGTCCGCACCTTCAAAATAGCCAGCCGTTTCATCATTGTTCAGGGCATTTGCAAGGGATATGGCTTGAACCGGCCTGGGTATCGTATAAATTTTCTGGTTGGATACCTGGGTGCCGTAATCGACGATAGAGACCAGCTTGGCCGGATAACCCATCATTTCCAACGTTATACTGGTGTTTTCCAGCATCGCGTGAGCAACAAAAATATGGGAATAGACCTCGTCATATTGCAGCGCTTCACAAAATTCAGATTGCATGCAAACCCATTTTGTCTGGACGCCCAGCCGTTCTAGGGCATACACGATGTTTTGACCGAACATGTCATGTGTCTCATATAGAAGCACCCTGGTCTCTTCGGGATTCTTTATTTTCGCGATCTTCGTCGGCTCCACGATCAACTGCGGTATGCGCACAGTGAAAGTGCTTCCCTTTCCGTATTCGCTCTCGAAAGTAATTTCTCCATCCATTGACTGACACAGGTTTTTCGCGATAATCAGACCGAGACCACTGCCTTCTGTTCCTTTATTCTTTATCTTGTCTACTTGCACAAAGCTGCCGAACAGTTTGTCCATGTCCTCCTTTTTTATGCCAATACCGCTATCCTCGACTGAAATGACAAGATTGACGTATTTCTCGCCTTGATCGTTCTGATCAGAGGATGAGATTGAGAAAAGAACATACCCCTCTTTTGTGTATTTCACCGCATTCGTCAAGATGTTCGTGATGACCTGGCGAACACGTGTTTCATCGCCATAAACACGTGCGGGAAGATTTGGGTCAACCTCCGCAATAAAATCGAGGTGCTTTTCCGCTACACGCACCTGCACGATATTGAGAACGTCATTGATGACTGAAGAAAGGAGATATTCAATCGGCACAATCTCCATCTTGCCGGATTCAATCTTCGAAAAATCCAGAATGTCGTTGATAATGGAAAGCAGATAAACGGCAGCGCGTTTTATCTCGGCAATCCGTTCAAGCGCTCCCGGCTTGCCATATTCACGCGTCGCCAGCACACTCATGCCGATGATGGCATTCATTGGTGTACGAATCTCATGGCTCATTCTGGACAGGAAGTCGCTCTTGCTTTGGCTGGCGACTTCCGCATCGGTTCTGGCCCTGGTCAGTTGGGTCACATCGTTAAGAATCAACATGACGCAAACCGGACTTCCGGCAGGAAGAGGAAAAGCAACGACATCGTTGACAACGCGTTTCATGCTCAGGCTGTAATTGCGATCTTCCCCGTTTATATCCCTGAGATCCACATCCGCTTTAAATGTTTGCCCTTCTTCGCACCGTGGCGTGAACAACGTCCAGGCATCGAGGGGCAGTTCTCTGGAAGATCCCAGCAGGACAGCTAAAAAATGCGGTGCATTCATGTCAATGCCGTGGCATTCCAGCAGCTTGTCCATGGCCTTGTTCCTGTAAAGAACCTGGAAGGATTCGTCCAGAAACATCAAAGCGCCGGGCATGGCGTCCAGATGTGAACAAAACACATCCAACGTGGCATTGATG
The DNA here is from genome assembly GCA_031289095.1 of Azoarcus sp. GTDB lineage: Bacteria > Pseudomonadota > Gammaproteobacteria > Burkholderiales > Rhodocyclaceae > WRNU01. The sequence continues at coordinate 26,112 of JAITQD010000083.1, forward strand.
CCTGAAAGAATGCGCTGGTAATCTCCCTGATACTCGGCATAGTCCGCCCGCCTTCTCAGTTTTCCGGCTCTTGCCCCGCTGGTAAGCTGCCCGATATCCTGAATCAGGCTCCGTATGGAGCTGGACATGGCGATAAAAGCTGTGCCAAGGCGGCCTATTTCGTCCCGCCGGTCGATGATCTTCGTCGGCAGCAGTTCTCCGAATTCCCCTTCGGCCAGGTTGCCCGCGTTGTCGGTGATGGTTTTCAGGGGAACAGAAAAAAACCTGCGGATAAAAAGAGGCAGAAAAATGGAAAAGATTACAAGAGCTGAAACGGTAATCAGCACCCCGGTAGTCAGCGCCTGCCTTGCGGCAGAGGTAAAATCGCTGCGCGGCGCCTGAATTCCCAAAAACCACAGAGCGCCCCGTATCGGGGAGAAACTGACGAATATCTTGCCTTCAACTCCGCTGATTTGCGCGGCGCCGGTCTGCCCCTGTTGCATGGACAGGATGGCTGCCTTCGCGTCCGGGCCCGATCCGAAACTGTCGGCAAGGGATTCCCGGTTGAACACTTTGCTCATTTCCCGGTGCGCTATAAACTGCCCCTGCTCGTTGATGATAAAGGATTTGCCGTTGGGGCCGACATTGACGTTGTGCAAAACATCGCCGAGTACCTCGTAGTTATAGCCGCCCAGCAGGTAATACGCCGGTTCTTCGTCGCTCACGGTTTCCCCTCCGCGCACGGGCAAACCCATTGTGATTTCCGGCCCCCTGATGCCGATGGAAGTATCTCCTATCGCCAGATTGTTTGTCGCTTTGATGGAAGCGAACAAACCCCTGCCGGAAATGTCGTCGGGCGCCTCGTCGCTCCCGGTGAGCAGTGTGCCGTCGGGCGTATACAAACCTATCCAGGTAAATTCTATGCCGGCGATGGCGCTCTCCAGCGCCAGGCGTTTTTCGTCTGTTGTGGAGGTCGGCGAGGCAATGATTCCATTGCCCCGAATCGTAAAAAACCGTTCGACCAGGGTTTGCATGTTGGCGCTAATATTCTGGGCGGCGGTTTTGGCCATGGGCTGGAGGCTTTCCAGCATGATCCTGTCCGTAATGGAATTCATGAAAAAGGCCATAACCAGCATCAGACCGACGGCCAGAGTGATGATGCTCAGCAAGGCAATAAAGTGAATTGTCGTGGCGAGACTTGTGTTCTGTGGGCGCTGAGGGCGGCGTTCGTCCATTATCTGTTTTCCGTCCGGATTCCGGTCAGGTCAACAAACGCAATATTTTTGTCTTTGGTTTTCGCCTGGGCAATGGCTGCCTTTGCCAGAAGCAGGAAAATCTTGTGCTGATGCTCCACGCCGCGCACGGCAATTATCTCGTCGGGGTTCTGCCGGGTGCGCAACTCATCTGCGTAAATACGCCAATACTCGCCGGGGTACATGCCCGTTGCGGCCTTGATCCGGCGCTGGTAGGCCAGATCCCACGACTGAATGAATCCACAACTGTTCCGGGCGTTGTATTCCACGGTCACCAGGCTGTTGTCGGACACATAGATGGTGATGAATTCCTTCCAGCCATCGGCGTCATATCCAATCGCTTCGGCGGTGTAATACCCATTACGCATTTTCTCCTGGTACGAACACCCACCAAGCAAAAAGGCAAGGAGCATAACGACCGCCGACAACCACGAGGATTTCATCCCGACAATCTCTTTTCAAAAAGAAATCAGCGCAAATCGCGCCATCATACAAAGGAACCGACACGGAAAGTCAATACACCAAGTGTTCACAATGAGGTTTTGCTATTGCCACCTGTTTTATTATGTAGCCCCTGAAACGCTCTTCAGCTTAGGAAAAAACATGCTCCTTGTCAATCTGTGGCCACGCCCGCAATTTTCTGGAAGCGATTCTCTGGCACGGCGGCAAGGGGAAAAAATCCTGGGAAACCGTGCGCCGCATGTTGACCTCCGAGCGGGAAGCCCTGCTGGAATTTTTGGGGGGCGCTGTATCAAGCTCCTCAATCTTCGCCGTCACAAAAACCCAATTGCGAATGCAATCGCACCGGCATGTTTCATTCCGGGCGTCAGGCGCCTGCCAGTCATGATGATCTGGAGTACCCCGAGGTGCGCTTCCCACGAGCTTCTGGCGACAGTGGGGGAGGAAAAGTTGCGCGCCCTGGTCTGGCGACATCACAGTTGTTGCGCGAAACCTACTGGGGCTGGCTGGAAGCCATGTCCATCCGCATGATCAACCGCCGCCGCACCAAAACACAACCCTGCGCTTTACCTATGCCGAGGCGGAGACACTTTGGTGGAAAGTTGAGCGCGTGAAAGAAAGCGCTTCTTCTCCCCTCAAAACTGCTTCACCGTGATATTGAGCGTCTGGATGCGGTAAGCAATCTGGCGGGGGGTCATGTTCAGCAGGCGTGCGGCTTTGGCCTGCACCCAGCCGGACTGTTCCAGGGCGTGGATGACGCGCTCGCGCTCGGAAGATTCGTTATCCGCATGTTCCGCATGTGCTTTGGCTCCCCGGTTCTCCGCGTCGTCCGGCGGGGAGCCTTCGATTCCGGGGCTGCTTTCGTTTCCCGCCGCTGTCGGGCGCGGCGCAGCGGGTCGCGGAGGGTTTCTCTGGCTGGCAAAGCGGATCAATTCGATACCGATGTCGCCGTTCTCGGAGAGCACCGCCGCCCGTTCCAGACAGTTTTCCAGTTCCCGCACGTTGCCCGGCCATTCGTGGCTGACCAGACGGTGCAACGCTTTGTCATGGAGGGAGAGCTTGCGTTTTTGTGCATTTCCGATCTTGGCGAGCAAAGAGCGGCAGATTTCCGGGATGTCTTCAGGGCGTTCGCGCAGGGGCGGCAGGTAGAGCGGCATGACGTTCAGCCGGTAGAACAGGTCTTCGCGGAAATTACCCGTATCCACCGCTGCTTCCAGGTCGCGGTGGGTGGCGGCAATGATGCGCGCGTCCGACTTGATGCTCTTGTTGCCGCCGACACGCTCGAATTCGCCTTCTTGCAACACGCGCAGGAGCTTGGCCTGGAAGGCCGGGGAGATTTCGCCGATTTCGTCCAGAAACAGCGTGCCGCCGTCGGCCTGCTCGAAACGGCCCTTGCGGGTGCCGACCGCGCCCGTAAAAGAGCCGCGTTCATGACCAAAGAGTTCGGATTCAAGCAGGGTTTCCGGCAGCGCCGCACAATTGAGTTTGACGAGCGGCCCACGAGCACGCGGGGAATTGTAGTGAATGGCGTTGGCGATCAATTCCTTGCCAGTGCCGGTTTCGCCCCGGATAAGCACGGTGGTGTTCCATTTGGAAACGAGCCGCACCTGTTCAAAAATGCGCCTCATGGCGGCGGAACGCCCCACGATGCTGTCAAATCCATGCTGCTGACGCACGGCGCGGCGCAGCAGATCGCGTTCTTCCTGCATCGAGCGTTTTTCCTGCTCGACTTGCAGGGAAAGCCTCAAGCTCTGGCCGATCAGGTTGGCGATCATTTCCAGAAAATGCGCCCGCTCGTCCAACAGCGGATCGTTTTCCACCATCGGCTGCGCGGCCAGCACGCCCTTCATGCTGCCCGCCACGTTGATGGGCACGGCGATGAAAGGCAGATGAGGGTTGTACATGCCCGTTTTGTTGGCAAAGCAGCTGTCATCACCAGCGCGTTGCAAAATGAGGGCGCGACCCTTTTTCATGACGAAACCAAGCACGTCTTCGCCAGGTTGATGGCGCACCAGCTCGAAAGGGATGTCGGGTTCCGTCCCCTGCTCCGCCGGCATCAAAAGGCTGCCGTCCGGCTCCGCGACGCTCACCAATCCAACGTCGTTGAGGATGCGCAGCACTTCCCGGATGGTTTCCCGGTAATCCAGCGAGCGGGACAAAACCTGGCTGACGCTGTACAGGGCCTCCATCTGGGCGACACGCAAATCGTGGTTTTCGCACAGGACGAGGCTGCACGTTGCCCGTTCGGAACAGTGGCCCAGGGTGCTCGTGTTCATACGTCGCTCCCTCCTGTTTCGCCGACGGGCAGTTCCACCAGGGCGCGACAGCCGCCGCCCGGCGCGTCCCGCAATTCCAGTGTGCCGCCGTGCCCGGCGGTGACTTGCAGGGCGCGGGAAAGTCCGGTGCCCAGATGCCGCTGGCTCCGGCTGACCCAAGTGGTGAAAAAAGGCTCGAATGCCTTGAGACGCAATTCGGCGGGAATGCCCGGCCCCCGGTCGTCGATGGCGATCTGTACGTAATTTTCCGAAAGCGTGGTGGACAGCGCGATGTCGCGCGTTTTCCAGCCGCTCTGGGAAACCGCCTCGATGGCGTTATCGACCAGCGCCTTGAAAAGCGAATGCAGCTGCATGGGGCGTCCCAGCACAGCGGGCAAGGTAGCAGTAGGCCGCCAGTTGATGGTGATGCCATTGCTCAAGAGACGCGGAATGCACACCTCCAGCACGTCACGCAACACTTCGTTGAGATTGACGGGCGTCACCGCTTCATGCTCGCCGAGGGGGATCAACTGGCGCAGTTCCTCCAGACGGGCGCGGCCTTCTTCCAGCGCCAGAGCCAACGCGCCCGACATGACGGGTTCGCGGTTCCTGAGCATCCCGACGGCGGAATGCATGACATTCAATGGTTCTTCGAGCCGGTACAGGGCTGCGGACAAGCTCTCGCGCAGCACTGCCGCATGCTCCTCCTCCGCGATCAGGCCGCGCAGGGCGGCAAGACGCGCTTTTTCCTGTCCCTGGCGCAAGGCGCTGACGTCATTGACCGCCAGCAACAAGCAGCGCGTGCTGCGGGTGTCCGGGGCGGCAATCGGCAGCACCGAACAGGACAACCAACGCGGCGCCTTGCCGCTGGGCGCGTCGATCCGCAATTCCAGGGCGTGAAATCCCTCGCGGGAAGCCGTGCCCAGAAGGCACTTGCCCCAGTCGGGCAGGGCCGTATCCAGAAGCAGACGAGCCGCGTCCGGCGCACCCAGATCGGCGGCGAGCTTGCGCCATTCCCGGTTGTCCAGAAAGACCTCGCCATTTTCGTCGAGCAGGGCCAGGGCAATGGGCGCTTCCTCCACGACCGACTCAACGAGCGCACATCGCAGGCTTTCCGGCGACCGGCAGGCGGAAGCCCTGGCCGTGTTGCGCGAAGGGGAGGAATCTTTGGCAGCCAT
>JAITQD010000011.1 GCA_031289095.1 Azoarcus sp.
CTCGGCGGCGACGCCAAGGCGCTCGGCTGCCAGCACTGGCTGGACGTGCTGCGCACCGCGCTGTTTACCGGCACGACCGGCTCGGACTGGCTGCGCGCCCGGTCGGCCACGCACAAGAACCTGAACGACGTGGTGCGCGATTCCGCCGAGCGCTTTGCGGCGATGCGGCCGCCGGGGAGTTGATGCCAGCTCGCATGGTGCAGCGCCGGAGGGAAAGGCAATTGCATGAATGAGCTGCGTGATGCGTCGAGATGGTACGGATGGACTGAACCGGAAAAATCAGGATGGCTCATTTTCCTGCTCATTTTCCTGTGTTGCATCACCGAACAGGATGGCAAGATAATTTGTTTTGTCATAAAGAATCCGGTCAATAAAAACGCTTTCTTTTTCAAGGCGGTAAAACGCAAGATAGTGATGACAGACAAGAAAGCGATAGAGGCTGTCGAGGCGCTCGATGGAAGACAGCGGCGCGCCAATTTCTGGAAAGCGTTCCAGTTGGCGGATGTGGCGAGTAATTTTTACAAGGGTATTTATTCTTTGTCGCGACGGGTTTGACAAGTTCCTCACGGATATAGTTGCCAATTTCCACGAGGTCGTTTTGCGCGGCGGGCGAATAATGGACTTTATTCATGCGCAAGACCCAAGGCGGCTTCCACTTCGTCCGCCGTCAGCCAACCCTGTTGTTTGCCGCTGGCTTCGCCTTGGGCGAGTTCCGCCATGAGTTTCAACGCTGCCTGCGTTTTTTCGTAGTCGTGTATATCCAGAATCGCGTAACGTCCGCGCCCGTTTTTGGTCAGGAAAACGGGTTGTCCCACGTCGATGTCGCGCAGGACTTCATTGTAATTGCGTAAATCCGAGACGGGTTTGATGTTGGGCATGGCGTTTACCTTTATGAAGCGTTGCATAGGGCATGGAAAGGCGCTTGTCGAGAATTTCGCTGCAAAAACAGCCTCAATGTTTATCGTAAGTAATCACAGCGGATTTTACAACAATCGCTACAGGGTGATCGGGATGGCGTAGATAGATTCATGCGATCGCTCTGCCCCAGCCCACACGCCGGAGCGGTTGGAAGCGGGTGATATAATCGTCTCCCTCGCGCGGGCATTCATGGCCGCGAAACTCCCCTTACCATCCGACGGCATGGCGCTTTTCACTCTCGGGATCAACCACCGCACGGCGCCGCTCGCGGTGCGCGAACAGTTGGCTTTCCACGCCGGGGAACTGCGTCAGGCGCTCTGGGATCTGACTGGCGGTGGGAACGTCCTGGAAGCGGCCATTCTGTCGACCTGCAACCGTATCGAGCTGTATTGTCAGGCCGAGGATCCGAAGGCGACCGTGAGTTGGCTCTCGGAAAATCGGCGTGTTCCGTTGCGCGAGATCGAACCTTACCTGTATACCCATCCCGAGCGCGAAGCCGTGCGCCACGCCTTCCGGGTCGCCAGCGGACTTGATTCGATGGTGCTCGGCGAGCCGCAAATCCTGGGGCAGATGAAAGAGGCGGCGCGCATCGCGCGCGAGGCGGGATCGCTCGGCGCGACGCTCGATAAACTGTTCCAGCAATCGTTCTCGGTCGCCAAGGACGTGCGTTCCGGCACGGCGATCGGCGCCAGCATCGTCTCCATGGCCGCGGCGGCGGTGCATCTCGCCGAACGCATTTTCGGCAAGATCGCCGAGCAAAGGGTGCTGTTCATCGGCGCCGGCGAGATGATCGGGCTGTGCGCCGCGCACTTCGCCGCGCGGCAGCCCCGGCAACTGGTCATCGCCAACCGCACCATCGAGCGCGGCAGGGAACTGGCCGAAAAATACGGCGGCACGGCCATCCGCCTGGAAGACCTGGCCGAGCGCTTCGCCGAATTCGACATCGTCGTTTCATGCACCGCCAGCCAGTTGCCGATCATCGGGCTGGGACTCGTCGAGCGCGCCATCCGCGCACGCCGTCACCGGCCGATCTTCATGGTCGACCTGGCGGTGCCGCGCGACGTCGAAAGGGAAATCGCGCGGCTCGACGACGTCTTTCTCTACACGGTGGACGATCTTGCGGAGATCGTCCAGTCCGGAAAGGAATCGCGGCAGTCGGCGGTAATCGAGGCCGAAGCGATCGTCGACCGGCGCGTGGATGATTTCCTGCAATGGCTGCGAACGCGCGAGCGCGTCCCGCTCATCCGCATATTGCGCGACAACGCCGAACGCATGCGCCGCGACGAAATGGAACACGCCCTCAAGCGCCTGGCCAGGGGCGAACCGCCGGAAGCCGTGCTGGAACAGCTATCGCGCCGTCTGACCAACAAGTACCTGCATGCGCCGACGCAGGCCCTGAACCGCGCCGAAGACAAGCAGGACGAAATGCGGGCGCTGGTGACCCGGCTGTTCAACCCGCGTCACGACGCATGATGGCGAACGGCGAAAAACGGATATAGCCGTTCCAAAAAATTGATGCGCTTCTTTGTTCGTGGCGAAGCGCCCCACATGTGGCGGTTTGCGGAAAAGCTGGCTCAACTTGAACCGCCTTCCCCTCTCCCGCCCCTTCGGGGCACCGGAGGGCAAGCTTTGCACAGCTTGCCCGTTCCGGC
>JAITQD010000080.1 GCA_031289095.1 Azoarcus sp.
ATGCAGCGATTTACCAGCGTCTTCTTCCAGGTGGGCGCGGGTGAGGCGGATGGTTTTTTCGTAGGCTTCGTTACCTTCGCCGACCTGGATGGCGATGACGCCGCCCTGTACGACCGGTAGCTCGAACTGGCTGATCTGGTAGCCTTTGGGCAGGTCGGGATAGAAGTAATTTTTGCGTGCGAACACGCTTTTTGGCGCGACGTGCGCGTTCAGCGCAAGCCCGAGACGAATGGCGCGTTCGACCGCGCCCCGGTTCAGTACCGGCAGTACGCCGGGCAGGGCGACGTCTACGGCGCTCGCCTGTACGTTGGGTTCCGCGCCGAAGGCGGTGCTGGCGCCGGAAAAGATTTTGGCGGCGGTGTTGAGTTGGGCGTGGATTTCCAGCCCGATGACGATTTCCCAGTCCGATCTGCTCATTGTTTCGTAATCCGTTGTCTCGAAGGCGCGGGGCGCTTCAGGCGGCCAGCGCCGGGCGGCGCAGGTGCCAGTCGGTGGCCTGCTGGAAGCGGTGCGCGGCGGCGAGCAGTTTTGTTTCGGAGAAGTAGTCGCCGATCAGTTGCAGGCCGATGGGCAGGCCGCCGCCGTCGAATCCGCAGGGGTGGGAGAGTCCGGGCAGTCCGGCGAGATTGACTGGCGTGGTGTAGATGTCGGCAAGGTACATTTGTACCGGGTCGCCGCTCATTGCGCCCAGTGCCCACGCTGTCACCGGCGAAGTGGGGCCGGCGATGAGGTCGCACCCGCCGAAGGCGCGGCGGAAATCGCCGGCGATGAGGCGGCGCAGTTTTTGCGCCTGTAAGTAATAGGCGTCGTAATAGCCGTGCGACAGAACGTAGGCGCCGACGAGGATGCGTCGCTGTACTTCCGCGCCGAAGCCTTCGCCACGGCTTTTGCGGTACATGTCGGCGAGGTCGGTGTAGTCGGCGGCGCGGTGGCCGTAGCGCACGCCGTCGAAACGGGAAAGGTTGCTTGAGGCTTCCGCCATGGCGATAACGTAATAGGCGGGGATTGCCAGTTTGGCGTTGGGCAGGTCGATGTCGCGTGTGCTTGCGCCCAGGGCGCGGTATTGCGCGAGTGCGGCGTCGACGGCGGTGCGGATGTCGACGCTCATGCCGTCGCCGAAGAATTCGCGCGGCAGGCCGATGACAAGACCGGCGAGCGGTTTGCCGGCGTCGGCGGGTGGCGCGGCGAGTGCGGCGGCGTAGTCTTCGGGCGCTCGTTCGAGGCTGGTGGAGTCGCGCGCATCGAAGCCGGTCATCGCCGCGAGCAGCAGGGCGCAATCTTCGGCGGAAGCGCCGAAAGCGCCGCCCTGGTCGAGCGAGGAGGCGTAGGCGATCAAGCCATAGCGGCTCACGAGGCCGTAAGTCGGTTTGATGCCGGTGACGCCGCAGAAGGAGGCAGGCTGGCGTACCGAGCCGCCGGTGTCGGTGCCGGTGGCGATCGGCGCGAGCCGCGCCGCGACCGCCGCTGCCGAGCCGCCCGAGGAGCCGCCGGGGACGTGGCCGGTTTCCCACGGATTCCTGACCGGGCCGTAGTGAGAGGTTTCGGACGATGACCCCATGGCGAATTCGTCCATGTTGGTCTTGCCCAGGCTCACCGCGCCGGCTTTTTTCAGCAGGGCGACGACGTGCGCGTCGTAGGGGCTGACAAAATTGGACAGCATCCGTGAGGCGCAGGTGGTGAGCATGCCCTCTGTACAGAATACGTCCTTGTGGGCGAGCGGGATGCCGGTGAGCGGCCCAATGTGGTTTTGGGCGATGCGCTCGTCGGCGGCGCGCGCTTCGGCGAGTGTCCGTTCGCGGTCGACGGTGATGAAGGCGTTGAGAGCCGGATCGAGCGTTTCGATGCGGTCGAGAAAAAGGGTGGCGAGTTCGACGCTGGAGACTTCTTTTGTGTCGAGGGCGCGGCGCAGGGCGGAAACGGGGGTGTCGAAAAGTGGCGCGGTGCTCATGCGGGGAAAAGGCGGCTGGAGTGGGGGGGATGTCATTCGATGACCTTGGGCACCAGGTAGAGACCGGCTTCGGCCTGCGGCGCGACGACTTGGAAGGCGGCGCGCCGATCCGTTTCGGTGACGACGTCCTCGCGCAGGCGGGCCGCCAGTTCCTGGGGGTGGCTCATGGGTGCGATGCCGGTCGTGTCGACGGCTTGCATTTGCGCAATGAGAGAAAAAATGCTATCAAGATGGCTGCGCATTGTATTGACGGCGTCGCCGGGCAAGGCCAGACGCGCCAGCTGCGCAAGCTGTTCGATTTGTTTGGTCGTGAGCGACATGTGACAAACGAGATGAATTTTGTAAAGGATTGTAGGGTATCATAATCGCTTGATGCTCTTTTTCGGGCGCGTGCACCGCGAAGTAAAACTCCAACCGGTTCGGAATCCCTATGTTCGGCTTTCTGCGTTCCTATTTTTCCAGCGATCTGGCGATCGATCTGGGTACGGCCAATACCCTGATTTACATGCGGGGCAAAGGCATTGTTCTTGATGAACCTTCGGTAGTGGCGATCCGAACCGAGGGTGGCCCCAACGCCAAACGCATGATCCAGGCGGTGGGGCGCGAAGCCAAGCAGATGCTTGGCAAAACGCCGAAGAACATCGAAGCGATCAGGCCGATGAAAGACGGCGTGATCGCCGATTTTGAAGTCACCGAGCAGATGATCAAGCAATTCATCAAGCGGGTGCACGATTCAAAGCTCCTGTCGCCCAGTCCCCGGATCATCATTTGCGTGCCTTGCGGTTCGACCCAGGTCGAGCGCCGCGCCATCCGCGACGCCGCGATGGCGGCGGGAGCCTCGCAGGTCTACCTGATCGAGGAGCCGATGGCGGCGGCCATCGGGGCCGGGCTGCCAGTGTCGGACGCGCTCGGTTCGATGGTGGTCGACATCGGCGGCGGCACCACCGAGGTCGGTGTGATCTCGCTGGGCGGCATGGTTTACCGGGGCAGCGTCCGGGTCGGGGGCGACAAATTCGACGAATCCATCGTCAATTACATTCGCCGCAACTACGGCATGTTGATTGGCGATACCTCCGCCGAAAATATCAAGAAGGAAATCGGCTCCGCTTTCCCGGGTTCGGAAGTGAGAGAGCTGGAAGTCAAGGGGCGCAACCTCGCCGAGGGTATTCCGCGCAGCTTCACGATTTCGTCCAATGAAATTCTCGAGGCGCTCACCGAACCGATCAACCAGATCGTCTCTGCGGTCAAGATCGCGCTTGAGGAAACACCGCCCGAACTGGGCGCCGACATCGCCGAGCGCGGCTTGGTGCTGACTGGCGGCGGCGCCCTTTTGCGCGATCTCGATCGTTTGTTGATGGAAGAAACCGGCTTGCCGGTGATCGTCGCCGACGAGCCGCTTACCTGCGTGGCGCGAGGCTGTGGCATGGCGCTCGACAAGATGGACAAGCTGGCTTCCATCTTCACCTCTGATTGAGGTCGCGTCGGTAGTCATTGCGACGTCCCTGAACGTCACCGTCCGGGAACTGCTGAATGCCTTCTGCTGATTTTCAGACACACCCCGTTTTCAAGCGGGGCGTAGCTCCGCATGTACGCCTACTGGTATACGTCACGATCTGTGTGGCGATGCTGGTGGCCGATCTGCGTCTCGGCTACCTTGAGTCGTTGCGCGAGTACCTGACGACCATCACCTATCCCATGCGGATGGTGGCGGCCGAGCCGGTCAATCTGGCGAGCAACGCCGCCAAGTACTTTTCCAATCTGGCGGATTCGCAGTTCGAACAGGCCGATTTCGAGCGCCTCAGGATCGGCACCGCAGATCGGCTGCTGCGTTTTACGGCGCTCGAACAAGAAAACGAACAGTTGCGCAAACTGCTCGGCATGAGCAAGCGCGTACGGACGTACAGTGTCGCCGCCGAGGTGCTCTACAGCGCGCCCGACCCCTATTCCCGAAAGCTCATTCTCGATCAGGGCAAACAGGAAGGTGTGGAACCCGGTTTGGCGGTGATCGACGCCGACGGTCTGCTCGGGCAGATCACACGGGTTTATCCGATCCAATCCGAAGTCACTCTCATCACCGATCACAACCAGTCGGTTCCGGTGCAGGTGGAGCGCAACGGCCAGCGCGGGGTGATGTCCGGCGCCGGGCAGGGCAAGCTCGAACTGCGTTTCGTGCTTGCCGATGCCGACATCAAGACCGGTGACCGCCTATTGACCTCGGGCCTCGACGGTCTTTTCGTGCCCGGTCTGCCGGTCGCCATCGTTGAGAGCATCGAACGCGACGTCGGCGCTTTCGCCCGCATCGCCTGCCGGCCCCTGGGAGGGGTCGAAGAAAGCTCCCATGTGCTGATATTGAGCCGCGCGGAACTGCCTCCCCCGCCGCCGAAACCGGAGACCGGAGAACCGCCGCTCCCTCCTCCTTTGGCGACGAAGCGCGATCCCGACGAAGACTAGGCGACAGGCCATGCAATTCACCAATCGCTCCAACCGTATTCTGCAACCGACGAAACCGTGGTTCGTCTACCTGAGCCTGTTCATCGCCCTCATCCTGGATTACGTTCCCGTTGCCAGCCACTCCGGCATGATGCCGGACTGGGTGGCGCTGGTGCTGACATTCTGGTGCATCCGTGAGCCTCTCTATATTGGCATGGGCGTGGGTTTCATCCTTGGCCTGCTGGTCGATGTCGGCGGCACCGGGCCGATGGGGCCGCACGCGCTGGCTTACGTGGTGCTCGCGTTCATGGCGAACGCTCTGGCGCGGCGGGTGATGTGGTTCCCGGCCCTGTTGCAGGCCCTGCACGTGTTGCCGATGCTGCTGATTGTCCAGGCGCTGATGGTCGGAGTGCGGATGGTTGTCGGGGAAGAATTTCCCGGCTGGCGGTATTTTCTTTCCAGCGTCGTTGGCACGGCGCTCTGGCTGCCGCTCACCTACCTGTTGCTGCTGCCGCAATTTCAGCCGGTCAACCGGGATGAAAACCGGCCTATCTGAGATGGCGGAATGAATAACTTCTCCGAACCCGACGAAAAAGCGGGCGGCTTTTTCCTTCGCCTGCTCGCGGCCGCCGTGTTCGTGTTCGCCGGCTGCATCCTGCTGACCTCGCGGCTCTACATTCTGCAAGTGAAGCACCATGAGCGTTACCACACGCTGGCCGAGGACAATCGCATTTCCCTGCTGCCGGTCGTGCCGCAGCGCGGCAACATCGTCGACCGCAACGGCGCCGTGCTGGCGCGCAATTTCGTTGCGTACACGCTGGAAATTTCCTCGAACATCGTCAATGTGGAAAAGACGATCGGCGAACTCGCCAGGTTCATCGCTATCGAACCGCGCGATCGGCGGCGTTTTCAAAAATTCCGCGCGGAAAATCGCCGCCTGGGCAGTGCGCCGATCCGTACCCGCCTCAGCGACGAGGAAGTCGCGCGTTTCATCGGGCAGCGTTACCGTTTCCCAGGCGTCGAGGTGCAGGCGCGTCTGTTCCGTGATTACCCGAACGGGTCGCTGGCCTCGCACCTGATCGGTTACATCAGCCGCATCAACGACAAGGAAGTGGAACAGATCGAAGAAAGCGGCGACGCTTCCAACTACCGCGGCAGCGAGCACATCGGCAAGCTGGGCATGGAAGCAGCCTACGAGGTCGACCTTCATGGCACAACCGGAAAAGAGTACGTTGAGGTCAATGCCGACGGCAGGGCCGTGCGCCGCCTGAAGAACGAACCCGCGACGCCGGGTAACGACATTGAACTGAGCATTGACATCGAATTGCAGAAAGTCGCCGAGACCGCTTTCGGCGAGCGGCGCGGCGCCATGGTGGCGATCGACCCGACGAGTGGCGAAGTGCTCGCCCTGGTGTCGATGCCGACTTTCGATCCCAATCTGTTCGTCGATGGCATTTCCACACCGGACTGGCGGGCGCTCAACGAGTCGATCGACAAACCGCTGCTCAACCGCGCCATTTACAGCGCCTATCCGCCGGGTTCGACCTTCAAGCCTTTCATGGCGATGGCCGGGTTGACCTTCGGCAAGCGCAAGTGGGAGCAGAAAATCTCCGATCCCGGTTTCTTCTGGTTCGGCGGCCATCAGTTCATGGACGACAAAAAAGGCGGTCACGGCGCGGTCGACATGTACAAATCCCTGGTGGTGTCGTGCAACACTTATTACTACATGCTGGCTGCTGACTTGCAGATTGAGCGGATCTCCAGTTTCATGCCCCAGTTCGGGTTCGGGGCGCTCTCGGGCATCGACTTGCCCGGCGAAGCGAAGGGGGTGTTGCCGTCCCCGGAATGGAAGCGCAAGCGTTTCAAGACCCGGGAACAGCAGAAGTGGTATGCCGGCGAGACGATCTCGATAGGGATCGGACAGGGGTACAACGCCTACACGCCGCTCCAGATGGCGCAAGCGATGGCGACGCTCGCCAATGACGGCAAGCGCATGCGTCCGCATGTGCTGAAGGCGGTGGTCGACAACCAGGGGCAACGGCTGGAATTTCCGCCCGAACTGGTGACGGAGGTCGACGTCAAGCCTGAGTACATCAAACTGGTGCGGCAGGCGGTCGAGGACGTCACCCGCTTCGGCACCGGGGCGCGGGCCTTTGCCGGTGCGCCTTACCGGGCCGGGGGCAAGACCGGCACCGCCCAGGTGTATTCGCTCAAGGGCGGCAAGTACGACAAGAGCAACGAGCGCATGCGCGACCACTCGTGGTTCATCGCCTATGCGCCGGCGGAAGCGCCGAAGATCGCGCTCGCGGTACTAGTGGAAAACGGCGGCTTCGGCGCCGTGTCGGCGGCGCCGATCGCGCGGCAGGTAATCGACTTCTACCTGCTCGAAAAACGCGCCGACAAGCCGGCGCTTGAGGATGCCGATGCCGAAGACGAAGGTCAGGAAGGCGCCGGGCACAGCGGCCATTCCCATGACGCGGAGGCCGGCGAATGAGCAGCAGGCATCGTTTCCGTTTCGCGCGCTTGCTTGAAGCGGTATTGCGCCCGCTCGATCCGGCCTTGCTCCTGATTCTCGCCGGGCTGCTTGGTTATGCTGTTGTAATTATGTCTAGCGCATCACCTGACCGCGTCAGCTCGCAACTCATGCACATCGGCCTGGCGGTGATCCTGATGTGGATCGTGGCCAGCATACCGGCCCAGCGCCTGCTTTCCCTGGGGCCGACGCTCTACGTCGCCGGGACGGTGTTGCTGGTGCTGGTGCATCTTTTCGGCGCGTCTGCCAAGGGGGCGCAGCGCTGGCTTGAGATCGGCCCTACTATTCGCATCCAACCCTCGGAAGTGATGAAAATCGCTATGCCGATGGCGCTGGCGTGGTTTTTCCAGAAACGCGAGGGCTACATGGGCGTGGGCGCGTTTTTGCTCAGCGCCGTGCTGCTGGCCGTGCCGGTGGCCCTGATCGCCAAGCAGCCCGACCTGGGCACCGCCGTGCTGGTGGCCGCAGCGGGGATATACGTGATTTTCTTCGCTGGACTGTCGTGGAAACTGATCCTGCCGGTATTGGTGGTTGGCGCGGTGGCCATTGGTGCGTTCGCCTTCTTTGGCGACGAGTTGTGCGGGGAAACGTACCAGAACTGGCCCGGCCTCAAGGACTACCAGCGGGATCGCATCTGTACCCTGTTCGATCCGACCCGTGATCCGCTCGGCAAGGGTTTTCACATCATCCAGTCGACAATCGCCATTGGTTCGGGCGGTCTCACTGGCCGGGGCTGGATGCTGGGGACGCAGACGCACGGCGGTTTCCTGCCGGAACGCCACACCGATTTCATTTTCGCCGTGCTGGCGGAAGAACTGGGCCTCGTTGGCGTGCTGCTCCTGTTGGCGCTCTACCTGGCCTTGCTGATGCGCGGCCTGCTCATTGCCGTCGTCGCGCCTGCTCTGGGCACGAAGTTGTTGGCCGGTTCGGTGACGATGATTTTTTTCACCTACCTGTTCGTGAACATCGGCATGGTCAGCGGCATTCTGCCGGTCGTGGGCGTGCCCCTGCCTTTCATCAGCTATGGCGGCACCGCGCTCGTGACCCTGTGCGTGGGGATCGGCATCCTGATGAGCGTCCGCCGCAGTTGGCGGGAACGCTGAGGGAGGACGCGCCCATGATCGCATCATGGGGCACGATTCTGCGGCATTTTGGCATGGCGTTTGCGGTAGTGTCGGTGCTGGCGGCCTGCACCACCACGCCGCCCCGCAAAACGTCAGGTAAAACGTCGGGCAAAACGCCCTCGTCCCGGCCCGCTGCGAAAACGCGCGCGCCCTCCCCGGCGCGCCCCCCCGCCTCCTCGCCAGACCCCGCCAGCCGGGGGAGCGGCGGCGCTTATTACAAGGACGACGGCCCCGGGGATAATCCCCCCGCCGGCCTGGCGTCGCTTCCCGATGCCGTGTTGCGTGCGGAACCAATCAGCCCCCGCGCCAACCGACCCTATCGCGTCTTTGGCCGGCAATACGTGCCGCGCACCAGCCTGGCGCCGTACCGTCAGCGCGGCGTGGCGAGCTGGTACGGACGCCGTTTCCATGGCATGCCCACTTCCAGCGGCGAACGCTACAACATGTATGCGATGACCGCCGCGCATCCGACCTTGCCGATCCCGAGTTACGTGCGGGTGACGCATCTCGCCAGTGGCCGTTCGGTCGTCGTGAGAATCAACGACCGCGGCCCCTTCCTGCACGGACGGATCATGGATCTTTCCTACGCTGCGGCCCTGAAACTCGGCTATGTCAACACGGGCAGTGCGGAGGTCGAAGTCGAACAGCTTCTGCCAGGCGATGGGGCGGCAGGCCAGGAAACGGTGGCTACTCCCGCACCGGCGGCGCCAGCGGCGAGTCCCGCGCCAGCGCCAGCGCCCGCCTTCGTGCCCGCGCCGGACGAAAGCCGCGCGGCGACGGAAGTGGCAGCGGAAGTGGCAGCGGAAGTGGCTGCGGAAGGGGAGGCGGAAGGGGAGGCGGAAGCGCCCGCCGCGCCCAAAATGGAAAATATAGTGTCCAATGTGGCAAATGCAAATTTTGTGCTTGCCGAAACAGGGCAGAATCTTTACCTGCAACTGGGGGTATTTGTTTCGCGCGATAATGCAGAAGGTTTCCGCGTCCGCGTTCTGGAGCGGGTCGCCGGGTTGACCGGGCGACTCGAACTGGATGACGAGGGAGAGCGTTTCCGGCTTTTTGCCGGCCCCTATGCTTCCCTCGGCTCCGCGCGTGCGGATGCTGAACGAATTGGCGAGTTGCTGGATATCCGGCCTTTCGCGGTCTGGCGCAAGAAACCCTGATCTTTGGGGCGAAGCGGGTGCGCACACCGTCGGAAAGAGCGGAGCCGGTTCATTGCCGCTTTGGGAAAAGTCCTGTGGATTTCTGGCTGAAACTTTCGGTTCGTGTCCGCCTGATTCTGCTGTTCATAGCGATCAAGGTCGTACCCTTGATAGCGCTGGTATGGATTGCCTGGAGCCAGACACGGGAGACGGCCAACCATCTCGGTGAACAGATCGACGAACTGGTCGGTGTCGCCAACCAGAGCATTCACATGGTGGGCGACAAGGCGATCGACGATGCGGTCAATGCGCTCGACACCCGCGCGCGCGACGAAATCGAGCGTCTGACCACCGATACTGCGAATCTGGTGGCGGACTTTCTCTATGGCCGCGATACCGATGTCCTCTACGCTGCCACGCTCTCCCCCGATGCGGCTGCGTACCGCCACTTCATCGAACAGCGCCGCCGCGACCTGATTGTGCATGGCAAATGGCGTCTGAATGCCGCCGGCGCCGAATGGGAACCCGAAAGCGTCCCGTCCGCCGACGCCTATGAAGCCGCGCCGGGCAGCCGCGACAACGCCACGAACTTCCATTACCGCCCGCCGGTGGCGCTGAAAAAGGAAAACCTGCCGCTTTACCTGGAAATCACCTTCGTCGGGCTGGACGGCAAGGAAAAGGTGAAAGTCACAACGTCGCCGCGCGCCGCCCCGGCATTGAAAGACGTTTCGCAGCGGCGCAACACCTACGCCAGGGCGGAAACCTATTTTGCGGCGCTGAAAAACCTCAAGCCCGGCGAAATTTACGTCTCCGATGTGATCGGCACTTACGTCGGCTCGCCGATCATCGGCAAATTTACCCCGCAGGCCGCCGAAAAGCGCGGCATTCCGTTCGAGCCGGAAAAATACGCTTATGCCGGCAAGGAAAACCCCGTCGGCAAACGCTTCCGGGGCATCGTGCGCTGGGCGACGCCGGTGAGCCGGAACGGCAAAATCGTGGGTTGGGTAACGCTGGCGCTGAACCATGACCACCTGATGTCCTTTGCCGACCACATTGTTCCTTCCAACGAACGTTACCGAGACATCAACGACGCCTACGACGGCAATTACGCCTTCATCTGGGATTACAAGGGCCGCAGCATCGTCCATCCCCGCCACCACTCCATCGTCGGCTACGACGAAAACGGCGAGCCGGAAATTCCCTGGCTGGAAGCTACGGTGTACGAAGACTTCCTGAAGAGCGGCAAAAGCTGGCCTGAATACATGCAAACGGCGCCGACTTTTGTCGACCAACTGCAAAGCCGCAAACCTGCGAAAGCCCTGACCGAACGCGGCGACATCGGCCTCGATTGCCGCTGGCTCAATTTTGCCCCGCAATGCGTGGGCTGGTACAACCTTGCCGACCAGGGAGGCTCCGGCTCCTTCCTCATTTTGTGGAGCGGCTTGTGGAAACTGACCACCACTGCGGCCATTCCCTATTACACCGGGCAATACAGCCCCGAGGTGGCGGGCAACAAACGCGGTTTCGGCATCGTCACCATCGGCGCCAACGTCAATGATTTTCACCGCGCCGCCAGCGAATCCAAAGAACGTCTCGACGGCATCATCGGACGAGTCAACAGCGACATGCTCGCGCATGGCGCCGCAGCCGACAGCTCCCTGCACGGCGCCCTTTCGCGGGCGGCCTCGCGCCTGTCGGTGTCGACCTTCATCCTCGTGCTGGTGGTGATCGTCATCGCCATCTGGATGGCGTCGTTCCTGTCGAAGAAAATCAGCTGGCTCAATGACGGCTTCAACCGTTACCGCTTCGGGGAAAAGAATTTCCGTTTCGAGTACAAATACGAGGACGAAATCACCTCGCTGGCCGCCACCTTCAACGAAATGGCGACGACCCTGAACCACAACGTCGCCGAACTGGAAAAGGAAATCGCGGATCGTACCCGGGCCGAGGAGGAACTGCGCGACATTCACGGCAACCTGGAAAATCTCGTCGATGAGCGCACACACGAACTCTCGGAGGCCAACCGCCAGCTTTCCGATGAAATCAACATCCGCCGCGTCGCCGAGGAAAAAGCGCAATACCTGGCCGGGCATGACCCGCTCACCGGGCTGGCCAATCGCATGCTGTTCAACGAGCAACTACAGAGGGCGATCGGCCTGAGCGAACGATCCGACAAATACGGTGCGCTGCTCTTTTTCGATCTCGACCGCTTCAAACACGTCAACGACACGCTCGGTCATGCGGTGGGCGACGCCGTGCTCATCCAGATGGCGGCGGTTCTGCAAGGCCGGATACGCAAAGTGGATACTGCGGCGCGGCTGGGCGGCGATGAGTTCGCCGTCATCATGACCGGCCTCGACAAGCCGGAAGGGGCCGCTATCCTGGCGCAGGATATTCTGGACAAAATCCGGACGCCGGTCATGCTCGCCGGTCACGAAGTGGCAATCCGCGCCAGTATCGGCATCGCCACTTTCCAGGGCAAGGAGGGCGGCGGCAACCCCGAAGAGATCATCAAGAACGCCGACATGGCGATGTACATGTCCAAGACGGAAGGGGGGATGCGCTACCAGTTCTTCGAGACGAAAATTCAGGAAAAGGTGTTCGCCAGCAGCCGCCTTGAAAAAGAATTGCGCAGCGCCCTCGACAAACGTCAGTTTGTGCCTTATTTCCAGCCGCTCTACCACACCACCGAGCGCCGTGTCCTGTTCCTCGAAGTGCTGGCGCGCTGGATGCACCCGGAGAGAGGCTTGTTGCTGCCCGGCGATTTCATCACCGTTGCAGAACAGTGCGGTCTGATGCGGGAAATCGACGCACAGATTATGCAAATGACGTGTTCGCTGGGTAAGGAATGGCTGGCGGCGGGGCTGTTCTCGGGACGGTTCTCGCTGAACATCTCGCCCCGGTATTTCGAGCAACAGGACTTTACCGGGCGCGTCAGCGCCGTCCTGGACGCGCAGCAGCTTGCTGCATGCCATCTGGCTTTTGAAATATCGGAACACACCCTGTTGCAGGGTTCCGTCCAGACCGTGACGACCCTGAAAGCCCTGCGCGACATGGGTATCACGATCATCATCGACCGCCTGGTGATCGAACGCACGGCGCTCGGCAACATGTTCGACTACCCGGTCGACGCCATCAAGGTCGACCGCAGCTTCACGGCCAGGATCGGCGATCCCAAGGTGGATTCCATGATCTCCGCCATCGCCGGGGTGGCGCGCGCCATGAACGTGGGCCTGATCGCGGAAGGGGTGGAAAACGAAACGCAGTGGGAATACTTCCAGACCCTGCACTGCGAGATCATCCAGGGCTACAAGCACGCCCGTCCGATGAGCGCGGGAGACACACACGTCTACCTCGCCTGGAATCTGGACAAAACCGGGCGCGCCAACACCTGATTTTCGCACCGGCTCGCGTAGCGTCATATAATCCCCGCTTTCGTCTTTCCATTCCGGGGCCGACCGATGCGCCTTTCTGCTTTTGTTCTTCATTTTTTTCTTGCGTCGCTGTTTGCCGCCTTTTCCTGCGCGGCGCTCGCGCAGAACGTTCCCGCGCCGGTGCTGGCGGCGAAGTCCTGGATACTGATCGACCACGCCACCGGGCAGACGCTGACCGGCAAGGACTTGGACAGCCGGATCGAACCCGCCTCGCTCACCAAGCTGATGACGGCCTACCTTACCTTTTCGGCTCTGAAGGCCGGCACCATCACGGAACAACAGATGGTGCTGGTGTCGCCCAAGGCGTGGCGGCAGGAAGGCTCGCGCATGTTCATCCAGGTGGACACGCAGGTGCCGGTCGGCGAACTGATTCGTGGCGTCATCGTGCAGTCGGGCAACGATGCCTGCGTCGCGCTCGCCGAACTGCTGGCCGGTTCCGAGGAAGCCTTCGCCGCCCTGATGAACCGCGAGGCCGAGCGCCTGGGCATGAAGAACACCCGCTTCACCAACTCCAACGGTCTGCCCGACCCCAACCTCTACACCACCGCGCGCGACCTCTCGATCCTCGCCAGCGCGATCATCCGCGACTTTCCCGAGTACTACGGCTTCTACTCGATCAAGTCCTTCACCTACAACAACATCACTCAGCCCAATCGCAACCGCCTGCTGTACATCGACCCCACCGTCGACGGCATGAAAACCGGTCACACCGCCGCCGCTGGTTATTGCCTGGTGTCGAGCGCCCTGCGCGGGCCGCGCAGGCTGATCTCGGTGGTGCTCGGCGCCGCCTCCGACAACGTGCGGGCGCAGGAATCGCTCAAGTTGCTCAACTACGGCTTCCAGTTCTACGACACGGTGCGGGTTTATGCCGCCGATCAGGCGCTGTCGCAGTTCCGAGTATGGAAGGGCGCCGAACAGCAGGTCAACGTCGGCTTCACCCACGACTTTCTGCTTTCCCTGCCCAAAGAAAAGGCCAGCAAGATCGAAGCCGCCCTGGAAAGCCGTCAGCCGGTGCTCGCGCCGCTCGTCCGGGGCCAGGAAATCGGCACCCTCAGGCTCACCGTCGCGGGCGAACCTTACGGCGAATACCCGGTGGTTGCGCTCTCCGACGTCCCGCTCGCAGGCTTCTTCGGTCGCCTGTGGGATGCAATCGTAATGTGGTTCAAGAGCCTCTGACCGGGCGCAGCGCACCCCGGACGAGCGGCTGCGGGAGGAAAACCCCATGAGCCTGTGTCACCTCAATGGCAACTACCTGCCGCTGGCCGACGCGCGCCTGTCGCCGCTCGACCGTGGCTTTCTGTTTGGCGACGGCGCTTACGAAGTCATCCCCGTCTACTCGCGGTGGCCCTTCCGCCTCGACGAGCACCTCGACCGCCTGCAACGCACGCTCGACGCACTGCGCCTGCCCAACCCGCACCCCGCCGCCGAATGGGCCGCGATCATCGCCACGGTGATCGCTGGCAACGAATGGAACGACCAGTCCGTCTACCTGCAAATCACGCGCGGCGCGGACAGCGTGCGCAAACACGCCTTTCCGGCGCAGATACGTCCCACCGTCTTCCTGATGAGCGAGCCGCTCCACACCCCGGACGCGGCGCAGCTCGAAACCGGCGTCGGCGCGGTCAGCGCCATCGACTACCGCTGGCTGCGCTGCGATCTCAAAACTGTCTCCCTGCTCGCCAACTGCCTGTTGCGGCAAATGGCGGTCGATGCCGACTGCGCCGAAGCTGTCCTGTTCCGCGACGGTTTTCTCACCGAGGGGGCGGCCTCCAACATCTTCGCCGTGCGCAACGGCGTTCTGCTTGCGCCGCCCAAGAGCCGCCTGATCCTGCCCGGCATCACCTACGACATCATCCTCGAACTCGCGGCAAACCGCGGCATGCCGAACGAAGTGCGCGAAATCTCCGAAGCCGAGGTGCGCGCCGCCGACGAATTGTGGATGACCTCCTCCACCAAGGAAGTGCTGCCCATCGTCACCCTCGACGGCCAGCCCATCGGCACGGGCCGCCCCGGCGAACTCGCACGCCGCATGCACGGCTGGTACCAGGAATTCAAGAACACGGTGATGCGCCATGCCTGATGGCGGCAGGCGCGCCACCCTGCTCGAATTCCCGTGCGACTTTCCCATCAAGATCATGGGTATGCGCGCGGACGGCTTCGCCCAGACGATGCTCGAAGTCGTCCTGCGCCACGCCCCCGGTTTCGACCCCGCCACCGTCGAGATGCGCACCTCGAACAAAGGCAACTACCTGTCGCTCACCTGCACCTTCCGCGCCTCGTCGCAACAGCAGGTCGACGCCCTCTACCGCGAACTGACCGCACACCCGCAGGTCAAGGTGGTGCTGTGAGCGATGGCGGCGGGCTGCGGGTCAAGCGCCTCGGCCTCACCGGCTACGCTCCCGCCCTCGAAGCCATGCGGGCCTTCACTGCTGCGCGCAACGCCACCACACCCGACGAAATCTGGCTGCTCGAACACCCGCCCGTCTTCACCCTCGGCCAGGCCGGCGACCCCTCGCACCTACTGCAAAACCCTGCCGCCATTCCGCTCGCGCGCGCCGACCGCGGCGGCCAGATCACCTACCACGGCCCCGGCCAACTCGTGGCCTACCTCCTCATCGACCTGACGCGCCGCCGCCTAAAAGTGCGCGAACTCGTTCGCCTGATGGAAGAAGCCATCATCGTCACCCTGACCAGCTACAGCCTTGCCGCCGAACGCAAGGCGGGCGCGCCCGGCGTCTACATCAATGGCGACAAGATCGGCGCGCTGGGTCTGCGGGTACGGAACGGTTGCAGCTATCATGGTCTGAGTCTCAACGTAAACATTGAACTGACCCCGTTTTCCTGGATTGACCCCTGCGGCTACCCTGGTCTGAAAACCGTGCGGCTGGCCGATTTTGGCATCGCCGACGACGTGGCCGCCGTCGGCGAACGCCTGCTGGCTCAACTCCTGCGCCTGCTGCCGCCCATTGCCGCTTCCGCGCATGACCCGATGAAACTGAGTTTCTGATGACGACGACCCCTCCCCACAAAGAACGCGGCGCGGAAAAAACCGCCCGCATCCCGATCAAAATCGTCCCTTCGCCACGCCTGAAAAAGCCGGAATGGATACGCATCCGTCTGGCCGGGGGCGGCGAGGCCGAACGCTTCAACGAAATCAAATCCACCCTGCGCGCGCGCCAGCTTCACACCGTGTGCGAAGAAGCCTCCTGTCCCAACATCCACGAATGTTTCGGCAAAGGCGTCGCCACCTTCATGATCATGGGCGACATCTGCACACGCCGCTGCCCGTTCTGCGATGTCGGTCATGGCCGGCCCGCCGCCCTCGACCCCAACGAACCCGCCGTATTGGCGGAGACCGTGGCGGCCATGCGGCTTTCCTATGTTGTCATCACCTCGGTCGACCGCGACGACCTGCGCGACGGCGGCGGCGACCACTTTGCCGCCTGCATCCGCGCCATCCGCGCCGCCTCGCCCGCCACCGCCATCGAAGTGCTGGTGCCGGATTTTCGTGGACGCGAACAGACCGCGCTCGACGCCTTCGCCGACGCCTTGCCCGATGTCCTGAATCACAACCTCGAAACCGTGCCGGGCCTCTACCGCCAGGCTCGTCCCGGCGCTGACTACGCCGGCTCGCTCGCGCTGCTCAAGGCGTTCAAGGCGCGCTACCCCGGCGTGCCCACCAAATCCGGTCTCATGGTCGGCCTGGGCGAGAGTGACGACGAAATCCTCGCCACGCTGCGCGATCTGCGCGCAAATGACGTCGATATGCTCACCATCGGGCAATACCTGCAACCCTCCACCGGCCATTTGCCGGTGCTGCGCTACGTGCATCCCGATACGTTCAGGATGTTCGAGGCCGAAGCGCTGAAGATGGGATTCAGAAACGCCGCTTGCGGGCCGATGGTACGGTCGAGTTATTGGGCGGATCGGCAGGCGCGGAACGCGGGTATCGCTTGACGTCAGCGGAGACAGCGTCCGGACGATGAAAAAGCCGCCGCCGTAACTTGTCGCTGCAACGCAGGCGCCGCGCCCTGTCTTTCTCCTGACGGTTTGAGTCAATGCGTATATTGCGCAATCTGAATGACTCTGATAGAGTCGCGGCTGTCATGACGGAATCCACGAACGGGATATTGATATTTCGCCGAAATTGTTTTTTTACCGGTTGAACCTGGCGGATCGAAGGACAAGATCTTGCAAAAATATTTTTCAGATGACCGGTGTATTGCCTTGACAGGGGCGAAGCTTGGGTCAGGCTTTTTGCAAGCAAGCAAGCAAGCAAGCAAGCAAGCAAGCAAGCAAGCAAGCAAGCAAGCAAGCAAGCAAGCAAGCCCGCCAGGTGGTCGATGAGGTGTCATTAGCGTTTGTGCGCAGGCTATGCGCAGTTGTTCTAGGGGTGATGCTGCCCTTGACGGTACAAGCCCAGTCGCCGGGTGATCGGGATCTACTGAGGCAAGGGCAAGAGAGGCTGCTTGAAGAACAACGGCATCGGCTGGAGCAACTCCAGCGCGCCCCGGCGCTTGCGCCCGCGCCGTCCGGCGTCACCCTCATAGACGAACGCTGCTTCGAAATTGAGCGGATCAACGTATCAGGCGCCTCATTACTGACTGAGCGCACCCGCACAAAACGCCTTGCCCCCTTTGAACACCGCTGCCTGAAGACGACCGACATTGACGCCGTCCTGCGCACACTCACCGACCACTACCTTGATCGGGGCTACATCACCACCCGCGCCTACCTCCCCGAACAAGACCTCACGAGCGGCGTACTCGAAATACAAATCATCGAAGGGCAACTCGAAGAACTCGTTCCCCGACTCGAAAGCGGCCTCTCGGCGCGCGAACTCAAAACCGCCTTTCCTGGCAAAGAAGGCGAACAGCTCAACCTGCGCGAAATCGAACAACTCCTCGACCAACTCAACCGTCTCCCCTCGCGTCAAGCCAGCGTTGCACTCGAACCCGGCGAACACCCCGGCGGCAGCCGCGCGGTCATTGCCAATTTAGCGGACAAAGCCTGGCGAGTCTCCCTCTCGCGGCACAACAACGGACAAAGCAGCACCGGCAAACACCTACTCGAAGCCGGTCTGGAATGGGACACCCCCCTGGGCCTGAACGACGCATTGGCACTGCGGCTAGGCAAAAGCCTGTACCACGACAGCACCCGGCAAAACAAAAATATTGCCTTCCAATACAGCGTTCCATGGGGCTGGTGGACCGCCGCCTACCGCTTCTACGGCAGCGACTACGACTCAGTCTTCACCAACGGCAGCTTCCGGTTCAAGACCTCGGGCGAGAGTCACGCGCACGACCTGCGCCTCGAACGCGTCATGCACCGGGACAACCTGAGCAAAACCCTCCTGTCCGGCGCGCTCAACACCACCGAAACAAAAAACAAACTCGAAGACATCACCCTCAACAGCAGTGTGCGGCTGACCGAACTTGGCCTGAGCCTGGGCCATGGCAGACGGCTGGGCCCCGCCTTCATCAACCTCGACCTGGGCTGGCAACGCGGCATGGGCTGGCTCGGTGCGGCGCGGGATCAGCACCCGGCCAAAGGCGAAGCCCATGCGCAATACAACAAATACACCGCCACCGCGAGCTTTCTGCAACCCTTTACCATACTAAAACACCCCCTGAGCCTGGAGAGTGTCGCCTTCTGGCAAAAGAGCCGCGACGTTCTCTACAGCCCGCGGCAAGTCGGCCTGGGCGGCCTGTACTCCGTCCGCGGCTTCAAAGACCAAACACTCTATGGCGACACTGGCGGCTACTGGCGCACCCAACTGAGGTGGGACAAAGCCCTCACCTGGACCTGGCTACAACCCGTTTTCAACCGCGTGAGCGTTGCCGTTGGCTGGGACCTGGGCCTCATCAAACGAACAAACGAAAACGAAGCGGACGGCCAACACGGCCGGCTGGCCGGCCACGCACTCGAACTCACCGCCCAAGGCCGCTACGCCCGGGCGAGCCTCGTCCTCGCGAAATCGGAAAAACGCCCGGCCGCCTTTGAGCGGCACGAAGAACCCTTCTACTTTCGGCTGGATCTGACGTACTGAAGGAGCGCACAAAATGACCTCCCGCGACCTGTACCCGGCCCCCCCCGGCCTCCTCCCGCCAAAGGGGATGCGCGCGGTTGCGCGCCTGCTCATCATCACCCTCCTGGCGCACCCCTCGCTGGGCATCGCCCAAGCCCTCACCCCCGTCACCCCCGTCACCCCGGGGGTCACCGTCCAGCCCACCGGCAACCACGTTCCCGTCGTCAACATTGCCGCCCCCAACGCCCAAGGCCTCTCGCACAACCAATATCAACACTACAACGTAGGCCCCGAAGGCCTCATCCTCAACAACAGCACCGCCCGCGTCCAGCCCACCCAACTCGGCGGCCTCATCCAAGGCAACCCGGCCCTGCACGGCGTCAGCGCGCAAATCATCCTCAACGAAGTCACCGGCGGCGCGCGCACCCACCTGAACGGCCTCACCGAAATTGCAGGCGGTCCGGCGCACCTCATCATCGCCAACCCCCACGGCCTCACCTGCGACGGCTGCGGCTTCCTCAACACCCCGCGCGTCACCCTGGCCACGGGCCTGCCCGTCCTCCAAGAAGGCGCACTCACCCACTACGACATCCAAACAGGTGAAATCAGCATCGAAGGCGCAGGGCTCGACGCCCGCCACATCGACCGTTTCGAACTCATCACCCGCAGCGCGCGCCTAAGCGCCCACCTCTACGCCCAACAACTCGACCTCATCCTGGGCGCCAACCGCGTTGACGCCACCACCCTGGAAGCCACCGCCCAGACCCTCGACGGCCCCGTCCCCCCACTCGCCCTCGACAGCGTCTCGCTCGGCGGCCTGTACGCCCACGCCATCCGGCTCATCGCCACCGAACACGGCGTTGGCGTCCGTCTGGCGGGCAACGTCGCAGCCAGCACCGGGGAGGTGACGATCACCAGCGCAGGCCAACTCACGATCGACGGCAAAGTGGGCTCACTCGACAACCACACCCACATCACCGTCCCCGAAGGCGGCTACCACGCCGGCCCCGACGGAGAACTCTTTGCGGGCGACACCCTCACCCTCACCATGGGCGCGGGCGGCTGGCGCATCGGCAAAAGCGACACCCTCACCGCCACCGCCGCGACACTGGCCATCGCGGGCGAGCTCACCAACCAAGGCACCGCCACCCTCTCCGGCACCCTCACCGCCACCCGGCTCGAGAACACCGGCCTGATCCAAAGCGACCACTTCCTCGCCCTCACCCTCACCGACGCCCTCAACCGGGGCACGATCCGAGCCCCGTACCTCACCCTCACCGTCGCGGGCGAGCTCGAACACCACGGCACCCTGCACGGCGACGCCTGGCTCCTCATCAACGTGGGCCAAACCCTTCGCATCCAAGACGGCACCCTCACCAGCGGCAGCGCCACCCACCTGGGCGACCTCCTCGTGCGAGCGAACAACGCCCTCTTCGAGAACGCCGCACTCGAAATCCTCGAAGCCACCCCGGGCGCCCAAACCGCCGCCCGCGCCAGCGCCCCCCCATTGGGCGACACCGGCCGACTCATCCTCACCCTCCAAAACGACCTCACCCTCACCGACACCGTGCGGCTCACCGCCCAGACCGACCTCATCGGCCTCATCGGCGGCCATCTCACCCTCACCCGCACCCCGCTCGTACGCGAAGGCCAACAACTGTGGGTAAGCGGCGGCAACATCACCCTGCCGGGCGGCCTACACCTTGAGACCGTCGGCGACCTGGGCCTCATCGCCGCAGGCGAACTCACCCTTGCCGCAACAACGACCCTAAACGAAACAACCGTCCGCCTCCCGCAAATCGTCCGCCTGAACGGCAAAGTCCTCCCCTCGCAAGCCGGCCCGCTCGTCACCACCACCACCATCGAGCAGCACAGCGAAGGCGTCGACCTCGCCGTAGGCGGCGGCCTCTTTCTGGGCGCAGGCCAAACCGCCCTCGTCGACAACCTGCTCGGCCTGACACAAACCCTCGCCCAAGGAGAACTCATCGACGGTCGCCTCGGCGCAGGCTACGGCGAACTCCTCGCCAGCCTGCTGCGCCCCGCCAACGCGGGCGAAGCAGCCA
>JAITQD010000102.1 GCA_031289095.1 Azoarcus sp.
TACAGTCTGGAGCCTGCCGCATCGCGTTGCGCAGGGCGTTGTGCCAGCTATGGGTGTCGATGCCGATCTCGCGCTGATTGACAATGGACTTGTTGTGCCGGAAAAGAAACTCGATCGGGTCTTCAACCGTGAGCACGTGCCCGGTGCGGTTGCGGATGCGGTAGTCGATCATCGAGGCCAGCGTTGTCGATTTGCCCGAGCCGGTGGCCCCGACCACCAGCACCAAGCCGCGCTTGTCCAGCACCAGTTCGTTGAGAATCGCCGGCAGCCCCAGGGATTCGGCGGTCGGGATGACCCCTTGGATGAAGCGCACCACGAGCGCCACCGAGTTGCGCTGCCAGAAGGCATTGATGCGGAAGTTGCCGAGATCGTGCCGCCCGAAGGAAAGATTGATTTCCCGGTCGCGCTCGAAACGCTCGATCTGCTCGGCCGTCATCATCTCGTAGGCCATCTTCTGGATCATGGCCGGGACCATGATCTGCTGGTTGATCGGAACGGAGACCCCTTCGACCTTGATGTGAATCGGCGCGCCAGCGGTAACGAAAAGATCCGATGCCTGTTTCTCGGCCATCAGCGCAAACATTTTTTCAAAGATCATGGAACGGCTCCAACGAGCAGACGACCGCGAAAATCAGGTGCGCAACAGCTCGTTGATCGAAGTCTTGGCCCGTGTCTGGGCATCCACCTTCTTGACGATGACGGCGCAGTAGAGACTGTATTTTCCATCGCCTGAGGGCAGGGACCCCGGTACTACTACCGATCCGGCCGGTACGCGGCCATAGTGGATGTGGCCGCTTTCGCGGTCGTAGATTTTGGTGCTCTGGCCGATGTACACCCCCATCGACAGCACTGCGTTTTCTTCGATGACGACGCCTTCGACCACTTCGGAGCGTGCGCCGATGAACACGTTGTCCTCCACGATCACCGGCCCGGCCTGCACCGGTTCGAGCACGCCGCCGATGCCGACGCCGCCGGAAAGATGGACGTTTTTGCCGATCTGGGCGCAGGAGCCGACGGTGGCCCAAGTGTCGACCATCGTGCCTTCATCGACCCGCGCCCCGATGTTTACGTAGGACGGCATCAGCACCACGCCCCTGCCGATGAAACTGCCCCGCCGCACCACGGCGGGTGGCACGACGCGAAAACCGCCGGCGCGGAATTGTTCCGGGGTGTAATCGCCGAACTTGGTGGGTACCTTGTCGAAAAAGCCGAGATTACCCGCGCTGCTGGCCTCGTTGTCGCGCAGGCGGAAGGAAATCAGCACCGCTTTCTTGATCCATTGATTGACGATCCATTGCCCGTCTTGCTTCTCGGCCACGCGCAGGGCGCCGGTATCGAGTCCGGCGATGACGGCCTCGACCGCATCGCGCACTTCGGCGGGCGCGGCCCCCGGCGACAGGTCGGCGCGGTTGTCGAAAGCGGCATCAATGATTTGCTGGATGTCTTGCATGAAGCGTTTCCCGGGAAGAACATTGGTCAGAGTTTTTGGCAGAAGGCCGCGATGCGTTCGGCGGCGTCCATGCACTTGTCGTAGGCAGCCGCCAGGGCGATTCTCACGAAACCCGCGCCCGGATTGATTCCGTCCGCTTCGTGGGTGATGAAACTGCCTGGCAGCACGAGCACATTATATTCGGCGTGCAGGCGGCGGGCGAATTCGGTGTCGGATACAGGCGTACGCGCCCACAGGAAGAAACCGGCCTCGGGTCGCCGCACGCCGAGCCAGGGGGCGAGCATCGGCACGATGCGGTCGAATTTTTCGCGGTAGAGATGGCGGTTTTCAGCCACGTGCGTCTCATTTCCCCAGGCTGCCGCCGATGCCGCCTGCACCGCCGGATTCATCTGGCTGCTTTGGTAGCTGCGGTAGAGCAGGAATTCCTTGAGGATGCGCGTGTCGCCCGCCGCGAACCCCGAGCGCAGACCCGGCGCGTTTGAGCGTTTCGAGAGGCTGGTGAAGATGACGATATTCCGGTAGCCGGGGCGTCCGAGTCTGTGGGCCGCTTCGAGCGCGCCGATGGGAGGATTGTCTTCGTCGAAATAGATTTCGCTGTAGCCTTCATCGGAAGCGATCACGAAACCGTAACGGTCGGAGAGTTCAAACAGCCGTCGCCATTCCTCGATCCGCAATACATGTCCGGTCGGGTTGCCCGGCGAGCAGACGTAGACGAGTTGCGTCGCGGCCAGCGTTGCTTCCGGCAGGGCGTCCAGGTTGGCGACGAAGCCGCCCTCGGGCAGATGGTTGACGAACACCGGCGCAGCGCCGGCGAGCAGGGCGGCCCCTTCGTAGATCTGGTAGAACGGATTGGGGCAGAGCACCGTGGCGTCGGGGCGGCGGCTGTCGATCACGCATTGCGCGATGGCGAACAGCGCCTCCCGCGAGCCGTTGACCGGGATGATCTGTGTCGCGGGATCAAGCGGTGGCAGACCGTAGCGCCAGGACAGCCAGGTAGCGATTGATTCGCGCAGTTCCTGGCTGCCCAGCGTGGCGGGGTAATAGGCCAGGCTCTTGAGATGGGCGGTCAAGCTTTCCCCGATGAAGCGGGGCATCAGGTGCTGCGGTTCGCCGATCGAAAGCTGAATCGGTTCAAGGTGGCCAGGCGGGATGTTGCCAGCGATCAGGCGGCGCAACTTCTCGAAAGGGTAGGGTTGCAGACGGTCGAGGTTCGGGTTCATGGCGGACACTGTGGGACGATGAACTGGCGCCAAGGATATACCGAGGCGGCGAGTTTGGGCGTCAAAACGCGAATGCCGGTTCCCCGGCGCATGGCGGCGGTTATTGGCCGCGCCTCTCGGTTAAAATGGCGCGATGATTTCGACTGCTTCCTCCGCGCCCATGTCCGCCAACGTCCGTGACGGCGCGCGCGGTCAGACCATTGTCGGCGCCTGGTTTCTTTCCCTGCGGTCGCGCACTCTGCCGCTGGCCTGCTGCGGCATCGTGACCGGCAACGCGCTGGCGGCGGCCTCGGGCGCGCCATGGAGCGGCGGCGTTTTCTGGGCGGCGCTGACGACGGCGCTCTGTCTGCAACTGCTCGCCAATCTCGCCAACGATTATGGCGATTACACCCATGCTGCCGACACGCCTGCGCGCCTCGGCCCGAAACGGGGCATGCACCTCGGCCTGATTTCGCCCGCAGCCATGAAGCGGGCCATCTGGTTTGCAGCGCTGCTGGCGATGCTCTCCGGTCTCGTGCTGATGACGATTGCCTGCCGCTCGCCCATGGACGTCGCGGAATTTCTCGTCCTGGGCGCGGTTTCCATCGCCGCCGCGCTCACCTACACCCTGGGGCGGCACGCCTACGGCTATCGCGGCCTCGGCGACCTGTCGGTGCTCATCTTCTTCGGCTGGGTCGCGGTGCTTGGCAGCTACTACCTGCAAACCCATGTCTTCGATCCACGCATCTTCATTCCCGCCACCGCCTGTGGTCTGTTGAGCGTGGCCGTTCTCAACGTCAACAACCTGCGCGACATCGACGAAGACCGCCTCAGCGGCAAGATCACCTTCGCGGCCATGCTGGGGATGCGTCGGGCGCGCGGATATCACCTTTGCCTGCTGACGGCGGGCTTCGCGTTCTTGTTCTGGTCGGCTTGCCTGTGGAGCGGCGAACGTCCCTGGACGTGGCTTTTTCTGCTCGCGCTGCCCCTTTTCGCGCAAAACGCCGCCGCGACCCTGCGTTGCCGCGAATCGGCGCAATTCCGCAACCAACTGGCGGTGGTCATCAAGATCAACATGTTCGCCCTCGGCGGTTTTGCGGGCGGTCTGGCGATGAGCCTTTGAGCGCGCGCGGCCCGTCCGGAAGGCCGCGCGCCGCGCCCCCGGTTGGAATACTGAGATGACCGATACCGCCTCTTGCGGCGCACACGCGCTGCGTTCTCCCCGTTTCATCCACCTGCGCCTGCACACCGAATATTCGATTGCCGACGGTATCGTTCAGATCGATCAGGCGCTGGCCGCTGCCGCCGACGACGGCATGCCGGCACTGGGAATTTCCGACCTCGCCAATCTTTTCGGGATGGTCAAGTTCTACAAGGGCGCGCGCGGCAAGGGCATGAAGCCGATTATCGGCGTGGATGCCTGGATCGAGAACGAAAGGGAACGCGACAAGCCCAGCCGCGTACTGCTCATCTGCCGCAACCGCGAGGGCTACGGGCAGTTGTGCGAACTTTTGACGCGCGCCTGGATGGAGAACAAGTCGCATGGCCGCGCCATGATGCGCCGCGCCTGGTTCGAGGACGGTGCAGCGAGCGGCTTGCTGTGCCTGTCGGGAGCGCAGGCGGGAGACGTCGGGCAGGCGCTCGCCAGCGGTCACGCTGAGCTCGCCGAAAAACTGGCTCGCGACTGGTCGCGGCTTTTCCCCGACGCTTATTACGTTGAGTTGCAGCGTGCCGGGCAGCCGGGCGCGGAGGCTTACGTCCGGCGCGCGTTGCGGTTGGCGGCGCAGCTCGGGCTGCCGGTGGTCGCCACCCACCCGGTGCAGTTCCTGCGCCGCGAGGATTTCGAGGCGCACGAGGCGCGGGTGTGTATTGCCGAAGGCTACGTGCTGGCCGACAAACGCCGCCCGCGCGTGTTCACCGCCGAGCA
>JAITQD010000110.1 GCA_031289095.1 Azoarcus sp.
GGTGCCGCTGCTTATCGATCATGGGTTGTGCCTTCCAAAGAACGAAGGTGCTGGCCGAAACCGAAGTCAACAGCACGGCGATGAACATGCGCGCGAAAAGCTTGCGAAACGGGTGCTCCTCGCGCTCGCCTTCGTCGTAGGCAACAAGAGGGCCTTCCTCGGCTCTTCGGTGCAGCCCCATTACGAGGCACCTATCCAGCGAGACGATTATGACGGCGACAAGTATTCCAGGTAAGACACCCCAGAACCCGCCGTACATACGGAAAATGTTGATCCACACGCCCGCAAGCAGCAGAAAGTTCGCCAGGCACAGGACGCCGTAGCTGCTATTGACCATGCGCGGCCACGAGGACAGGGTCGACAGGGTTTCCGGGTCTGCGCCGCCCAGCCACCAAAGCGCACGTTGCCACCGGTTTGCCGGTTTTATGTCGATAGGGTTCATTTCGCTACTCCCGATTGCGTTAAAAGGGAGTAGCAACGATAAATCGCAAACAGGCAAAATTTCCGATGGCAAGCTTGCGGCCACCCGCTTCCGGACAGACATCCATCTGGATGCAGCGGATGATAGTTCTGCGCACACGGACGCGCGGGGATAATCGCCAGCCGTTAAGGCTTCCCGTATCCCCGTTCGTCATTGCGGGCCAACGAACCGGCGCTTCGCCCCCGCAATGACGGCGGAGATTCTCCGCAAGCGCCAGGATTCCTCAGAACTCCCGCCCGATCCGCACCCCGCCGCTTACGCCGCGAATTTTGCCGACGTAGGCTTGCAGCCCCGTTTCGATGGAATAAGGCTTGTCCTGCGCCGGACGGATGATGACGCCAACGTCGAAGACGCCGCTCGTGCCCTTGAGTTCAGGACTGTCGAAGCGGTAGCCGTCGGCGTTGTTTCCCCTTGCCCGGCCATCGAATTCGTGTTCGAGGGCGACGCCCCCGTACCAGGACGTGCGCACATCCTTCACGTGCGTGAGACGCCCGCCCACGCGCAGGCGACGGGATTCGTCATCCTTGAATTCGATGCGCTCGCCGGTGGAAAGGGTCGTGTGTCCGCCCTGTTGGCGCAGCCAGAAATAACGTCCCAAAAGATCGAAGTTGTTTTTTTCGTCGACCTGCCAGGTGTGGGCCAGCCCGACGTGCGCCGCCTGATAGGGAGAAGTGAACTTGTACCTGGCGTGAGTGCCGTCTACGTCCTGGTAATCGCGCGAATGGAATTTGTTCTTCTGCTCTCCGGCCCGGAGCGAGCCTTCGATACGGGTACCGTTCGTCCATTCCACACGCCCCATGAGGCCACCGCCCAGGGATTCGAGCTTGCCGCGGCCTTTGATCGTTTCATCGGGGAATTTGTCGCGGGTGCGGTAATCGGCGTAGCCGCCTTCGATGAACGCGCCGAGAAGCACCGTGCGGTCGGCGTTTTTGTCCCGCGTGGCCGCACCAACCAGCGCGGTGGTACCTGCGTCGATGTACAGACGGCTGCCGCCGCTGGTGTCGACACGCAACCAGGAGACGTCGGCCCCCGCAAAAGGCGTCCAGGAGCGTCCGTTGTCATGCCCGGCGAACGCCATGTCGGCGGATTGGTAGCTGTGATCGGCCAGCCAGCTTCCCCTTTGCCCGAGGAAAGCCAGGCTCGCGCTGCGCCCTTCCAGCAGCACCTTGGTTTGCGGCGCGGCGCTGGCCGCCAGTAAGCGGGCAACCAACCATTGGCTGCCACCCGCAACGCCGGTCGGGTTTTTGTCGATGACAAAGTTATAGCGGGTCGTCAACCCCTGACGGGCGGTGACGTGGCCGTTGGCCGGGTCGCCGGAAAGGTAATCGTCGCCATCGGTCTCGATCAGGTAGAACTCGTCGCCCGCCTTGAGTTTCGGCGCGTCGGCACCGATGTCGCCCAGGATGACCGTGCCGCCGGCGACGGTGGCGTTGGGCTGGGCGGCGTGTATTTTCAGCAGCGGCGCGCTGGCGTCGTTGACCGTCGTGCCGGCCAGGTTGAAATACAGGTCGCCATTCAGATTGGCCTGGTTCACCCACATTTCGTTCGCGCCCATCACGTTCAGGCGTCCGCCGTCATTGACGTTGAAGTCATG
This sequence comes from Azoarcus sp., assembly GCA_031289095.1. Lineage (GTDB taxonomy): Bacteria > Pseudomonadota > Gammaproteobacteria > Burkholderiales > Rhodocyclaceae > WRNU01. The sequence continues at coordinate 2,076 of JAITQD010000110.1, forward strand.
ATTGACGGCATCGAGCCGGAATCCGGTCTGGAGGGTGGTCTTGCTGCCGGATTGCAGGTTGACTGCGTTGCCGCCGCCCACCGTGGACACGTTGAAAATGTTGTCTCCTCCCCAGAGGAAGTCGCCCTGCCCCGTTACATTCAGGGTGAAGGTGTTGTTGTTCTGCTCCACCCGGAGGGGGTCGTTCAGCACCACGCTGCCGCCCGCTTGCGCATCAATATTCAAGGTGGCGTCGGCCTGCGACGGGCCGGACAGCGCCCCGAAATAAAGGGAATTGCGGCGCGAGTTGCCCTCGGCAATGTTGTTGCTGCCGGAACTGTATCCGTCGGTGATGGCGTTGTTGTCGAAAAGGGTCGTGTGACCGGCGCTCGCCCGCAAGGTCAGGACGTTGTGATCGGGGTCGCTGGCGTCGGGCGCGATGCTGGTGTCCACCGCCATGGCGCCAAACACCCTGCCTCCCGCGCTGAACAGGTTGTTCGTGAACTGGCTGTCGCTGATGGTCAGCCCCCCCGCCAATCCGCTGCTGAAGAACAGGCCGCCCCGCACGTCGCCGTCGGCGGTGATGGTGTTTGCCTGGAAGACGCTGGCGTCGATCAGCCCCATCGCGCCCCGGGCGGCGCGGATGCCGACGATGCCGCCATCAATGTTCCCGGCAGTCGAACTGATGTTGTTGTCGGTGAAACGGCTTTGGGAGATTTCCTGGATCAACGCCATGCCATCGACATCTCCGGAGAGTGCGCCCACGACCCCGCCCCCCGCAATATTGCCGTTCGCCGCTATGTTCAGGTGGGTGAAAGCGTTATGGGTGATGAAGTGCATCGTGGCGATTCCTTCGCTGGAATACGCCCCCACGATCCCGCCGCCGGAGAGCGCCGCCGAGGAGGTTACGCTGAGGCTATCGAAGCTGTTGTCCAGGATGTCGCTGAAGCCGCTCATCCCCACCAGGCCGTTGACGCCGATAACCCCGCCGCCGTTGATGTCGCCGCCCGTGGTTGCGACCTCCAGGTTTCTGAAGGTGTTGTTCGTCACATCGCCAGCCAGCGCGAATCCCTCGTTTGCAACCGTGTCGCTGGATTGCGCCCCGACAATGCCGCCGCCGTTCAGCGCGCCATTGACGGTGACGTGCAGGTCGTCAAAATAATTGTTGTCGATGCCGGGCGTCGACGAGCCGAGCTGGGCGAACCGCCCGGATGAAACACCGACGATGCCGCCGCCGTTCAGATCGCCGCCTGTCGCCATACCGACATTCACGTACAGGCCCTTGAAAATGTTGCCTGTCAGGCTGAACAAGTCCGCCGCCCCGGCATTGGCGCGCAGGCCGATGATGCCGCCGCCATAAAGATACCTCCCGGTGGTGACCCGGGTATTGAGGAAAAGATTGTCGTCTGCGTTGGTGAGGGAAGCGACGATTTCATCCGTGGCGGTCACGCCGAGGTCAAGGAACTTGTCGACCTCGTCGTTGACCTGGCCGCCGTCTCCAGGGTAATCGTTTGTGTCGTCATCTTTACCGCCCAGGTCGTTCTCAACGTATTGGGTCTGCAAGCCCACTACGCCGCCGCCTTTGAGGTAGGACGTGGTTTCCACGTTGATGCCGTTGAAGACGTTGCCGCGCAATACCTCCATGGAGACGGCTGCGTTGGACAGGCCATTCACGCCGATGACCCCGCCGCCGCGAATGGATTGCCCGATGTTGACGTCGATGTCGCCCGCCGCGCCATTGCCGAAGACGTTGCCTTCGACGCTGCGCAGGCTGGCGAACGTGCCAGTGAGGGTATCGAGGTTGAAGTTCTTGCTGTTGTTGTTCGCCCCCACCAGCCCGCCGCCGATCAGGATGTCGCCGGAATGCACCCTGATGTCGGTGAAAAGGTTGCCGGACAGCGACGCAATACTCGCCCGACCCACTTTGTCCGCCGGAGAGGAAACGCCATCCACCCCGATGATGCCTCCCCCTTCCAGGTAGGCGCTGGTAAGCGACATGCCGGAGTCACTCCCGCTGCTGTCGGTGATATTGACGCGCAGCCCCTTGAAGACGTTGCCGGAAACGTCGCCAATGGAAGCCGTGCCTTCGACGGAACGGATGCCGATGAGCGCGCCGCCGGCCATGTACTGGGTGTCCACTGTTCCCCGCAGGCTCACAGTCAGCCCCACGAAAGCGTTGCCGCGCAGATTGCCCAGGGAAGAATCGCTCATGGCGGTATTGATGTTGCCGATCAGCCCATTCACGATGCGGCTGTTCTCGTACGCCACCGTCACGTCGCTGAAGCGCAGGTTTTCCAGGGAAAGCCCGCCCGCACCAGTCGCTGGCACGGACAGCAATTTACTGGCGTTAAAGAAGAAATCGTGCCCCGTCACGGTGCGCGGGCTGCCGTCGGAGTGAATGTAGGAGAGCGTGACACCGTCGGTGGAAACGCTATAAGTCACGGTCAGTCCGCCCGCCATCGCCGACAGGCTTGCCGCCGAGGCGCTTGTGTTGCTCCGGGCCTGCGACAGGATGGACGAATTGAGACCCGCAATGCCGCTGGCGAAACCGCTGGCCGTGCTGCCCCGCAAGGTGAGGTTCGCCCTCGTGACGGTAATGGCGATGTGAGTGCTCGGAAAGTTGGTGCCAGCGGCAGAATAGGTGATGTTGTCCCCGTTGCCCGACCCCACAATGGCCGTATCCAGATCGCCGACGCTCCCCAGGCCGCTGCCCATCACGGAAACGTCCGCCCGGGCGGAAAAAGGAAAACTCAACAGGATCGCAACGAACAGGGGAGAAAAACGCGGGGCCAACGCGATGAAACATGGCGTGGATTTCATGGAATGGTTCCTAAAAGAGACAAATTTGCAAAAATGGCGGCGACAAGCATTTGCACGATTTACCGCTTTAGCGCAACTACATATCATGATTCTATGTATACGTATAAACCACAGATGTTAAAAGGATCACGCACATGCGCAAATCGTTCCATAACGGATATTTTTCACACTGAACGATTCAAATAGATAATTGAATACAGGCATGTTTATTTATAGTTTTCAGTTCATTCGCTTTATGCGCTATAGTATAGGGTTCTGTTTTTCAGCATTCCATTATCAGGATTTCCAGTGCTCGTCGCCGCCAACATCACCATGCAGTTCGGGGCCAAGCCCCTGTTCGAGAACGTCTCCGTCAAGTTCGGCGAGGGCAACCGCTACGGCCTCATCGGCGCCAACGGCGCGGGCAAATCGACATTCATGAAAATCCTGTGCGACATCCTGGAGCCGAGCGCCGGCAACGTGAGCAAGGATTCCGGCGAACGCATGACCTATCTGCGGCAAGATCAATTCGCCTACGAGAACGTGCGCGTGCTCGACGTGGTGATGATGGGCCACGCGGAAATGTGGGCCTGCCTCACCCAAAAGGACGCGATCTACGCCAACCCCGAGGCGAGCGAGGAAGACTACCTGCACGCCGCCGAACTCGAAGCCCGCTTCGGCGAATACGACGGCTACACCGCCGAGGCGCGCGCCGGAGAACTGCTGCACGGCGTCGGCATCGCCACCGGACTGCACGATGGGCCGATGCGCAACGTCGCCCCCGGCTGGAAACTGCGCGTGCTGCTCTGTCAGGCGCTGTTCGCCAACCCGGACATCCTGCTGCTCGACGAACCCACCAACAACTTGGACATCAACACCATCCGCTGGCTCGAAGACGTACTGAACGAGCGCAGTTGCACAATGGTGATCATTTCCCACGACCGCCACTTTCTCAACCAGGTCTGCACCCACATGGCCGACCTCGATTACGGCACGATCACCGTCTATCCGGGCAACTACGACGACTACATGGAAGCCTCCACCCTCGCGCGCCAGCGCCAGTCGGCGGCCAACGCCCGCGCCAGGGAAAAAATCGCCGGCTTGCAGGAATTCGTGCGCCGCTTCTCGGCCAACAAATCCAAAGCCAAACAGGCCACGAGCCGGCTCAAGCTCATCGACAAGCTCAAACCCGAGGACGTCAAACCGTCGTCGCGCCAGTACCCGTGGATTCGCTTCGACGTCGACGACAAGGACAAACTCCACCGCCTCGCCTGCGAAGTCGACAACGTCCGCTTCGCCTATCCGGCGATGGACCGCCCGGTTATCGACCGCTTTTCCATCGCCATCGAAGCGGGGGAAAAAGTCGCCATCGTCGGCGAGAACGGCGTTGGCAAAAGCACCCTCATCCGGCTACTGGCGGGCGAGACGCTTGGCGGACTCACGCCCCAGCATGGCGGCGTGAAATGGGCGGAAAAAGCCAAACCCGGCTACTTCGCGCAGGATCACGCCGCCGAATTCAACCGGGACGAGAGCCTGACCGAATGGATCGCCGAATACGCCCGCATCGGCGCCGCCGCCACTGGCGAGGAAGCCGAAACCCTGATGCGCGGCACACTGGGCCGGCTGCTCTTTTCAGGGGACGAAGTCAAAAAACCGGTCAAGGTCATCTCCGGCGGCGAACAGGGACGGATGCTGTTCGGCAAGCTCATGCTGTCGCGCCCCAACGTGCTGCTGATGGACGAACCCACCAACCACCTCGACATGGAATCCATCGAGTCGCTCAACAGCGGCCTGGAAAAATTCAGCGGCACACTGATTTTCGTCTCGCACGACCGCGAATTCGTCAGCTCACTCGCCACCCGCATCATCGAAATCAGGCTCGACGGCGAAATCGTCGATTACCGTGGCGCCTACGAAGAATATCTCGCCAGCCAAGGCGTGGAATGAGTCCGCATCCAGCCTCCGGCAGCCAAAGCAATCTCCTCTCGCACCAACGCAGGGCATACATCCGGCACGACGCCTTGCTTTGGTGCAACCCCCAGACGATTTTTCCCTACAGGAATTCCTGCGCATGAAAACCCCCGCCAGACTCGTCATCGCCGCAGCCATCGCGGTGGTCGTCTATCCGATCGCATCCTGGTATTCGGGCAAGGTTGTCGAAGATGTCATCGCGCAGCAATTCGCCAGCCTGGACACGCTGCCGCCCGGCATCATCGAGGTGGTCGAGCACAAGTTCGAGCGGCGGTTTTTCAGTTCGACCCAGACCGTCACCTTCACCCTGCCGTTCATCTCCGAGCGAAAACTGACCCTCCGTTCAGAAATCAGCCACGGCCCGTTCACGAGCGGCGGTTTCGCAGCGGCGGCGTCTGACGACAAACTCGCGGTGGAAAGCCTGTCGCCGAAAATCGTCGCGGCGCTTGGCGACAAGGCGTTGTTTGAAAGCCATACCGTCTATGGCTTCAGCGGCGGCGCGCGCATCGCCTTTGCCAGCCCAGCCCTGGATCTGAAGCCCAAAGGGCCGGAAGACTCCGCCCACGTCGTGTGGGGCGGCCTCACGGGCATCATGGACGTTTTCGCCTCGATGACGTCGGGCTGGAAACCGACACGCTACCTTTACGTGGGCAACCTGCCCAAGCTCCGGCTAGAAGACGAAGACTTCCTGATCGAATTGAACGGCCTTGCGTTCGAGTCCGACCAGAAGCGCGTGTTCGACGACGACGACCTGTTCTTCGCCGGCCCGCAAAAGCTGTCCGTCGCCGGCTTTATTGCCAAATTCAACAAGAAAGAAGAAGGCAAACCCCAGCCTCCCATTGACATCCAGCAGGTAAAATATGACACCAACACCTCCCTGAACGGCGACTTCGCCAGCGTCGTCGTGCGCTCAGGCGCGGAAACAATCAAGGTGGGCGAAAACAGCTACGGGCCGGCACACTATGACATATCGCTGAATCACCTGCATACCCGCACCCTGGCCGAACTGAGCAACATCCTGCTGAAATTCCAGTTGATGAATTTTGCCTCCCTCGACGATCTGAGCGAGGAAAGCGAGGATCAAGCCGCTCAGGCCATGGTCGCCCTGGCGATGACGATAACCCAGCCCCTGTTCGAGCTGCTCGAACAAGCGCCTGACATCAGCCTGGATCGCATCAGCTTCACCACACCGCAAGGCGAAGCCTCGCTCTCGTTGCGCGCGACTGTCAAGGATTTCAAGGCGCAAGAAGCTTTCAACCCCGCAGCATGGCTACCGAAAATCGACGCCAGCGGCGAAATCGCTGCACCGCTCGCCCTGCTTGAATCACTGGACGACGCCCAAAAGATGCGAATCGAAGACATGCGCGCGCAAGGCTACCTGACCGAGGAAAACGGCATCGTGAAAGCCACGACGGAGTTCCGCGAAGGCCAACTCACCGTCAATGGCAAAGCTTTCGATACCTCCCTCTCCGCTCATCACGACGCTGAAGAAGAAACCGGGCCGGACACGGACAAGGCTGCAAGCAAGGCCAAAACCGGAACAAAGGGCGCTGGCAGGCCGGAAATAAATCAGCGTTTCCGTAGCGCAAAGTAACGCCATATAACCCATTGCGCACCCTATCCCCGCCGGTACTGGATTGCCTCGGCCACATGCGCCGCGCCGGGGCGCTCGGCATCGCTCAAATCGGCCAGCGTGCGCGCCACCCTGAGCACGCGGTGGTAAGCGCGCGCCGACAGATTGAGGCGCTGCATTGCGGTGGCGAGCAACGCCGCGCCCGCCACGTCCGGCGCGCACAGTTTTTCGACCCGTCCCGCATCCAGGCGGGCATTTGGCCCCCCCTGGCGAGATAACTGCCGGGAGTGGGCGCACACCACCCGGGCGCGCACCGCAGCGCTTGATTCGCCCGTCGTCACGGTCGCCAGATCGGCGTAGGGCACGACGGGCACCTCGATCATGAGATCAATGCGGTCAAGCAGCGGCCCCGATAACCTGGCGCGATAGCGGGCGATCTGGTTCGGCGAACAAACACACGATTTCGTCGGATGCCCGGCATAGCCGCAAGGGCAAGGATTCATCGCCGCAACGAGCTGGAAGCGCGCCGGGAATTCGGCCCGCCTGCGTGTGCGCACCACACTGACCGTTCCGGTTTCCAGCGGCTCGCGCAGCGATTCGAGCACCCGGCGGTCGAACTCGGGCAACTCGTCGAGAAAAAGCACGCCATGATGGGCAAGCGACACCTCGCCCGGCTGCGGTAACGAACCGCCGCCGATCAAGGCCGCCGCAGAAGCGGAATGATGCGGGGCGCGAAATGGCCGCAAGCCCCACTGCGCGGCATCGAAGCCGCCACCGAGCGAAAGCACCGCCGCACTCTCCAGCGCCTCGCTTTCGTCGAGCGGCGGCAGCAAGCCCGGCAAACGCCGCGCCAGCATCGACTTGCCGGTGCCCGGCGGGCCGAAAAACAGCAGCGAATGCGCCCCTGCGGCGGCCACTTCGAGCACGCGCCGCGCCTGCAACTGACCGCGCACGTCGGAAAGATCTGGCGCGCTGGCCCCTTTCTCCGCCACCGGGCGCGCGACGTGCGGCGAAATCGGATTGTGTCCAGCGAGATGCGCGCACAGCACCAACAAAGAATCCGCTGGCAACACCGTCACGCCCCGCGCAAGCGCCGCCTCATCGGCGTTGATGCGCGGCAAGGCCAAGGCCCGGCGCGCCCTCCCGGCGGCCAGGGCTGCGGCCAGCGCCCCCCGGATACCGCGCAGGCTGCCGTCGAGCGACAGTTCGCCGCAGAACTCATGATCTTCAAGCGCCCGCGCCGCAATCTGCCCCGAAGCGGCGAGAATGCCGAGCGCTATCGGCAAATCAAAACGCCCGCCTTCCTTGGGCAGATCGGCGGGCGCGAGATTGACGGTGATGCGGCGCTGGGGAAACTCGAAGTGCGACGTCACCAACGCCGCCCTCACCCGGTCTCGCGCCTCGCGCACCTCGGTATCGGGCAAGCCGACGAGCGTGAAGGACGGCAGACCATTGGCGAGGTGGACTTCGACCGTGACCTCCGGCGCGGCAAGGCCATCGAGGGCGCGGGTGCGAACGAGTGCGAGCGTCATTCCGTTCTCCAGTCGGGGAGGAACGGATTATGACAAATTATTCAGCCGTAAAACAAACGGCATCATCGGTTCAATTCAGCCCTCGCCACGCGCTTCGAGCGCCACTACCCGTGCTTCGAGTTCGTCCAGGCGCGTGCGCGCTTTCGCCAGCAGTTCGCGCTGTACCTCGAATTCCTCGCGGGAAACGAGATCCAACCTGGAAAATGCGCCGGCCACGACGGCCTTGAGGTTTTTTTCGAGATCCTGAATGGGCGTGCCCGCCGCCAGTCCGGAAAGTTTCGCGCCAATTTCATCGACAAACCGCAGAGTGGTCATGACATCTGTCCCCATAAAACCGAGGCAGGGAGTCTAACACCGCTCTCACCGCCCCTCATGCGCGGAAACGGAACGCGAGGCGCCCCGCTACGCACCATGATAGTGCACAAACCTGGCCCGCTCCATCGGCACTCCGTCCATGCCATCGGCAAAAACGAACTTAACATACTGATATATAAACATTTATATCACTTGGCACAGTACGTGCATGATGTGAGACACCAAGCAAACCTTGATTCACGTCGCCACCTCACAATTACTGGGAGATCATTTCATGCGCAAGACCATCGCCGCATCCGTTCTCGTCGCGGCCCTGCCGTTGGCCAGCGTTGTCCAAGCTGAAGAAAGCGCAAGCCCCTTCAGCGCCAATGTCAGCATCGTCAGCGACTACGCCTACCGCGGCATCTCGCAAACCGACGAAAAACCCGCCCTCCAGGGCGGTTTCGACTTCAAACACAGCAGCGGCCTGTACATCGGCGTGTGGGGGTCGAGCATCTCGTGGCTGCGCGATGCCGAAACCAACGTTTCATCGAGCAACAGTGTCGAGCTTGATCTTTACGCTGGCTACGCCAAATCGTTTGACGATTTCGGCCTCGACATCGGTGTGTTGCGCTACGGCTACCCAGGCACTTTCAACCGCAAATGGCGCGACGACACGGGGCTGAAAGATCCGAACACGGTGGAAGGCTACGTCGGCGCTTCGTGGAAGTTCGTATCGTTCAAGTACTCGTATTCTTTTACCAATCTTTTCGGCACCCCCGATTCCGAGGGAAGCGATTACTTCGATCTCACGCTTTCCCACGAAATCGTCACCAACCTGACACTCAGCGCCCACATCGGTAAACAACGCGTCTTCGGCCCAAGCGAATCGTACAACGACTGGAAAGTGGGCGCGACCTACAACCTCGGCGGTTTCGACATCGGCCTGCATTACGTCGATACCGACATCCATCATGCCAAAGATGTGAATGCAGATGATCGCATCATACTTTCCATTGGCAAATCTTTCTGATCCCCGCTCTGCCCGATGCAACAGGAGAAAACAATGAAGTTCGTCAGCGCCATCATCAAACCCTTCAAGCTCGACGAAGTGCGCGAAGCACTTTCCGCCATCGGCGTGCAGGGCATCACAGTCACTGAAGTCAAGGGTTTCGGACGCCAGAAAGGTCATACCGAACTCTACCGCGGCGCCGAATATGTCGTCGATTTCCTGCCCAAGGTAAAGATCGAAGCCGCCATCCGCGACGACCTTCTCGACCAGACCATCGAAGCCATCGAAAAAGCCGCTTCCACCGGAAAAATCGGCGACGGCAAGATTTTCGTATTCGATCTGGAACAGGCCATCCGTATCCGTACCGGCGAAACCGGTACCGATGCGCTGTAACGATACGGAGAAAAAGATGAAAAAACTCATTACAACCGTGCTGGCGGCGCTCGCATTAAGCGTTTCGGGCGCGTCGTTCGCACAGGAAACGCCAGCGCCCGCCAGCGAACCCACCGCCACCGTGGAAACGGTAGTACTGGAAGCCGCCATCGAAACGCCGGCGATCGAAGCTCCCGCCGCCGAGGCGACGACGCTGGACTCCGGCGACACGGCCTGGATGTTGACCTCCACCATGCTGGTCATCCTGATGACCATTCCCGGCCTCGCCCTCTTTTACGGCGGACTCGCCCGCGCCAAGAATATGCTTTCGGTGCTCATGCACGTGTTCGTCATTTTCTGCCTGACGACGACGCTGTGGTTCATCTACGGTTACTCGCTGGCGTTTTCCAACCCGGACGCCGGCCCTGGCGCGATTCTTGGCAACCTTGACAAGATCTTCCTGTCGGGCATCACCACCGACAGCATGAACGGCACCATGCCGGAATACGTGTGGGTGGCGTTCCAGTCGACGTTCGCCGCCATCACCACGTCGCTGATCGTCGGTTCTTTCGCCGAGCGCATCCGCTTCTCCGCCGTGGTGATCTTCGCCGTTCTGTGGTTCACCTTCAGCTATGTGCCCATGGCGCACATCGTCTGGGGCGGCGGCTTCCTGAACGCGGATCACGCACTCGACTTCGCGGGCGGCACCGTGGTGCACATCAATGCGGGCATCGCCGGTCTCGTCGGGGCCATTCTGCTGGGCAAACGGATCGGTTTCGGACGCGAGGCTTTCACCCCGCACTCCCTCACGCTCACCATGGTCGGCGCATCGCTGCTGTGGGTCGGCTGGTTCGGGTTCAACGCCGGTTCGGCGGCTGCATCCAACGGTCTGGCCGGTCTGGCCTTCGTCAATACCATCGCGGCGACATCCGTGGCGACGCTGGCCTGGCTGGTTGGCGAGTCGGTCTTCAAGAGCCATCCTTCCTCCCTCGGTGCAGCTTCCGGCGCGGTGGCGGGCCTGGTGGCGATCACCCCGGCAGCGGGCACCGTCGGGCCCATGGGCGCAATATTCATCGGTCTTGCCGCTGGCTTCGTCTGCCTGTGGGGCGTCACCGGCCTGAAAAAGCTGATCGGTGCGGATGATGCGTTCGACGTGTTCGGCGTCCACTGCGTAGGCGGCATTCTCGGCGCCATCCTGACCGGGGTATTCACTTCGCCATCGCTAGGCGGTACGGGATACGACCCAGATGTCGGGACGATGGCCGCGCAGGTGCTCGTGCAGGCCAAGAGCGTGGGCGTAACCATCGTCTGGTCGGCGGTGGTGGCCTTCATCGCCTACAAGATCGCCGATCTGACCGTGGGGCTGCGGGTCACGGAAGAACAGGAGCGCGAAGGGCTGGACATCGCCTCGCACGGCGAAAGCGCGTATCACTATTGATTGGCTGTGTGCCGGGGGCAATACCCTCTTTTTCCCCGGCATGGTGTATTGCGGCGTCCTTCGGGGCGCCGTTTTTTTACCATGCAGAAACTTGATTCATATCAAGGAAAGTTGCAGCCAACAAAATGCTGCATTGCACTTCACTTACCATGGCCCCGGCTTATTCGAGCCTTTTCGATTCATTTTTATGGCCGGAGGAATCACCCATGAAAAAACAGATACTTGCAGCCGCCATCGCTGCCTTTGCCGTGTCTGGTGCCGCGGTTGCCCATGAACCGGGCGATGTCATTTTGCGTGTCGGCGCGGCCCACGTCGCTCCAGACGTGGATAGCGGCAGAATCAAGGTTGGCGGGGCCAAAGTCTCCGGTTCAAAGGCGGATGTCAAAGACGACACCCAACTCGGCCTTACCGCCACCTGGATCGTTGCGCCTCACCTTGGCGTTGAATTGCTGGCCGCGACCCCGTTCACCCACACCATCAAGGTCAAAGGCGTCAATCCCGCAATCGATGGCACTCTTGGCAAAGCCACGCACCTGCCGCCGACACTCAGTGCGCAGTATTTCTTTCTCGACACGAAATCCAGGTTCCAGCCCTATGTCGGCGTCGGTCTGAATTACACATGGTTCTTCAATGAAAAACTCAGCAGCAAGGCAAAGGCGAACAATTTTCACGGCCTTGAACTGGAGAATTCGTTCGGCTGGGCGCTTCAGGTCGGCGCTGACATCGCCATTTCCGACAAGCTGTTCCTGAACGCCGCTGTCTGGAAGATCGACATTGATACCCAGGCCAAAACCCGCCTCGGCAACACCCCGGTCAAAGTTGACGTGGAAGTCGACCCCTGGGTGTATTTCGTCGGCATCGGTTACAAGTTCTGAGACACACGCTTCATGAAAAACGGCCTCGCACGATGTGCGAGGCCGTTTTTTTGACGAGACGTCACCCTTTCAGCGAAACACGATGGTCTTGTTGCCGTGGAGCAGCACGCGCCCCTCGATGTGATAGCGCAAACCACGGGCCAGCACGGTTTTTTCAATATCCTTGCCGTAGCGCACCATGTCGGCGACCGTATCGGTATGGTCGATGCGGATCACGTCCTGCTCGATGATCGGCCCCTGGTCGAGATTGGCGGTAACGTAATGGCAAGTGGCCCCGATCAGTTTCACGCCCTTGGCCCACGCCTGGTGATAGGGACGCGCCCCCACGAAGCTGGGCAGAAAGCTGTGGTGGATGTTGATGATTTGCCCCGGATAAGCAGCACAAAGTGCGGGCGAGAGAATCTGCATGTAGCGCGCCAGCACCATGGTGTCGCCGCGTGCTTCTTCAAAGATGCGCCGCACTTCGGCATAGGCCGCGTCCTTGCCATCGGAGGTGACCGGCACGCAATGAAACGGTATGCCATGCCACTCGACGAAGCCACGAAAGGTTTCGTGGTTGGAGATCACGCAGGGAATGTCAATGTCCAGTTCCTGCGCCTGCCAGCGCGCCAGCAAATCGTAAAGGCAATGTTCCTGCTGGCTGACGAGAATGACTACCCGTTTCCTGAGCGCCGAATCGGCAATTTTCCACTCCATGTCCAGATCTTCAGCAACAGACCGGAAACGTTCGCACAGTTCGGGCAGCGCAAAGGGCAGCGAGTCGGCGCGAATTTCGACACGCATGTAATAGCGTCCGGTTTCGTCGTGCTCGTCGGGCGGCTGGGCGTGCAGGGACGTTTCGAGAATCCAGCCCTTGTGCGCGGCGAGAAAACCCGAGACGCGGGCGACGATGCCGACCTGATCGGGACAGGAAGCAGTCAGGGTATAAAAACGCTCCCGCAGCATGACGGCTTCAGGCCGCGCGCGCGAAGGCGCGGTCGATTTCGGTGCGCAGGGCGGCATAGTCGCGCACAACGGGGAACTGCGGGAATTCCCGCGCCACGTTATCGGGCGGACTGAACAGGATGCCGCCGTGCGCGGCCCCCAGCATGGCGGTGTCGTTGTAGGAGTCGCCCGCCGCGACCACTTTGAAGTTGAGTTCGCGGAAACGCAGCACCGCCTGGCGTTTCTGGTCGGCCATGCGCAAGCGGTAGTTCACCACCACCCCGGCAGCATCGGTGTCGAGGCTATGGCAGAACAGCGTTGGCCAAGCGAGTTGCCGCATCAAAGGGTGGGCAAATTCGTAAAAGGTGTCGGAGAGGATGACAACCTGATATCGCTCGCGCAGGCTGTCGAGAAACGCGCGTGCGCCGGGCAGCGGCTCCATGCCTGCAATGACTTTCTGGATGTCGGGCAAGCCGAGGCGATGCCCGGCGAGAATGGCGAGCCGGTATTTCATCAGGGTGTCGTAATCCGGCTCGTCGCGTGTGGTGCGGCTCAGTTCCGGAATACCGGCGCGCCCGGCGAATTCGATCCAGATTTCCGGCACCAGCACTCCTTCGAGGTCGAGACAGACAATGCGCACCGCGGTACTCCTGAGTTTGAACGCTTGAAAGGCGTGATTCTAGCAGTAGCGCGAAACGGAAGCGCGGCTCGTCACGACAGGGAAGGAGGACTGCCGACGCTACACCGCCTCCGCCGGTAATCCGGGAAGTCCTGGCCGCTGTGACGGATGTATAACTTTCTCGGCCATGATCGGTGACACAATATGCCGTTGCAACTTTCACCCTTTACCCGGTGGCCAACGCCCCTGAAGCGGCGAAAACATTTCCATCTGTCATGATAAAACTCATCCCCACCGCCAAGCTCCAGATCGGTATGTACATACATGATCTCAACTGCGGCTGGATCGAACACAACTTTCTGCGCAGCCGTTTTCTCGTCGACAACGAAAAAACCTTGCAGAAAATCGTCGCCACCGGCACCCGGGAAATCTACATCGACACATCGAAAGGCGTCGATGTCGACAAAGCGCCCGCGCAGGAAGAAAGCAGCCGCACGGACAACACCCCGATCAAGGAGACCGCGCCCAGCGCACCTACGCCGGTCGTCCTCGGCAAGGAACGCCAGCGCGCCCGCAAACTGCATGCGGAAGCCAATCGCATCGTGTCCGGCATGCTGCACGACGTCCGCCTGGGCAAGCAGATCGAGATCGAACAGATTGAACCGGTGGTCGAACGCATCGTCGATTCCATCTTCCGCCAGCAGGACGCCCTGCTGCCGCTGGCGCAACTCAAGAACCACGACGAATACACGTTCCAACATTCGGTATCGGTATGCGCCCTGATGACCTCGTTCGCCCGCACCCTGGACATGCCGCGCGAAGTCATCCACGAGATCGCCGTCGGCGCCCTGCTCCACGACGTCGGCAAGGCCACGATCCCCGACAACATCCTGAACAAGCCGGGCAAGCTCACCGATGCGGAATTCGCCGAGATGAAATCGCATGTGGTGCAGAGCAAGATCATCCTGGCGGCCACACCGGGCATCAGCCCCATCGCGTTGGACGTTGCCGCCCAGCACCACGAACGCTACGACGGCAGCGGCTACCCGAACCGGCTCAAGGGCGATGAAATCAGCCGTTACGGCCAGATGAGCGCCATTGTCGACGTCTATGACGCCATCACATCGAACCGCTGTTATCACAAGGGAATGCCGCCAACTGAAGCGATGCGCAAAATCCTCGAATGGAGCAAGTTCCATTTCAACCCGGAACTGGCGCAAGTCTTCATCCGCGCGCTCGGCATCTACCCGACCGGCTCACTGGTGCGGCTGGAGAGCGGGCGGCTCGCCATCGTCGAGGAACAGCACCCGGACAAGCTCATGCAGCCCACGGTCAAGATCGTCTTCCACACCCGTGGCTACTACCTGCCGCCCGAAACGCTCGACCTGCGCCGTTCACAGGATCGCATCACCGGCTACGAGAACTTCGAGACCTGGAAAATCGACCCGGCAAAGTGGGTGGAAGGCTGAACCCAAAACCCGCTTTTTCAGCCTTGATCCGGCAGCAGATCTTCAAGCTGCGCCGACAATTCCAGCCAGCGCGTTTCGGCTTCCTCGATCCAGGCGGACAGATCGGCCTGACGCTTGAGCAGTTCCTGCCATTGCGCGCGCTTGCCGGGATCGGCGGCATCATAGAACGCGGGATCGGCAAGCCGCGCTTCGAGCAGATTTTTTTCGCCCGACCAACCGGCCAGTTTTTTTTCGATTTGTCCGACTTCTTTGACGAGCGGTCGCCGCGCCGCGAGCATGGCCTGACGCTCGGCCTCGACCTGGGCGCGACCCGCGCGGCGCAACGCACGCGCAGCATCCGGCCCACCCCGGTTCCGCTCGGTGCGACGCGCCGCCAGCCAGTCGCGGTAATCGTCGATGTCGCCGTCGAAAGGCTGGAGGCGACCGCCATCGACCAGCAACAGGCGGTCGCAGCACGCCCGCAACAAGGCGCGGTCGTGCGAGACCAACACCATGGCCCCGTCGTATTCCTGTAGCGCAAGGGTCAGCGCATGACGCATTTCGAGATCGAGGTGATTGGTGGGTTCGTCGAGCAACAACAGATTGGGACGCCGCCAGATGAGCAGCGCCAGGGCCAGGCGCGACTTCTCGCCGCCGGAAAATGGCCCGCAAGGCGTGGTGGCCGGCGTGGAACGGCCATCCTTGCCATCGCCGCGAAAATCGAAACCGCCAAGGTAGTCGCGCAAATCTTGCTCGCGCGCGGCGGAATCAAGCCGCGTCATGTGCTGGAGCGCAGATTCGTCCGGGCGCAGGGCTTCGAGTTGGTGCTGGGCAAAATAGCCGATCGCCAACCCTTTGCCCTCGCGTCGCCGCCCCGTCCGTAGCGCCAATTGCCCGGCCAGCATCTTGATCAGGGTTGATTTGCCAGCTCCGTTCCTGCCCAGCAGGCCGGTGCGCTCGCCGGGTCGCAAGCTCAGAACGATGTTTTCGAGCACGTTCGCCTCGCCGTGCCCCACCGCGCCATCCTCGATTTGCAAAAGCGGATCGGGCGCCGCTGGCGTCGCACGGAATGAAAAGGAAAACGGCGTATCGACGTGAGCGGCGGCGACCCGCTCCATGCGTTCGAGCGCTCTGATCCGGCTCTGCGCCTGCCGCGCCTTGGTGGCCTTGGCGCGAAAACGCCGGATGTAATCCTCCATGTGCGCGACCTCGCGCTGCTGGCGCTCAAACAACGCCTGCTGCTGGGCCAGCCGTTCGCCGCGCTGGCGCTCGAAATCGGAATAACCGCCGCTGTAGAGCGTGAGCCGCCCCTGCTCGATGTGCGCGATGTGATCGACACAGGCATCGAGAAAATCGCGGTCGTGCGAAACCATCATCAAGGTGCCGCGATAGTCGCGCAGCCATTGTTCGAGCCAGATCACCGCGTCGAGGTCGAGGTGATTGGTCGGCTCATCGAGCAGCAGCAGGTCGGAACGGCACATCAGCGCCTGTGCGAGATTGAGCCGCATCCGCCAGCCACCGGAAAAGTCCGCCACCGCCCGTTCCGCGTCGGCGGGCGCGAATCCCAGTCCGTCGAGCAGTGCCGCCGCGCGCGAGCGCGCCGTGTAAGCATCGGCTTCCTGCATGCGCGCATGCAATCCGGCAATGCGCACCCCATCGTGGGCGGCCTCGGCCACCCCCAGTTCCGCTGCGATACGGCGCAGTTCGGCGGCGCCGTCGAGCCCGTACTCGATGGCCGCGCACGGCAAAGCGGGCGTCTCCTGCGCGACGTGAGCAATCGTCCAGGCAGGCGGCAATGCCAGGTCGCCCCGATCCGGAAACAACTGTCCGCGCAGCAAGGCGAACAGGCTCGATTTGCCACTGCCGTTGGCGCCGGTGAGGCCCACTTTCCAGCCCGGAAATATCTGGAGCGACGCCTCTTCGATCAGGAGACGCGCGCCCCGGGCAAGACACAGATTACGAAAACAGATCACGCTCGAATACGCAGACGATGAAGGAAAGGCGCTATTCTACGCACACTCGAATTTGCGCCACCGTGTGTCCCGCATGCCTGCCCGTTTCCCGCTTCGCCTTCTCGCCTGCCTTTTGCTTGTCGCGCCAGTCATTCCGGCCACCGCCGACGACGCCCCCCCGCCCGACCCCGCCAAACTTGTCGAGGACTTGCGCGACGAAGCCGACCGCCTGCGCGACGAAGCCGATGCGGCCTACCAGACGGCGGAAGCGGCGTGCTACAAGCGGTTTCTGGTCAATAACTGCATCGACGACGCCAAGTCCGAACGCCTGACCGTCGTCCGTCGCGCGCGCGCGCTCGAAACCGAAGCGCACCAGATTGATCTCGCCGAACGCAACCGAGTCGCCACCGAAGCAGCGAAAAAGACCGCGGAACATGGCGCCAAGCCGCACCCGGACGTTACCGGGCCAAGCGCCGACACCGCCACACCGAGACTGCGCCCCGACAACAACACGAGCGCGCCGCGCAAACCCGCCGCGCGTCAGAGCGCGAACAAGAAACCCCGCGCCAAGTCCCGCGCGGAAGCCGCCCGCCGCGCCGAGGCTGCCCGCCGCGACCGTGAACGCTACGACGCCCGCATCCGCGAACTCGAAGAAAAAAAAGCGCGCGACGAAGACGGACGCTGAACGGCTCGTCAGTCGACCACGTTCACTTCGAGCGGCACCGGGAATTCCAGCCGCGCCCGGAGTGCTCGCGTGACTTCGATGCGCCCGCCGGCCCCCACCCGCAAGGCATGATCAATGGCGAAATGGCGCGTCTGTTCGCGCCAGCCGTCGCCCGCCAGATAGGCGGGTTTACTTGCCGCATCCGACAGGGCGCCGACGTTCGGGCGTGGCGTCACCAGCACGGTCAGCGCCTGTGTGGCGCGCGCCGGCTCTCCGGTGCGCGGGTCGATCAAATGGGCGTAACGCACACCGTCGAGTTCAAAGTAACGTTGATAGTCACCGGAAGTGCCCACCGCCTCGCCGTCGTAGAGCGGCATCGTCGCCAGCGTCGCGGGCTGACGCGGGTGCTGGACGCCGATTCGCCACGGCTGGCCGCCCTTGCCGCCCAGGGCGAGGATGTTGCCGCCGATGTTGATGAGCGCATTGTGGATGCCCTGTTCGCGCAAAATGGCGGCGGCGCGGTCGAGCGCATAGCCTTTGGCATAGCCGCCGAGGTCGATCTTCACCGCCCGGTTGCGGCTGGAGACGCGGTTGCCGTCGATCACGAGGTCGCGCATGCGCGGCTGCGCGGCCTTGAGCGCGGCGAGCGCCGCCGGGTCGGGCCGGACGGGTACGAAGGTGTCAGAGTGGAACCCCCAGAGTTCGATCAATCCGCCGAGGGCGGGGTCGAACAGTTCATCGCCGCTGGCGGCCATCCGCTGCGCGTCACGCAACATTGCCGCCAATTCGGGCGAGACTTCGAGGGATTCGCCGCGCGCGAGCGCGTCGTTGAGTGCGGTCAGTTCCGACGGTTCCCAGGCATGATAGGCGCGATGCAGGCGGTCGAACTCACGCAACACGGCGGCCATTGCGGCATCGGCGCGCGCGTACTCACTGCCATAGACGGCCACCTCCACTCGCGTCCCGAAAACATAGGCTTCGCGCTGAAAAATCTGTTCCCGTGTGCACCCTGCCAACAGGGTACACACCAACAACAGCGGCAAAAAAATCGCGCGTAATATCTCCGATGACCTTCCAGGCGGGTGGCCCGTTTCTTTGGCCGTCTGGCGAGGACTGTCCGAGTCAAATTTGTGGCCGTCGTCATCGAACGCCCGATCCGGATGAAAACCACTGTCATTCATGGCATCCCGTACCTGTCGTCCTGATGGCAAGGCCACGCGCCCCGAAGGGGCAAGCCATTCAACGAGTTCCGCAGCCATACGGCCAAAGAAACGGGCCACCCGCTCTCCCCGCCGTCCCATCAAACGCACAGCCGCTCCAGCATGCCGATTGCCAGTCCCGCAACATCGAACCCTTGCTGTGCGGTAATTTCCACCATGCAAGTCGGGCTGGTCACGTTGATCTCGGTGAGATGCCCGTCGATAATATCGAGCCCGACGATCAGCAAGCCGCGCTTCCACAGGATCGGGGCGAGAAAGCCGGCGATTTCCCATTCGCGCACGGTCAGCGGCATTGCCACGCCGCGCCCGCCGGCGGCGAGGTTGCCGCGTGTTTCGCCTTCGCGCGGGATGCGCGCCAGCGCATAGGGCACAATTTCGCCGCCGATGATGAGCACCCGTTTGTCGCCGTCGCGGATACCCGGCAAGTAGTGTTGCGCCATGATCGTGCGTGCGCCGTTGCAGGTGAGGGTTTCGACGATCACATTGCGGTTGGGGTCTTTGGCGGCGACGCGGAAGACCTGGCTGCCGCCCATGCCGTCGAGCGGTTTCAGCACAACGTCGCCGATTTCGTCGATAAAAGCGTGGATGCGCCCCGGTTCGCGCGCCACCAGCGTGACGGGGATGAATTGCGGAAATTCGGTGATCGCCAGTTTTTCGGAATGATCGCGCACCGCGCGCGGGGCGTTGAACACGCGCGCACCCGCCACGGCGGCGCGCTCAAGCAGCCAGGTCGCGGCGACGTATTCAAAATCGAATGGCGGGTCTTGCCGCATCAACACCGCATCGAACGCAGAGAGGGCGCGAACGTCTTCCTCGTCCGCCGTGTACCAATCGTGGTCATCGGCATGCAGGGCGAGCGGCGCAGCGCGCGCAGCGACCACACCGTCGCGCCAGACAATATCCTCGCGCCGGATCGCCCATACCGCATGACCACGCGCGGCGGCGGCGCGCATCATCGCCACGCTGGAATCCTTGTAGGCTTTCAGCTCCGGCAGCGGATCGACGATGAAAGCGAACTCGAACGACGTCATGAGTAGCCCCTCTTGATCAAAGCGCGGGCGCAGCCTCGGCGACACCCGCGACGGCAGCCGCCTTGTCAGGATGGGTCTCCTCGATTTCGACCGACGCAGCAAGCAGCGCCAGGCGCGCGATCACGCCATAGACATAAAAACGATTGGGCGCGGCATCCAGCGCCTGCCGGCAATCGGGCGTACAACACGGCGAATCGAACGCCAGAGGCCGAAACTCCATACCCGGCGCGTTGAGGTTCTCATCGCTGCCGCGCGCCGTGTGCACACGGTAGAACCCCCCGACCACGTAGTGATCCAGCATATAGATGACCGGCTCCGCCGCTGCGCCCTCGATGGTCTCGAACGTGCGCACCCCTTCCTGCACGATGACCTCCCCGACCGCCAGCCCTTCCTTCACCACCGCCATCTTGTTGCGCTGGCGACGGTTGAGGCCCACAACCTCTGAGGCGTTCTTCACCGTCATCACCCCCATGCCGTAAGTGCCGGCATCGGCCTTGACCACCACGAAGGGTTCGTCGTCGATACCGTACTCGCGGTACTTGCGGCGGATATCGACCAACAGGGCGTCGACCTGGGCGGCCAGACACTCCTCGCCAGCGCGCTCCTGGAAATTGATTCCCCCGCAGACAAGGAAGGCCGGGCCGATGCGCCACGGATCAATGTCGATTTCTTCCGCGAACGCCCGCAGCACCCGTTCATACACCGCAGCGTGGCGCGACTTGCGGCGCGTATGCCAGCCCGCGTGCAGTGGCGGAATCAGCCATTGCTCGTCCAGTCCCGCGAGAATCTCGGGCACCCCGGCGGAAAGGTCGTTGTTGAGCAAAATAGCGCAGGGATCGAACCCCTCCAGTCCCAGGCGATTACCCTGCCGCCGCAGCGGCTCCAGCGTCAGGCTCGACCCATCGGAGAGCATCAGCGTCGTCGGCGCGACAAGCTCGGGCAACAGGCTGCCGATACGCACTTCCAGCCCGGTCAGGCGCAAGATGGCCGCCAGCCGCGCCACGTTCCGCAGATAAAACTGGTTGCGGGTGTGATTCTCGGGAATCAACAACACGCGTCTGGCGCCAGAACACAGACGCTCAACCGCAACCTGCGCGGCCTGCACGCACAAGGGCAGAAAAGCGGGGTTGAGATTGTTGAACCCGCCGGGAAACAAATTCATGTCGACGGGCGCGAGCTTGTACCCGGCATTGCGCAAATCGACCGAGCCGTAAAACGGCGGTACACGGTCGCGCCATTGTTCGCGGAACCATCGTTCAATCGTAGTGGCGTGATCGAGAAACTGGCGCTCCATTTCAAGCAGAGGGCCGGAAAGCGTGGCGGGAATACGGAGATCCATGCAAGTCTTCTGGTTGGGATGTCATGGGCAAGCAGCCGTCATCGCTTGCACGAATGGTGAATATTATTATAACTGCGGCGGCGCGTCCTCTTTGATGCCGCCCGCCCCACGCCGTTCCCCGTCCAGGCGGCGCATTTCGCGCAGCAGCGCGGCGGCGGCAAAGCCGTTGACCACGCCGAAAAGCACCGCTGCCCCACCCATGAGTGGTGCAAGATAAAACACCCCATCGTGGGGCACCAGCCACAGGCGGGCGACGACGAGTTGCGCACCGATATGGGCGAACGCAGCCAGGATGCTGTGACTGACCGGCCCAAACCAGCGCCGTGGCAACCGCATCGCCCCGGCCAACACGAAAAGGCTCGCCAGCGCCCCGGCAAGACTCAGGAAAAACCCGGGCGCGAGAAATTGTCCAAGCAACAGACTGGCGGCAAACACCCGCAACAACGACACCCACGCCGCTTCACGCCAGCCCCAACGCGCCAGCACCACCAGGGTGACAATGTTGGCAAGACCCGGCTTGACGCCGGGCAACGGCAGGGGAATGGCCGCCTCGGCCACCGTCAGCGCGATGGCCGCCGCCGCGTGACGCGCAATGCGGCGATCCTCGACCGTGGGCGTGAGTTCAATAACTGAGCGAGTCAAAACCCCCTCCTCGCCCGGTCAACGTCAGGCTGACTTCATTGGGAGCGCAAATCGCCACCGCGCCGGCGCGGGTCAGCCAGCCCTGCCGCACGCAATATTGGCGCGGGCCTGGGTCGGAAGCGACGCGGGCGCGACCGGGTTCGATTTCGATCACCGTCACGCCCAGCGGCCCCGGCGCCACAATGCGGCGCACCCGGGAAAGGTCGGTCTCGGCAAAAACCTTGCCGCCCGTACGCACGACAACACCATCGGGCACACCGCCGCGCCACAGGTCGAACCCGGCGACAACGCACAGCACGGCCCCGAGCGCCACGACGGCGCAGTCGCCGGGTCGCAGCAATTCCCGCCACGCCGCGAACGGGCGCATCACCCGTCCGTCGCGCGATCCCCCATGCGCCGCTCCGCCGCACGATGACGGACAAGCATGCGGTTGCTCGCGCGGAAAGCGTCGGCAAGGCGTTCGACGATGTAGATCGAACGATGCTGCCCACCCGTGCAACCGATGGCGACGGTGAGATAGCTGCGATTATCGTGGATGAAACTCGGCAACCAGGAAGCAACGAAACGGCGAATGTCTTCGATCATGCGATCAACTTCGGATAACTGCGCGAAATAGGCGATCACTTCCGGATCGCGCCCGGTCAGCGGACGAAGACGCGGATCGTAATAGGGATTGGGCAGGCACCTGACGTCGAACACCATGTCGGCATCAAGCGGAATGCCGTATTTGAAGCCGAAGGACTGAAACATCAGGATGAGCCCCTCGCTCGCCTCGACTTCGACGAAATCCCGCACCCGGTTACGCAGGATATTGGGGTGCATGTCGCTGGTGTCGATACGGTGGCCGAGCAGGGAAATACCGTCGAGCATTTCGCGTTCGCGGCGAATCGCTTCTTCGAGCGAAGCACCTTCTCCCGCCAGCGGATGACGGCGGCGCGTCTCGGAAAAACGGGCGATCAGCGTATCGTCACGCGCATCAAGAAAAATAAAGCGCAAATCCTCGGCGATTTCGCGCAACGGCGCCATCTGGCGCGGCAGCGCCGCGACGCTGTCGCCGGAGCGTACATCGACCGACACGGCAATGCACCGATAACCGGCGTTGCGCAGGGACGTCACCAGTTGCGGCAGCAACATGGCTGGCAGATTGTCGACGACGTAGTACCCGGCGTCTTCGAGCACCTTGAGCGCGATGCTCTTGCCCGAGCCGGACAGGCCGCTGATCAAAACGAGTTGCATGACCGTAGGGAAAGGAAAAAAAGAGAAATCCGACGGGTCACTATAGCGGGTCGCACCCGCCCTTGCCACGCGTTTTGCGCCTCATGCCGTCCTGTAACCCTCCGGATTGCCCGCCTGCCAGCGCCAGGCGTCGCGGCACATGGCGTCGATGCCATGCTCCGCCCGCCAGCCCAGGAGCGTGGCGGCCAACGCCGGGTCGGCCCAGCACTCGGCGACGTCGCCGGAACGGCGGGCTACGATCCGGTACGGCACGGGATGCCCGGAAGCCGCCTCGAAAGCGCGCACGACTTCCAGCACGCTGTAGCCGCGCCCGGCACCGAGGTTGATCGCGCTCACCGCCGCCAGCGTTTCGAGCCTGGCGAGCGCCGCGAGATGGCCAGCGGCGAGATCGGAGACGTGAATGTAATCGCGCACCCCAGTGCCGTCGAGTGTCGGATAATCGTTGCCGAACACCTGTAACTCGGGAAGCTTGCCCACCGCCACCTGACACACGTAAGGCATCAGATTATTGGGAATATCCCGCGGGTCTTCGCCGATCTGTCCCGCCGGATCGGCTCCGACCGGGTTGAAATAACGCAACAGCGCGATTTTCCAGGCGGGATCGGCGGCAGCCACGTCGCGCAGAATTTCCTCGCTCATCAACTTGGTGCGCCCATAGGGATTGGTCACTTTGAGCGGAAAATCCTCACGAATCGGCACGCTGGCGGGATCACCATAGACCGTCGCCGACGAGCTGAACACCAGCCGCTTCACGCCGTGGCGAGCCATCCGGTCAAGCAGGACAAAAAGACCGCCGAGATTGCTGCGGTAATAGGCCAGCGGTATGCGCACCGACTCGCCGACCGCCTTTTTGGCGGCGAAATGGATGACGGCATCCATATCGTACGCAATGAAAAGACTGTCCAACGCCGCCACGTCGGCAACATCCGCTTGGAGCACGGCGCTGAAGCGCCGTCCGGCAAGGCGTTCGACCCGTTCGAGCGCCACCGGCGACGAATTGGAATAATCGTCGATCACCACCACGTCGTAACCGCTGCGCAGCAGCGCAAGGCAAGTGTGTGAGCCAATGTAACCCGCGCCGCCGGTCACCAGAATGGTTGGCATTTATCGTTGCTCCCGATTAGAACCGCTTCATGTTACGGCTGCAGATTCCGTCCGCCATAGGCACACGCCTTTGTTCGCCTTGGCGATGTCCGCCAGCACTGCATCGTGCAAGGCTACTTCCTCGTCCGATGCCCACAGCACTTGCAGGGTCAACCGCTCGTCGGAAACGGAATCCGCCCCCGCCTCGGCGACAGGATCTTCTTCCAGCGCCATGATCAGGCTTTCCTGCCCGCGAGTCATCGCCAGGTAGACTTCGGCGAGCAGTTCGGCATCGAGCAGCGCCCCGTGCAGGGTGCGGCGGGCGTTGTCGATACCGTGCCGTTCGCACAGTGCATCAAGCGAGGCCCTTTTGCCGGGGTTCTGCTCCCGCGCCATTTGCAGGGTATCGATGACGTCATTGCACAGTTCCCTGACCAACGGACGGCTCAGTAGGCCGAGTTCGTGATCGAGGAAGCCGACGTCGAAAGAGGCGTTGTGGATCACCAGTTCGGCGCCACGCACGAATGCTTCAAAATCGGCGGCAATGGCGGCGAATACGGGTTGGTCGGCGAGAAATTCGTCGTTGAGGCCGTGGATGGCGACCGCCTCGGCGGAAACGGGGCGTTCGGGGTTGATATAAACGTGGAAATGCCTGCCGGTCAGGCTGCGATCAAGCAGTTCGACGCAGCCGATTTCGACGACGCGGTCACCGTTTCTCCAGTCGAGGCCGGTGGTTTCGGTGTCGAGAACGATTTGTCTCAAAAGTGTTCCCTGGTGATGTTCCCGCCCGAATATTAGCCCAGCCCCGCCAGCTTGAGACGAAAAACGGGTGTCAGCCGTCGGCGTTGATGCGCACGATCAACTCCTTGAGCACTTCGGCAGCCTTGTCGTTGGCGATCTGGCAGGTGCCCGCAGCCTGGTGCCCGCCGCCACCGTATTCAAGCATGAGTTCGCCGACGTTGGTCTTGCTGGAACGGTCGAGGATGGATTTGCCAGTGGCAAGGACGGTGTTCTGCTGCTTCAGGCCCCACATGACGTGGATGGAGATGTTGGTCTGCGGGAAAAGCGCGTAGATCACGAAGCGGTTGGTGGCGTAGATGATCTCTTCGCCGCGCAGATCCAGCACCACCAGGTTTTTGTGGACGGTGGCGCAGCGTTTGATCTGCTCTTTCGCCTTGTCGACGTGCTGAAAGTAGAGTTCTTTCCGTTCCTTGACGTCGGGAAGTTCGAGAATTTCGTCGACACCATGTTGTTTGCAGTAGCCGATCAACTGCATCATCAGTATGTAATTGCTGATGCGGAATTCACGGAAGCGTCCGAGTCCGGTGCGGGAATCCATCAGGTAATTGAGCAGTACCCAGCCTTTGGGGTCGAGGATGTCGTCGCGGGTAAACTGGGCGCTGTCGGCCTTGTCCACCGCCGTCATCATGTCGTCGGAGATCTTGGGGAAGGTGCTTTTGCCGCCGTAGTAGTTGTAGACCACCCGCGCCGCCGAAGGCGCGTCCGGGTCGATGATGTAGTTCGGATGCTCGCCGGGGTTGCGGATGGTTTCGGACAGGTGATGATCGAACGCCAAGTGTGCGCCGGGAACATAGGGAAGATTGGTGGTGATGTCATGCTCGGTAATCTCGATGAGACCGTCCTGCATGTCCTTGGGATGAACGAACTTGATTTCGTTCAGGAGATCGAGTTCTTTCAGCAGTACGGCGCAAACCAGGCCGTCGAAGTCACTGCGCGTGACGAGGCGGAATCTTTGTTCTTCGCTCATGGGATGTCTCCGGCAAAAAATGCGGCGCGGTTATTAGAGCACACACCATGTATCGAGCCGGGTAACAGGTCACGGTCGGGGCGCGATCGCCGTGCGCACGGCTTCGATCATCCGCCGGGCGAGCGAGCTGGGATGCGGCAAAATGGGCAGGCTGTCGAAACAGAACCAGCCGATGTCTTCGATTTCTTTTTCCTGCGCGACCAGTTCGCCGCCCTGGTAGTCGGCGAGGAAGCCGAGCATCAGCGAATGCGGGTAAGGCCACGACTGGCTGCCGAAGTAGCGGATGTTGCCAACCTCGATACCGGCTTCCTCCCGTATTTCGCGGCGCAGACATTCTTCGGCGCTCTCTCCCGCTTCGACGAAACCGGCCAGGGCGCTGTACATGCCAGGCGCGAAGTGCGGCGAGCGCGCGAGCAGGATTTCATCGCCCTTGCACACGAGACCGATGGCAACCGGCGAAATGCGCGGATACGCCTTGTGGCCACAGGCCGGACAAACACAGGCAATTTCGCTGCGGCTCAAGTCCATCGCCTGTCCGCAAGCGCCGCAACAACGGTGATCCAGTATCCAGACGGCGAGTTGCCGGGCACGCACGAGCGCAGCAAGACAGCCGGGCGGCCATTGTCCCCACAAAGAACGGTAGTCGCCGACGGTCAGTTGCGGCGGGACGGTCAGCCCGGCGGGCCAGACTTTCATGACGCAATCCCGCCCGCCAAACGTTCCGAAACGAAATGTGCGCAAGGGCGACCCCATATCTTGCAGATCTTGCGCACATGGCAATACCGCGTCCGGGCCGATCAGCAGTTTTTGCCCGATAAAGGGGAAGACCAGCACAGCCCGCCCCTGCGCGCCGGAGTCGACCACGGCATAGTCCGGTGCGAAATCCGGCGAAGCGACGGTCATGCGGCCCCCGGCGTTCAGGCCGGCTCGCCTTTTTCGCCTTTGCGAGGCGGGCTGAGCAGGAAGTCGCGGATAGCGGCGACCTGATCGTCGGCCATCAGCATCGGGGCATGGCCGATGCCAGGAAATTCAATGAGCTGCGCTTTCGGGCCGCGCCTGGCCATTTCCTGCCAGGTCTGGCGTTTGAGCAGGTCGGACTCCCCGCCACGGATCGCCAGCACCGGGTAACGGATGCGGTCGAAAGCGCCCCACACTTCGACGTCGAGCAGGATGGGCATCATGTGGAAAGGATCGCCCAGGCCGGGGTCGTACAGGAAAGCATGACCTTTCTCGACCGGCCGCACGCTGTAGCGGGTGAGATGGCGCCATTGTTCGTCGGTGAGCGGGCCGTAGGCAACGCCGATTTCGCGCATGTAGCTTTCGGCGGCGTCCATGGAGGGGAACACCGGGGCACGCCCGATGTAGCGCGCGATGCGGCGCAGCGATTCGGCGGTGATCAGCGGCCCCACGTCGTTGAGCACGAGGCGGCGCACCGGCGTGTGCGGCTGGCTGGCGAGCAGCATGCCGATCACGCCGCCCATCGAGGTGCCTACCCAATCGACGTGCAACACCCCCAGGCGCGCGATGAGCGTCACCATGTCCGAGACGTAGAGAGGAAACGCGTAATCGGATTTCACGCCCAGCCAGTCGCTGCGGCCACGTCCGACAACATCAGGACAGATCACCCGGTATTCGTTGGAAAGCGCCTGGGCAAGTACGTCGAAATCGCGCCCGTTGCGCGTGAGGCCATGCACACAGACCAGCACCCTCGGGTTGTCTGGGTCGCCCCATTCGGTATAGGCCATGCGATGCAACCCATGCGGCCCCATGCACTGCACGACGCGCTCGCGCATGTCAAAGCGCGGGCGCGTGGCGAGACGGAGCAGACGGCGCAGAAAATCAGGGAGAGGCATGGCGTGGCATTCCTCGGTCAGCGAAATGGATAAGGGAGTCTAGCACCGGCGACGGCATCGAAGCGGCGCCATGCAAAACACGACGACCCACGGGGAGATGTCTCACCCCCATGAGTACGGCTTCGTGCTGAAAATCGGTCAGTTGACGCCTTTTTCCTTCAGGAAAGGCACGTAGGCCCGGTCTTCCTTCATGATGTGGTTGATCAGCCACGATTGCAGGAAGCGGAGCATTTCCTCCGAAACCGATTCGCCTTTCTCGAACTTGAGCAGCAGTTCGAGGGCATGGCGGGCAAACTCGTCGTGCCGCGCCCGGTGGTTTTTTTCTTCCGGATAGCCGAGGCGGTTGAACAGGTCTTCCTCGACGATGAAGTGATTGACGGTGTAATCCACCAGCCCTTCCAGGATTTCCTTGAGAACCTCGCGCTCCGGATTGCGGGACTCGATTTCGTCGTAAAGGCGATTTGTCGCATCAACCAGCCAGCGATGCTGTTTGTCTATGGAGTCGATGCCCAGGATGAACGCATCGGACCATGGCATGAAAGGCATGAAGGCTTCTCCTCTTGTATCACCAGCCTGACAACAGCCGGGACGCCTCATTGCGAATAGCGCGCCATGATACCCTTCCTGCCCGGATGATGCGAGAGCAATGCTATACTCCGCGCCCCTGCAAGCAAGAGACAAGCATGCGCATCACCCGTCGTCTCGAATTCGATGCCGGCCACCGCATCCCGGATCACGCCAGTCAGTGTCGGCACCTTCACGGCCATCGCTACGTGCTCGAAATAAGCCTCGGCGGCGACATCATCGACGCGCCTGGTAGCGAGGTCAACGGCATGGTGATGGATTTCAGTGAAATAAAGCGCATCGCTTGGGAAAAAGTGGTCAGCCGCTGGGATCACGCCTTTCTCGCCTGGCGTCAGGATACCCGCGTGCTGGAATTCCTCGCTTCCCTGCCCGGACACAAAACCGTGATCCTCGATGCGGTGCCGACGGCGGAGAATCTCGCTGCCGTCGCTTTCGAGACGCTTGCCGCCGCTTACCGCGACGCTTATGGCAACACCCTGCGTCTCGAACGGGTCAGGCTGTTCGAGACGCCAAACTGCTGGGCCGATGCCACGCGCGAAGATTGAAACATCGCGGCGGCGCGCGCCTACGCCGCCTTGTTGCTCGCCTCGACGCTCGACAAGGCCAACAAGACCGACGGCGGCAATTCCAGCGCATCGGCGAGCTTGCAGATATTGAGCAGGGCGATATTACGCTGACCGCGCTCCACCCCTCCCACATAACTACGGGCCAAGCCGCTTTTCTCCGCCAGTCGCTCCTGCGACCAGCCCCTGCTCTTTCTCATCTCGCTCAACCGCAAGCCAAACTGACAACGTGGATCTCTCGACATGACCTTTCTCCATGGAATGGCCGTCGCAGGCTCATATTTCGGGCCGCCCGACTCGACGACTACAGTAGAAGTACTGTGATATAGGTAATATCCACAATACGATGCCATTATAGCCACAGCATTGTGGTTTTCCACAATGCCTACAGGGCGAAGTACAAAGAAACGTTTGCGGAGAGTGAAAAAATACCGCTCAGGATGACCGCATCGCGCTGGCGCGTTCCAACACTGCGGCAAAGAATCCATCCGTTTCATGAACGAGCGGCGACAGGCGCAAACGCTCGCCGGTATCCAGCGCAATGCCCTGCCGCGAGAGGATGTCCCGCACCGGCAGTGCGGCGAATTCGGGATGAGCCGCCAGAAAAGCATCGACGACACCTTCATTTTCTTCGCCGAGCAGGCTGCATGTGGCATAGACCAGCCGCCCACCCGGGCGCACCAGCCGCGCAGCGGCGGCAAGGATCGCCTGCTGGCGCACAACCATTTCGGCAATCGCAGCCGGGGTCTGCCGCCACTTGAGGTCGGGATTGCGCCGCAGGGTGCCCAGGCCGCTGCACGGCGCATCGACCAGCACGCGCTCGGCCTTGCCCGCGAGACGCTTGAGCCGGGCGTCGTGCTCGTGCGCAATCAACATCGGATGCACGTTGCTCAACCCGGCGCGCGCCATGCGCGCCCGCAACCTCGCCAGGCGTTTTTCAGCGACATCGAAAGCGTAGAGACGCCCGCTCGATCGCATCATCGCGCCCAGTTGCAAGGTTTTCCCACCGGCCCCGGCGCAAAAATCGACGACGAGCTCGCCGCGCCTGGGCTGGACGAGAAAACCGAGAATCTGGCTACCCTCGTCTTGCACCTCGATACTGCCGTCGAGAAAGAGCGCATGTTTTTGCAGCGCCGGCTTGCCCGCGAGGCGGATACCATGCGGCGACAGCGGGCACGGCATGGCGTCGAGGCCGTCGGCACGCAACCTCTCAAGCACGGCGTCGCGGTCAGTCTTGAGGACATTGACCC